>JARRCD010000044.1 GCA_029982875.1 Candidatus Cloacimonadota bacterium | reverse complement strand
ACCACCGCCTATCATCTTATTCCAATTGATGTGGAACTCGGGGATGTTGAGAGCTTCTTACGGCATGCTATCTGAAATGGCGTCCCGCTGGGTCTTGGGATAACGGATAACGCCATAACGCATAACAGCCTATAGCTCGGGGTGTGAATACCATGACCTATTGTCGTAACAGGCCCCCCAATCAGGCTGGATAAGCAAATGGGGGGGATGCCAGAGGATTTACTACTTGACAGCTTTTGATATCTACTGAATATAGTATTACAAAGCATTATGAGGAATTGATAATGAAACGTGGATTATTATACTTGATTCTTGGTTTTTTACCCCTGTTACTGGCTGGCCAGGATATGCCATTCAATGTAAAAACCAGCAGTAGATACAGCGTATCGAGCATGATAGGGAAAGTAGAAGTAGATTCGGTGAAGTATTATCAATTGCGCCTGATTCAGGAATTCAGCTACAGAAAATTCGGTCTGGGTTTGGACCTGGATTTTCTCTTTGATAAACATTATCACCTCAGAGAAAGTGACTGGAATCATATCGACGACATCCTGGACAAGGTTTATTACTTCCGCTATGCTGAAGTGGGAGATCCCTTTTTCTTCCATTTTGGTGGCTTCCCGGTGTATTCAATGGGCAATGGACTGGTAATGTTAAACTACTCAAATATGTACTACTACCCGGATCTTCACCATAATGGACTCTTACTGGGAGCAAGCTTAAAGAGCACTCACCAGCCCAGCTTTGAACTTTTTAGCTCAGATATCCAGGAAAATAACATTTTAGCCTTTTCCACCCACCTCAAGCCCTTGCCGGATTCTACCCTAAAATATGTGGAACAAGGCATCCTGGGTCTATCCTTTTTTGCAGATCGGGATCAATATAGCAATCTCGATTTTATCTTACCGGATAGCCTCTACACTCAGCTCAAACCCAAATCCAAAGATGATGTCTATATCATTGGGATTGATTATACTCAGCCTTTCTTACAGAAGGAAAAGGCCGAATATGGCGTCTATGCGGATATGGCACATATCTTCGGAAATGGTACCGGTTTTATCCTGCCCGGGATCTATGCTGATTTTAATGTAATAAAGGTTAATCTCGAATATCGCATTCATGGTGATAAATTCTCGCAAGGTTTTTTCGATCACTTCTATGAAGAAGAACGCGCAATAATGGATACTCTGTCGGATGGCACCCCTTATGTGATCTCAAAACAAGAGGCTTTGAAAGATAAAAAATCTTCTTATGGCTTTTATGGCAAGGTTCAAGCTACAATAGCTCGGCGTATCAAAACTATGTTCGCCTGGCAAAATATGATGGGTAATGACTTGAAAGATGGCAAATCTATGTGGTTTGACCTCGGGGTGGATACACGTTATAAGCGCTTGGAGAAAGTAGCTTTTTCCTATAGCAAGACCAATGTAGAAAAGCTTCGTCTGGGTAAAGTAGCTGTCCCCAGAGCAAAACTCTCCACCAGCGTCACGATGAGTCTGAACGATAAACGCCGCTGGTTTTTCATTGCCAAATACTCTGAAAAATATAAGGATAAGGAAGGCGGAATCAGGTGGTGGAAGGATACTGAGCGCTCCTTCTCCTTTGGTGTGAAATACGTTTTCTAAATGCGTTATGCGTTATACACACAGCGAAGGTCTCACACAGATTACACGGATTTCACAGATTTTTTTATGAGGAGAGGTTATCCGTTATGCGTTATGGGTTATCCGTTATGCGTTATACACACAGCGAAGGTCTCACACAGATTACACGGATTTCACAGATTTTATATGGGATTTTTGGTTATCCGTTATGCGTTATCTTTAAGCGCCGCTGGCACTAAACCTTCTCAACCCTCTCAACCCAATTTTCAATTCTCAATAAAAAAATGAGCGACCAAGAAATAACCTTGACAAGAAGTCCGGTTGTGTATTAGTTGAATACATCACTATGCCACCGGCAGTGAAATTTACGCTGAGAGGATGCGATGAAAGTATTCAAAGATGATACTCCCATATATCTGCAGCTCAAGCAACAGATAGAGGAACAAATACTGGCCAAAGTTCTCAGGGAAGAAGATAGAGTAAAATCACTCCGTGAACTGGCTGCTGAATACAGGATCAATCCCATCACCGCCGGTAATGCAATCAGCATATTGGTAGATGAAGGTATTCTCTATCCCAAACGTGGAGTGGGAGTTTTTGTAGCAGCAGGAGCTCGGGACAAGATTATCAAAATGCGTCGGGATACTTTTGAGCAGGAGACTCTGGAGCCTTCATTGAGATTAGCCAAGAGTTATGAGATTCCCAAAGCCCAAATCATCAGCAAAGTTAATAGCATCTATGGAGAAGAAAAATGACGGTATATGAAAGCACGTTTGAAAATAATCCCATTCCTTATCAGATTAGCCACTTGAGCAAAAAGTACGGCAAATTTGTGGCGCTGAACGATGTCAGCTTCACCTTACCCTGGGGTAAAATCGTAGGACTCTTAGGGAAAAACGGGGCTGGTAAATCAACCCTCATGCGGTGTATGCTGGGGTTTTTGAAATATGAAGGCACCGTAAGTATTGATGGCCTATATCTCAAGCATCGCGATCATACGGTTTTTGATCAAGTAGCCTTTATTCCCGATGTGAGTGGTTTGGACGATCGTCTTACCGTGAAACAGACGCTTGATTATGTTTCTAATATGCATCCCCGCTTCAATCGGGAGCGCAGCGAACGTCTTTTTGCGCGGAGCAATTTGCCTTTGAATAAAAAAGTGGCTAAGCTTTCCAAGGGGATGAAGACCAAGCTGTATCTTTTGCTCACGCTGTCGCTTGATGTGCGTTATCTGCTCTTGGATGAACCTACTTTGGGCTTGGATATCGCTTTCCGCAAGGAATTTTTCAATACTATCTTAGGAGAATTCTTTGACGAAGAGCGCACCATTTTCATCTCTACCCATCAGGTGGAGGAGATAGAGGATATATTACAGGAAATCATCTTCATTGATAATGGCAAATTAGTACTCAATGAAGAAGTAGAGAGTCTTAAAGACCGATACCGGATTGTAACCCTGCCCCAGGATAGAAGGTCTGAATTAAGCAGCTTCAAACCGAAGGAGATAAACCGTAATCTGGGATTTGTAAGCGCTGTATTACCGGCTGATATCGAGATTGATTCGGCCCGATACTCTCGTCCTTCACTCTCAGATATCTTTATGGAAATAGTGGGAGGTTCCAGTGCATCAGTATAAAGCTCTCCTCAAAAAGGATTGGCAGGTAAATTGGAAAATCATGCTGGTTCCAGCCTGGTTTCTTTTGGCGACATATACTTTAACTTTAGTAGTTTTAGTCTCTGGTTATATCAAATCGGGAAGTGTCATCAGCGTTGCATTTCAAACGAATCTACAGCATGTTGATGCCCTGATCTGGACACTGCATTTTAGCGCCGCCATTGGCATCGGTATCCTGGCAAGTATTACTTCGATGCAATTGATGGATATTATCAATCAGGATCACCTCAAGCAATGTGAGATCTTTCATTTCTCCTTTCCCATAAGTCTGAGCAAGACCTTGGGTACCAAACTCATATTTGTGATGCTGGGACCATTTTTGCTATATTTGTTGCTTGCTGCTATCAATTGCTTGGTAATGAATCTTGCTACAGCTTTGCTGGGATTTTCGGATCTTGCTTTGAGTTTTAATGCTCTGATTAATTCCATTCCCTATGTGATCTTGTTTTTTCTGGTCTTTCCGCCCTTATACGCTCTGTTTGCCGGGATTTTCAAGAAATACGGCCCTATCAGCATGTTATTTAGTCTTGCTGCCATCGATACTATGCTGATGATTATAAGCAAACTCTATGGAGTAAAACAGTTTAGTATCATCAGCTACTATTTGGCAATTCTGTCCAAACCTCTTGCTGTTTCTCGAGCTGTAATGAGCGGCAATATCTCCAGCATGGGGCTGTTTAGTTGGTCTCATTTATTCAGTTCAGATGCTTTAATTCGCGTTGCGATCAGTGCCGTCTTAATCCTGATCACCTATCACTTTATCAAAAGACGAGAATTGGCCTAAAGCTGGGGGAAATTGCTAAAAAACCGGCTGACCATAGAGTTACTCCGCTTCAGGAGGCAGGTTTTGAGGATAAATTCCCTCTGCGATAGTCCATATTGATCAACGGTGCGGGCGAAGCGACCCGGGTAGCAGGTTCCGTCCTGGTGCGGATCCCATCTGGTCTAAACTCGCGAGCCAGGATTTTTGCTTTCTCCAAATTGCAAGTTCAGCATGAATTTTCTTGACTCAGGGGGAGGGCAATATATGGTGTAATCAATTTTGAAAAGAATAAGACTTTGAGGATAACAAGAGCAATGAAGGCAATCTGCCACAAAATGTCAGAACAATTTGCGCTGTGCTTATTGTGTCTGATTATGGTGCATCCCCTCTGCGCCATAGTTCAGCCAGAGCCTGCCGATGAGTCTATTGTAAATCAGAATGATGTGCCCAAGACCATCATGCAAGATCTTGGGCTTAACCGTTTGTATCCTTTGCTTTTCAGGACCGATGAGGAGAGTAAACAGTTAGCGGAAGATGAGCTGGATTTTGAGCAATACCGAGGCCGGAGAATCGGCTCCATCAAAATCGTATCTCTTGATGTTTTCACCCAGCCCCAAATAGATTCCGATCTGATCAAAAGAGCAATTGAGCTCGGAAATGATCTGCATCCCAAAACCCGGAGGAGTGCTATCCGTAATCTGCTTTTTTTTACTGAGGGAGATACTCTGCAGCCTGCGTATCTGATCAGCAATATGCACTTTCTGTATAATCAGGGACTTTTTTCTGAAATTAGGATGGAGCTTCAAGAATTACCAAACCAAGAGGTAGGAATCACGATCTATGTGAGAGAGAGGTTCTTCCTGCAAATCAGCGGCAAATATATCAGCCGGGAGAAATACAATATCAAGATCATGGATCGTAATCTCTTTGGCACGGGAAACTCCCTGAAGAGTTCCTGGTTTGTGGACCCTCAAAATCAGCACTCGCTTGGTTGGGAAAGCTCTTTTACAAATAATAATCTCTTTGGCAGCTTTATTCAAACTGAGCTGAATTGGGCAGATCTCCCTGGCTACCGGAATCTGGATTTATCTTTACAACGTCCCTTTTTATACCCCCTGTTTCGGTATTATGCCGGCGGAGATTACAGTAAAACCAGTATCAGCAGTCCCAGAGATAGCCTGGCGGTCAAAAAGCAAGAAGGCGGTCTATGGGTTGCGCATAGTTTTGATCTTTTTGAATATCCACGCTATAGCTATGCTGCTCTCAGTTTGAATCAAACTTGCTATCAAAAGCGACCCTACTCCGGTATTGTCGAAGGAATGCCCTGGCAGGAATCTCTCTTTGCGCTTGGGGCTTTGGCTATCACCAGCTCTTCCTATGATTACCTTCCACGCATTAGCTCCTTCTTGGATAACGACTACTTACCGGTAGGATATCTCTTTGAACTTTATGGAGGTTATGACTTTGGTGAATATAAGCAAAGGCCATTTGTGGGCTTGCATTCTGCCTGGGCTCTGTTACCACAAAAGGATCAATATTTGTATCTGAGTGGCGCCGTGGAAAGTTACCTCCGTGCCGGAAAAAGCGAGCAGGCAGTTGTTAGTATCGAGCCGATGTACATTTCCGGGACCAAGAGAGTGGGGGAAATCTTGGGACGCAGCTTTATCCGTGCCAAATATGTGTATGGCCATAAACGCCTCAAAACTGAAGCCCTTAACTTGAATTCTGATCCTCTGTATCACGGCAGTAGCAATTTGCAAGGTACCGAGCTTATTTTCCTGAGTCTGGAAGAAGACCTGTCTTTGCCACAATCCCTACTTGGTTTTCAGCTTACTACCTTCGGATTTGTAGATATGGCCATTATGAAAGACAGACGGGATAATCTCATTAACAAAGAGTATCTTTTCTCGGAAGGAATGGGAGTAAGACTGCGCAATCCAAGTCTGATCTGGGATTTCATCGAGTTTTCTTTTGCTGTGGATCAATCTTCACAATCCGATACCGTCTATAATGTAGAAGTGAATCTTAAGCGTGCTTTCTCGCTCAAAGATTTTGCCGGAAAGCGCCCTCAAGTTTACCCCTTTGAATAAATGCTGCTAAGCTATGAATACCGAATATGATCTGAATAGCCCAATCCGTCCCGATGGGACTCGGGGGGAATTGAGACTTGAGAATTGAGAATTGAGAATTGGGTTGAGAGGGTTTAGATGGTTGAGAAGGTTTAATGCCAGCGGCGCTTAAAGATAACGGATAACCCATAACGGCTAACGGCTAACGGCTAACGCATAACGCATAACCCTATCTAAAATGTCGACCTGCTTTTCTCAAAGAAAACACGGAATGCGGTTGAAGATGGTTGTGCTTTGTGAACCGTCTCATCTTAGTATGCAGCGGAGCGCAAGAAAAAATGGTTTGACAAAAAAAGAAAGCTTAAAAACTGTGAGTACAAAGAAGATTTCCCGGGGAGAAGATAATGACTGAAACACAGAATAATACCCAGAAGAAAACCAAAAGTGTACCTGTTGTAGAGGATAAACACAAGGTAAGTCTTGTAGAATTGATCATGATTCTGCTGCTTATCGGTTTGGTCTTTGTTTTTGTATTTGGCATGAGACAGCTCAGAGAGGACAAAGCCAAAGAAGCTAAGGCTCGTGAGAGTTTTGCCGCCATACTGCCTATTTTGGATACTGCCATAGAAGCAGCGGAGGAATTTAAAAGAACTGATGAATTTGGTGATTATCCTTTCGATTTTGGGCAATTGAATCTTAGCAGCACGGATGATTATACCATCCAAAGTAATGACAATGGTGAATTGTATTTGGAAACCAGTGATTTTAGAATTCACTATGATTCTGAAAATTACGGTTTCATCGTTACCAGTAAAGCAGAATTTGGTAAAGCAGGAATTGAGGTAATATACAACTTGGCAGATCGCAGCTACCGCGTGGAAGACCCTGCCCCGGATAAAAAGCCTACGATCAAGGACGAGTGGTTACCCCAAGAATAAGAATTCTCTAAAAGCAAAGATGGCGGTGCTGATAATAGTGCCGCCTTTATTTTTGCTCCACTATTTGCCGGAGTCAGTCTTAGAGTGGTGAGTGCCGCGGCCCGCGTCATTTTAGCAGAATCGCTTTTTTTAAGTAAGAAAATCCCCCGCTCTCGATGCGGATAAAGAGCAAGCCGGATGCTGCCATTTTGCCTCGCTGATCTTTACCGTCCCATTTTATCGTGTGTTTTCCGGCGGGGAGTTCTTCATTTAGCAAATCCCGGATCAATTGACCTTTGATATTATAGATTTTTACTCTGGTAAGCGCAGCTTTTGCTAATTCAAAGCTGATATTGGTATCGGGATTGAAAGGATTGGGATATATTTTCAGAGGTAGGTCCGGGCTTGTTCTGGAGCTATTTATGCGTCGCAGCTGATTTTCATAAGCAGTTTCGTAAAGGTGGCAGGTGAAGGATTTCACAATTTCCGGAGTCTGCACTTGAAACCAATAGTAGTTATTGGGATGCATCACTTCCTGCAAAGCGGAAGCAGCCGTATATTCTGTCCATTCGATCAAGCCCACATCATCAAACCAGGCTTGAGATATGGCCATATCTGCCGCTTCCAGCTGTAGCTGGATATCATAATACCAGGCATTTGAGGGAGGATCCAGTTCCTGATAATACCAGGTCCAATTAGTTGTCCCCGAGTGCCCTTCGCAGATGCTTTGTGTATCCACTGGAAAGTAAGAATTACGAGAGCTGAAATAGCGGATAGTGATATTTGCTGCTCCTGCATTTCGGGTGCGGATCCAGCCATGCAGGGTGTAATTCCGCTCGTTGTCATAGAGCTTGATTTTCTTGGAAATAGTAGCGCTTACCTCGTCCATTGAATCCGTACTCAGAAAAGCTGAGCGTTCGCCATTGATGGCATTGGAGGAAAATTCCGGGATCGACCAGAGTGAGCAGCCTTCATCCTCAAAATTTCCATACCAGATGAGTTCCGAGCCCAGTCTTACTTGCGCATCCGAAACCGGTTCAATGCTTGCAATCGAGCTCAAGCTGCCATAGCGGGGTAGTTTAATAGGTTTTGTGCTCTGCAAGTCATTCTGCCAGCGATCGCAGGTGAGATTGATCTCAAAGGGATATTCAATTGGATTGAGGTTTTCCGGCTCAAGCGGCACCCAAGCCTTGTTTTCTTGCTTATCCACGATCACCACCGTATCGAGCTCGCGGGATTTCATGGCTATGTAATCCAGGATATACAAGCCCAATTGACCGGTGGCTGGTTTCGGAATGTAATTATCAACATACACGGGTCTTACATGATGATTGTAAAAACCATTCTCATTGGCATCCACATAGAGGATCATGCTATTCATACACTCCGGATAATCAAGATCAAAGACAAAATTTCCCAGTGAATGGGCTATAACTTTTCCCTGATACAGCTCCAAACCTTGTATTATATGCGGGTGATGCACCACCACCAGATCAGCGCCGCTATCGATTGCGGTATGACGAATCTCGCGGTCCCATTGATGCGGAATGTCGTTACGGTAATTATATTCTTCATCCTGAGTATCTCCAAGATAAGGATTGTTTTTCCCATAATCCGCCCCGGGTTCCAACGAGTATTCGCTGCCGGCGTGCATTTCCACCACCTTGAGGTTTGCCACATCTGCCACAGCCGCAATCTGTTGCTGGATATAATATGGAGTCATATAGGCAAAACCTGCTTTGGCAAATCCAGCATGCAGATAGGGTTGGGCATTATTATATTGGCCGGTGCGATCACTACTGCGCAAGAAGGCAATACTTAAGCCCTTACGATTGATGAAAGCCGGTTTATAAGCGGCATAAGAATTGCTGCCCGCACCGCTATGCAGGATGCCATTGTCATCCAAGAGCCCCTGAGTTTGTTGCAAAGCGGGCAAGCCATAATCCAGCGTGTGATTATTTGCGGTGCTAACGATATCGATCCCGGCCAAGACCAGGCCTTGAACGTTAGCCGGATTGCCCCGATAAACCACAGATTTGGTGGGATGAGGGCTTCCCGTATCTGCCAATACCACCTCCAGATTCGCAACCGTTACATCCGTGGCTCCACCAAGTAGAGAAAAAGTGGGGGAGAAGATGGCGTTGAGTCCTTGATTGGGTATTACCTGAGCATCATATTGCCTGGCCAGCATTACATCTCCCACAAAGTTTAGGGAGAGCGGCAAAGAACTGGGTCCGGGATCCACTTCCACCTCTGTAGCGGCAAAACCGAGCTTCCCGCTTTCGTCACTCAACCTCAGATAGACGGTATACAAATGAGCATCGCAAACTACATAACTATGAAAGGGAGCGGCTTCGGTGCTATAGCTATCATCTCCAAAACTCCAGTAATAATCAAAGCTGTCACTATCGGGATCATTGACGATGGCATTAAATTGCACCCCGACTTCACGTGAAGGAAGTTGCACCGGAATATCAGCCATAATCGTGACTTCCGGCGCAATCGGCAAATCTGAGCTGATATCCTGAATTTGATCAAACCACACCGAACGTGACGAGACCTCATCCAGATCGTTGATAAAAATCAAAGAAGTGAGGGTGGGAAAATAACCAAAAAAACTCTCCCAATCTGCACCCAAAGGCAATTGATACAGATGCCAGGCATTGGCTGCATATGCCCCTTGATACACCGGAACCCAAACCTCCAAATCCAATATCAAACTGCCGGATACGCTATAAAAGATCTGATTCTCTCCATCCGAAAAGCCAATGCCCTGCACCCTGGATCCATATTGATACATAGCCGCCATCTCAATCACGGTGTTTACATCAGTCAGTACAGGTGAGATTGCCAGCTCTTTCCAGGTATTGCCACTCAAACATAGTGAGTAGGGAGAAGATGCATAGCTATTGCCAGCATCCAGACTCCATCCCTCAGGTTCCACATCTTCATCCGCCCAAGAGGTGAGGCTGAGCTCTCCATCATCAAAATCTTCAATAATTTGAGGCCGGTTCTGTGCAAAAAGCCCCAAACTACATATGATCAAAACGAAACAAAAGAGTATCTTGCACATAATTCCTCCCACAAGGGTATATCGGTAATAAAACTATGTGCAATATTTATTCCATACCGACACAAGATTTGCATAAAATCAATCTTGCTGATAATGTTTGATTTCCTTATAGAGATAGCCGGATTGGCAGGGGAGCAGAGGCATCCTGCAGCTTTTTACTGGCTATATAGTATACGAATAAAGCGGATTAATTGGCATATTCAAAAACTGATATGTCAGAATGGTTCAGATAATTGAAAGCGAGACGAATAATAAGGATCAATTGGCATATTCAAAAACCCGCCAGGATGACAGCATCGGGGGAAGCCGCAGAATCAGGAAATGATTTTGTGGGATGCTCATAGCTCAGGATCTGAAAACCGTGATTCATCCACGCCCGAATGAGAGAATGAGTCGTGTCAGGGAATCAGCAAATCCCCAAGTATCGCCGCTCGCCCGAAGTGCCCTTGTGTCGTTTCTCCAAAGCAGGCATCCACCATTTTACCTTGATGAGTAAGATGAAAGGCGTTGTGCTTTAGCCACCGTAATCAAAAGGAACATTGCGGGGGATAAGATGAATTCCGGTATGCTTCAGCTACCGGCAATAGCGATTCCCAGACTGGAATGACAGGATATGGTTCGTGGCATTATCTAAAATGCCGTTCCTATGGAACTCGTGGTGATGATCTTGGGTCTTGGCAGGCTATCTAAAATGACGCCCCGATGTCAGCGCTCAATTCTCAATTGCCCCAATGTCAGAGCATTAAATTTTCCATTTTCCATTCTCCATTCTCAATTCTCAATTTCCCCAAAGTCAGTAGAGCCCTCTCCATCTCCAAGACTGGGCGTTAAATTCTCCATTCTCCATTCTCAATTCTCAATTTCCCCGATAAAACTCAACCTTCTCAACCCCCTAAACCACTCCCGCCCGGATCAGGTCATGCATATGCAAGATACCCAGAGCTTTACCCTGTTCATCACACACCGGCAGCATGGTGATGGCGTGTTCTTCCATGAGGTTCAGGGCACTCACGGCCAGCTCTTCTTTTTGGGTATTGAGGGGATGAGGCGTCATGCAATCCTGAGCCAGATACTTGAGTAGATCAGTACCTTTTTGCTGTAATTGCCGGCGCAAATCGCCATCGGTAATAATCCCCTGCATCAAGCCCTCTTGATCTTCGACTATGGTGCAGCCCAATTTCTTGGAGGTCATTTCCAGGATGGCATCCATCATTGCTGTATTTTCTTTCACCCGGGGCAATTCCTCGTCACAATGCATGAGGTCTTTCACCTTGAGCAGCAGTTTTTTCCCGATCGCGCCGCCGGGATGGAAGCGGGCAAAATCGTTCAAGGAAAAATTCTTTTGTTTCAAAAGTGCGATAGCCAGAGCATCGCCCAGAGCCAGTGCAACCGTGGTGCTGGCGGTAGGCACCATGCCCAAAGGTTCGAGCTCGGCATCTACAGCTGTGCAGAGCACGGCATCGGAGGCTTGGGCAAGCTGAGAATCGGGATTACCGGTAAGGGAAACCAGGGGGATGCCGATGAATTTGATATAGGGAATGATTGCCAGCATCTCTGGTGTATTGCCGCTATGGGAGATGGCCAAGACCAGATCCTGGTCGGAGAGCATTCCCAAATCTCCATGAATCCCTTCCGCGGCATGCAGGAAGATCGAAGAAGTTCCGGTGCTGGCCAGGGTGGCAGAGATCTTTCGGGCGATGATGCCTGCTTTACCAATTCCGGTCACTACCACTTTTCCGCTGCATTTTGAGAGCAAAGCAAAGGCTTTTTCCACCTGTTCGCGGTCCAGATTTTCGGCCACGGTGGAGATGGCAGAGGCTTCTTTGAGGAGTTCACTGCAAATAGTTTCAAAGATTTTCATTTTCGCTTCTTATGATAGTTAAAGCTTGTTCCATGTCCATTGTGCCAAGATCACCCTGGGTATGACGTCTCAGGCTCAGAGTGCCTTCTTCAGCTTCTTTTTTGCCGATGATGCACATAAAGGGAATCTTTTTGAGTTCCGCTTCACGAATCTTGTAGCCGATCTTTTCGCTGCGATAATCTATCTCGCACCGCAGACCGCTTTGCAAAAATCTCTCCTGCAAAGTCTTGCAATAGTCTATCTGAGCATCGGTGATGGGCAGGATCAGCAGTTGCAGAGGCGCCAGCCAAAGCGGCAGATTACCGCCATGATATTCCAGCAGAGTGGCAAAAAAGCGCTCCACCGAACCCAATACGGCACGATGGATCATATAGGGACGATGCGCCGCATTATCAGCGCCGATATATTGCATATCAAAGCGTTCGGGCAGATTGAAATCAAACTG
Organism: Candidatus Cloacimonadota bacterium; assembly: GCA_029982875.1. Classification (GTDB taxonomy): domain Bacteria; phylum Cloacimonadota; class Cloacimonadia; order Cloacimonadales; family Cloacimonadaceae; genus UBA5456. The sequence goes on along the minus strand of JARRCD010000044.1, from coordinate 5,105 downwards.
GATCGTGGTGCACTGCCAAGCGCGGCCGATAGCATCCTTGATCTTGATATCGATCTTGGGACCATAAAAAGCTCCGCCGCCTTCATCCACATCATATTCCAAGCCCAGCTTTTCCAAAGAAGCTTGCAGGCTCTGCGTGGCCATTGCCCAATCTGCATCTTTACCAACTGCTGCATCTGGCTTGGTGGAGAGATAGAGCAAAAATTCCTTAAACCCAAAATGACGCAGCAAATCCAAAGAAAAGACGATCAGTTTTTCCACTTCATCGCTGACCTGCTCCGGAGTGCAGATGATATGCGCATCATCCTGGGTAAATCCGCGTACCCGCATAAGACCGTGCAGCACTCCGCTGCGTTCATAGCGATATACAGTTCCCAATTCTGCCAGGCGGACGGGCAATTCCCGATAGCTGTGATGATTGGCGTTATATATACTGAGGTGGAAGGGGCAATTCATCGGCTTGATATAGTAATCCTGATTTTCCACCTCCATCTTGGCATACATATTTTCCTGGTAAAAGCCGAGGTGTCCGCTGGTCTCCCAGAGTTTGCTGCGCCCCACATGAGGCGTATAAACCAATTTATATCCATTTTTGAGGTGCTCTTCCTTCCAATATGTTTCGATCAAATGCCGGATCATGGCGCCATTGGGATGCCAAAGCACGAGTCCCGCGCCTACCTCGTCATTGATCGAAAACAGATCCAGATCCTTACCTAACTTGCGATGATCCCGTTTGGCGGCTTCTTCGAGGAAGTCCAGATATTGCTTCAAATCCTTTTTTGAGGGGAAAGAGATGCCATAGATGCGCTTCAGCATCTTGTTCTTTTCGTCTCCTCGCCAATAAGCCCCGGAAGTCTTGAGCAATTTCACCGCTTTGATCTTGCCGGTAGAGGGGATATGCGGACCCCGGCAGAGATCGATAAAATCTCCCTGCGTATAGGTGCTGATAATATCTCCATCCGGGATCTCGTCCAGAATCTCCAACTTATATCTCTCTCCCCTTTCCTTAAAGATCTTCACCGCTTCAGCTTTGCTCAGTTCGGTACGATGGTAGGGCAAATCCTGCTTGATCAGCTCCTTCATGCGCGCTTCGATCCTGGCCAGGTCTTCATCGCTAAAAGCTTCCTCCCGATCAAAATCATAATAAAAACCTTGCTCGATGGCGGGACCAATGGTGACCAAAACATCCGGAAATAGCTGCTTCACAGCCTGCGCCATCAGATGCGCAGTGCTATGCCAATAAAGCTCGCGCCCTTTGTCGGTTCTAAAAGTATGAATCTCCACCCTGGCATCCTCAGTAATGGGTGTATCAAGATCACATAGTTGATCATTTATTTCTGCAGCCAAAGCCGCATCAGCCAAGCGCTCAGATATATCTCTGGCAAGCTCCAATGCAGTAATGGCAGCGGGATATTCTCTCTTGCTTCCATCAGGAAGGGTGATGACAATGGACATAATCTCTCCATAACATTTAATTGTATCTCTCCAAAAAGCTGAAAGCCCATTTCTTGTCAAGTATCCCGTTGAGCCCCATCTCACCATCTCGCCATCTCCGCATCTCACCAACAATAGCCAAGTTCAAGTCCAGATCAAGTCCTGCTCAGGAGATAATCAGGACTTAATCTCCACTTAATCCCGAATTGGAGAAATGGGGAAGACATTCGAAACCCGTTTCAGCTTGAGACCAAAACTATATAGAGTGATTCATTGTTGTGGTTGAGACTGTTCCAAAAAATCTGATCTATTTCTAATAAGTTATCGCATTAGGTTGAGGAAAAAGTAGGCGAAACGCCCAAATATCTACCCCAAGGGCAAAATTGACAAGCCTGAGTACCGGAGGTTCGGCATTTTAGATAGCATCACGATACCCGAAATCACCACCATGAGTTCCATCGGGGCAATTGAGAATTGGGTTTAGAGAGTTTAGAAGGTTTAGAGAGTTTAGAAGGTTTAGTGCCATCAGCGCTTAAAGATAACGCATAACGGATAACGCATAACGGATAACGCTATCAGAAATGTCGACCTGCTTTGCTCAAAAAAAAACCAGGAAAGCGGCTTAAGGAGGGTTAAAAAGCCTCGTGGGCTAAATACATGAGGAGGTCATACTCAGTTTCAATCCTTGGTTTGATGGATAGAGGGTTAAAAAGAATGAGTTCAGTATGGAGTGCAGTGATTCCATACTGTTTCAATCCTTGGTTTGATGGATAGAGGGTTAAAAAGACCATTAAGCATCATGGCAATATCACACAATAATATTGTTTCAATCCTTGGTTTGATGGATGGAGGGTTAAAAAGGCAGCTAATTGTGTATTGAGTGGAAGATGGACTGCATGTTTCAATCCTTGGTTTGATGGATAGAGGGTTAAAAAGGAAAGGAGAAAAAATGGGAAGAAATCTGGAAAATTAGTTTCAATCCTTGGTTTGATGGATAGAGGGTTAAAAAGCCAGAACGCCACCATGGCGAAGTCGACGCACGGCAGTTTCAATCCTTGGTTTGATGGATAGAGGGTTAAAAAGCGTATGGGGCAGCGACGGCGAGTTCATTGCCGATAGTTTCAATCCTTGGTTTGATGGATAGAGGGTTAAAAAGATTGCATCTGCCATTGCATATGCGATTGCATGCATGTTTCAATCCTTGGTTTGATGGATAGAGGGTTAAAAAGCAGCAAAGAAAACCCCCCTTGCAGGTCCATGTAGATGTTTCAATCCTTGGTTTGATGGATAGAGGGTTAAAAAGTCGGGTGCGCGGCGGGTCGCCGAATGAGGCACTCAAGTTTCAATCCTTGGTTTGATGGATAGAGGGTTAAAAAGGCCGAGAAGCACAAACTCAAGGTAAAGTATCAGGAGTTTCAATCCTTGGTTTGATGGATAGAGGGTTAAAAAGATAGCCCGCCAGCGCAATTGCGACAACCAGAGCAAGTTTCAATCCTTGGTTTGATGGATAGAGGGTTAAAAAGCGCCGTCCTTGCTCGCTTCACAGTTGGTAGTCCCTGTTTCAATCCTTGGTTTGATGGATAGAGGGTTAAAAAGCCTTTCCTTCCCAATTGGCATAAGATCATGAGCTGGTTTCAATCCTTGGTTTGATGGATAGAGGGTTAAAAAGCAGATCGCCACGAAACGAGAAGGTGGCAAGTTACTGTGTTTCAATCCTTGGTTTGATGGATAGAGGGTTAAAAAGCTTGGCTGGATACCCGAGATCTCTGTTATAATTAAGTTTCAATCCTTGGTTTGATGGATAGAGGGTTAAAAAGGGACACTTTCATAGTGGAAGCGTCCTGTTATAGGGGGTTTCAATCCTTGGTTTGATGGATAGAGGGTTAAAAAGTGGGGCGCAGGTAGTGGAAAGTTATAGCCACTACGAAGTTTCAATCCTTGGTTTGATGGATAGAGGGTTAAAAAGACCCATGAAACTCGACAATATGACCATTCAAGAACGTTTCAATCCTTGGTTTGATGGATAGAGGGTTAAAAAGCATGATCTGCTACCCTGACCCTACCGGAATTGCCCGGTTTCAATCCTTGGTTTGATGGATAGAGGGTTAAAAAGGCAGCTTCCTCTCAACTGTAGACGCCATAAGAGCGTGTTTCAATCCTTGGTTTGATGGATAGAGGGTTAAAAAGCAAAACTGTCCACCCCGCTGACCTTGCAGGCTTGGAGTTTCAATCCTTGGTTTGATGGATAGAGGGTTAAAAAGAAATGGGAAGGTGGTGATATACATCCGTCATTATTGTTTCAATCCTTGGTTTGATGGATAGAGGGTTAAAAAGCGATTCATTATATTTTGCTTCACCTAAAGTATAATAGTTTCAATCCTTGGTTTGATGGATAGAGGGTTAAAAAGGATCAGGTTCCGACCGTATGGCATACTGCCAGTTTGGTTTCAATCCTTGGTTTGATGGATAGAGGGTTAAAAAGTCTATAACAACACCATCCACAGCTTTTGTTATACATGGTTTCAATCCTTGGTTTGATGGATAGAGGGTTAAAAAGACTGGATATGTGTATCCAAATTATCAACAAGCATTGTTTCAATCCTTGGTTTGATGGATAGAGGGTTAAAAAGTAATATCATAAAAGATATATAACTCATTTGATTGTGTTTCAATCCTTGGTTTGATGGATAGAGGGTTAAAAAGGAAAGGTTCTTGAGTGACTTTGGCTCGCCAGAGTTGTTTCAATCCTTGGTTTGATGGATAGAGGGTTAAAAAGTTTCATTAAGATTTATGTCAATCAGAGTGTCGTCGGGTTTCAATCCTTGGTTTGATGGATAGAGGGTTAAAAAGTGTTAGGCATTTATCGTCTACTTTGTTGACACATAGTTTCAATCCTTGGTTTGATGGATAGAGGGTTAAAAAGCCTATGTGAGCGCCGAGTTCCATGTCCAGCTCGATGTTTCAATCCTTGGTTTGATGGATAGAGGGTTAAAAAGGGGCAAATCAACATGTTCATCAAGATCCAGCAAGACGTTTCAATCCTTGGTTTGATGGATAGAGGGTTAAAAAGCGTGATCATCGCTCAACGTTATGCTAATCTTTTCTTGTTTCAATCCTTGGTTTGATGGATAGAGGGTTAAAAAGAGTGTAAATTCATTTGGGATTTATCTTAATGTGATGTTTCAATCCTTGGTTTGATGGATAGAGGGTTAAAAAGAGCCGAAGTCTCGCACTACCACTACTACTGAGCAGGGTTTCAATCCTTGGTTTGATGGATAGAGGGTTAAAAAGATGCAGCTAAAAACTGTGTCGGCTGTTTTCCTGAGGTTTCAATCCTTGGTTTGATGGATAGAGGGTTAAAAAGACCATTCAAGAACTCAGGGACACGAACTCAGCTGCAGTTTCAATCCTTGGTTTGATGGATAGAGGGTTAAAAAGATAAATGTATACGTCGTCACGCAGGCCGGCATCGTGGTTTCAATCCTTGGTTTGATGGATAGAGGGTTAAAAAGAATCAGCTTCACGATACGAAAGCGAGAGATTACTACCGGTTTCAATCCTTGGTTTGATGGATAGAGGGTTAAAAAGTCGGGTGCGTGGCGGGTCGCCGAATGAAGCGCTCAAGTTTCAATCCTTGGTTTGATGGATAGAGGGTTAAAAAGGCATTTAAC
>JARRCD010000043.1 GCA_029982875.1 Candidatus Cloacimonadota bacterium | reverse complement strand
ATAGGGTTATGCGCACAGCGAGGGTCTCACACAGATTTCACTGATTTCACAGATTTTCTTTTTATGTTGAGGGGTTATCCGTTATGCGTTATCCGTTATGCGTTATCCGTTATGCGTTATTCGTTATCCGTTATCCGTTATCCGTTATCCGTTATGGGCGCAGCGAGGGTCTCACACAGATTTCACTGATTTCACAGATTTTCTTTATATGGAGAGGTTATGCGTTATCCGTTATCCGTTATACGTTATACGTTATACGTTATGCGTCTTACTCCAAATTCAGGGCAAGCAATAAATTCAATAATAATGGAATGGCTAAAGGGAGGAGGTGAAAGCCCCTGAAATACACTCGGGTCTATCGCCTTTGCCCTGCTTCATTTTATTTCAACATTGAGTTCAGATCAAGTCCTGCTGAGGAGAGAATCAGGACTTGATCTCGAGTTGAACCCGATTCCAAGTAACTGGCGACCTGCGATAAGCACTGGGTTGGTCTTCATTATCATTGAGCTAATTTCGTAAGGCATAAAGGCCGACCTTCAACCCAAGGGGATAAGCCCACTCTCTTCTGACTTATGCGCCTCCTATGCATCTCCTGTGCCCCTCCTGAGCGTTGGCTTGGGAAGTGCTTGGGTGGCTTATAGGAAGTTATAGGGCGGCAGAGGGTCTGGGGATACTCTCAAGATACTAAATAGCCTTCAGGGAAGAATTGCGCTGCCCATATGAATTAGTACCGCAAAGAAGCAGTTCTTTGGGCTAATAGTAAATTAATCGTAAAAATAATCTGTCTGACGCTTTAAACTGGGGACATGACCAAATCTGGGATGCCAAACTGCATAAGAGCTTTGTAAAAGCCGATTTTGCTCGTCATATGCATAGGTAGTAGCTTCCAAAATCTGCTCCTGGTGATCATAAAGACTTTCTTTGAGCAGATTACCCGCTTCGTCATATTCATATAATCGCTTGCATATCAGTGAATCTGAAGGTGATACTTCATGTATAGACTGTAGTTTATTTAATTTATTATATACATAGTAATGAGTTTCTTGCAAATCATCAAAGTAATCAAAGACTTTCTTTGCGATGATTTTGGAAGTGGAATCTTTAACCACCTGGTAATATTCATATACATAGCCCACTTGATTGTAGTGAAACTCCCAGGTATCACCTGTTTCCTTGAGTATTCTGCTTTCGGTTTTTTTGAGGAGCTTGCCCTTATTATCATATTCAAGATAGGTATTTTCCCCCTTTTCTCCGGTTTGCAGTTCAAGCGAACGGGATGATAAGAGGTTCATATAATTGTATTTCAAACACTCTTTGAACCAAGGATCTTGCTTGATTTTGCTGATCTCTTTTCCTAAATAAGTGAGATTGCCTTGCATGATGTATTTTTCTGTGAGATTGCCCATATCATCATAAAAACCTGTGGTTTGAGTTTGTAAGGTAAGGATATTGTCTCCATGCAGTTGTTTGACTGTGTAATCCTTTATGGTCACCCGTTTTGTATTTGCATAAGCAGGTCCTTCCTGAGCCGGAGCCATCACGATTAAACAACTCATTAAAACAATTAAGGTAATAGCTTTCATCTATCAATCTCCTGTTGTGGGATTTTTCCCCATATATTCTTTGCGATATTCCAAATCATCCCCGTTTCCAGACGGCGTTCCCCGTCCCTTATTAACCATATCTGCCATGAGGGCTATGATGGGTCCCGATCCGGATACTCGATCCAGCCGATCTTAATCCTGGATAAACCAGCAGTTTCACAAGCATTAAGACTATTGATCGGATTCGGCCGCGCAAGCTGCTCTGCATCCTATGCTCTTGGCTTTGTAGCTGAATTCTCATCATGCCATCTAACCTCAAATCAGTTTTATATGGGACCCGGAATAAAGTCATTATTATCTTTGTTGCTACATTCTAATTCTTTTACAAAAACGTCAAGAGATTTGATAGCAAGAGCCAATTCTGGGCCAAATCCTGAATCTCTTTGCGTTCATTCTGTTCAATATACAAACATGTAAAACAGCTGAATCATATAGACAAGAGGGCTCATGTACCGACAGAGAAAGCAAAAAAGCGAAATTGAGCTTGACAGTATCAGGTAAGCAGATTTGGATTGCATAAATGAAAAAAATGTGAGGTAGGTAAGATGAAACTGTTGTACGTAGATGTACCCTTTGAGGGTCTGCAAGGTGGAGACAAAAATCGCAGCAAAGCTATATGGAGTTTTTTGACAGAGGATTTTGAGGCGGATTTGCTCTTGATCAAAGGGCCAAAATACATTACCCAACCTGTAGAACCACACCATTCTTACCGTAAGCTTTTTACTATAGGTTGCGTGAAAGCTTTGCCCTATGAACCTGAATCCATCTATCGCTTTCATCCCCGTCAGCTGGAGAAATTTCGGAATATCTTAATTCAGGAACAATATGACATTGTCGTTTTCAGATTCCTCAGCACCTACCATTTGGCAACCTTAGTATCGGATACCACTCCGCGCTGTAAGGTCGTAATAGACGTAGATATGCTTTTTTCCCGTGTTGCTGAACTTACTTGGCACCAAAATCACCATTTTAGTAACCGTTATAACTTGTTTGAGATGATCAAGCTCAAACGTTTTGAGAAAAAAGCTTTCAGTCATGATTTCTGGTACTACTTTACCAATCCAATAGAGCGGGATTTAGCTGTTGCTGAATATGATCTTGATCCAGAAAAAGCGAGGATTTATCCAAACCTGATGCCAATGGAAGAACCACGCTCTTATCCACCCCCCAAAGAACCTTATGTGCTATTCTTTGGTATTATGAATTCCCTTGCCAATCAGGATGCGATGGTCTTTTTGGCTAATGATATCTATCCTTTGATCGCGCCTCAATTACGCCAAATGGGTGTAAAACTTTATATAGTTGGTGCCAATCCTCCTGATTTCGTTTATCAGTATCAGGATGATTGTTTGAAAGTGATAGGGCAAGTGGATGATATGCAGGAATATATTGCCGGATGCGAGCTGGTAATCTTGCCGATCCGGATAGCTTCTGGGACCAGAACCAGGATTCTGGAAGCAGCTCAGATGAAAAAAGCAGTTTTAACTACCAGTGTAGGCCAGGAAGGTTTTTCCTTTGGTCCCAAAGAGATCGTGATACGCGAAAACGCAGAAGAGCTGAGTGATGCTATCATTGAAATGCTGAATGATAAAGAACATACTATAGCTTTAGGCAAAAATCTCTACCATGCTGCGCGGGCCCGCTATTCAGCCAAAGTCCTCTCAGAAAGGTTTATTAAAAGCCTTAAAGCGCCCCTTAACGGAGTGAAGCCCAAAAGGTTAAGGATTGCGCTGGTCACCAATCGGTTCTATCCGGAAGTAGGTGGAGCAGAGACAAATATCTATTATCAAGCCCGCTATCTTGCTGAAACCAATGAGGTAACCGTTTTTAGCCCTAAGCGCATGCGTTTCCCCGCCTTAGAACGGGTCTCAGGATTCCGTTTGAGACGCTTGTTTGACTTGCTGAATCGTCCTCCCAGCTATCCTAATCTAAAAAGTAAGACTTTATGTCCCTCTTTGTTTTGGTATCTCATGGTAGGCAAATATGACGTGATACAATGCTATCCCTCTATCAACTATAATAATATCATTGCCTTTATCGTAGCCAAGATCAAGAAAATACCATATATTATCTGTTTCTTCGATTTTATGGATTATGCCTCACATCTGAAGCGATATGGCAAGATAGAGCCTGATATTCTGGATCAAAAGCCCTTAAAATGGTATCAAAAAATCATTTTGAGCAAGATGGATTATGGCTTTGCCATCGCAGAACGGGAAATTGCCTTTCTCAAAAAATATAATCCCCATATCGAATATTCGCCTGTCCCAATCCTAAGCTCAGAATTTGAAGTGCCAGTGGATAAACCACCGCTGATGAATACATGGCCAGCAGAGCACTTTGTCTTCCTCTGTGTGGGAAGAGTATCGCACATCAAAGGACAGGATATTGCCTTGGATGCTTTTTGCAGTGTATCTTCGCAAATGCCTGATGCCAAATTGGTCTTTGTGGGTCGCACCGATTATGAACCAGAATTTTTGGAAGCTATGAAGGAGAAAATGTACAATGCCGGAATTTCAGAACAGATTCATTTTACCGGAAAAGTGGAACGCTCTGAAGTGATAGCATGGTTGAGAAATTCAGATATAAACCTGATTCCGGTGCGATTTATGAATTCCGGAGCCGTAGTCTTGGAAAGCTGGGTAAGTGGCATCCCCGTAATCCAAAGTGACGCCGTAGACCCCAATCTGGTGGTTGATTCCGAAAACGGCTACCTCTTTACTTCTGGGGATGCCAAGGCTTGTGCCGAAAAAATGCTCCTGGCTTATAAACAGCGGGATCAGCTTCCCCAGATGGCAGCTCGGGGCAAAAATCTGGTTAAAACTAAATATTCCTATGAATACCTAACGGAATTATATCAAAAAACATATCAAAAACTAATGAGCCGTAGATATGGATGATAGTTTATACCCACCTCAACCAAAGATTCTTATGCTCAATAGCGTAAGAGGATTTATCGGTGGAGTTGAACGTTTGATGGTGGACTTGGCCAAGGACCTGCAAAAGGAAGGGTGGCAGGTTTTTGGTCTGTTTGAGCAGAGCTATAGTGAGGATGAAAGCTTCGATTCTGCTTTTGAGTCCATAAAAGTAGGAAGCATAAACGAGATTGACACACTCATCCCTTATTATAAAGACTTGGGGATTAACCTGGTCTGGATTCATAAGTGTAACTACTCTAATTGGGTGAAGCAGTTGCAAGCCCATTTTAAAACGGTAGTTTTGGTGCATGACCATGACTATTATTGCCTCAGGCATCATAAGTACTTTCCCCTTCAGCGCATCAATTGCCATTTACCCTTTAATCCTTTTTACTGCTCAATTTGCAGCGCCATGCTCGAAAAACGGGATGGCTCACTAAAGTGTCTTGACCTGCTCTCACGTATTCAATTGCTTGAAAACATCAAAAAATGCGATCTTAGCTTTGTCTTATCTGGCTTCATGCAAAGAAACCTGATTCAAAACGGCTGGGATGAAGATAAGATAAAGCTTTTAATCCCCTTTCAAAAGACTCATCAGCTATCATCTCCTGACAGGCCTGATCAAACAGTACTCATGTATGCCGGGCAGTTGATTAAAGGGAAGGGAGTAGACCTTTTGCTGCAAGCACTATCTCTGATAAAAAGAGATTTTGTCTGCAGAATTGTGGGAACGGGCAATGATGAAGAATACCTGCACAAACTATGTATAAAATTGGGTTTAATGCAAAAGGTGGAATTTGCCGGCTGGGTTTCGGATCTGGAAGCAGAGTATCAGAATTCTGATATAGTGGTGGTGCCTTCTCGTTGGCAAGAGCCATTTGCTTTGGTCGGGTTGGAAGCTTTTTCTCATGCTAAAGCTGTGGTGGCTTTTGATGTGGGAGGGATAACTCAATGGTTGAAGCACCGGCAGAATGGCATACTGGTTCCTGAGGGTGATGTTATAGGATTGGCAGCATCCCTGCAACTGCTGATAGATAAACCATCCTTGCGAAAAGAGCTGGGCTTGGCGGGGCTCAGGACTCTGCAAGAAAGCTATCATTATCAAGCTCATCATGATTCGGTGATCAAACCCCTGGCAAGGCTTTTAGCAAAAAATCGCAGCGCCGAGCTTAACGACCCGAGTCTCCAAACTCATCCTATCCCAGAAAATGCCTTGGCTTATCTTACGATATTTGGTATCAGAATCCTGAATATAAATCTTGCCCAAGCCTTGTTATTGCTGGAAAGCAAGCTAAGATCAGCGAAAGCAACTCCGGTGTTTTTTGTCAATGCAGATTGCCTGAATAAAGTTTTTATTGACAAAGAATACTACCAAATTATGCGAGATACGGAAATAATCTTTCCCGATGGCTTCGGCATTGATCTGGCCGGGAGAATGTTGGGAAAGCCGATAACTGAGAATTTAAACGGTACTGATATGTTGCCTTACTTGTGCGAAATAGCCATTAAGAATAATAGTAAAATGTTCCTTTTAGGAGCTATTCCAGGTGTTGCCGTGAAAATGAAAGAGAAGCTTCAGCAACGTTATCCAAAGCTGAATATCTGTGGCACACAACATGGATATTTTAATTGGGAAAAGGATGCCGTTGATGTGATTAAAAAGATTAATACTGCTCAGACAGATATACTTTTGGTCGCGCTTGGTGTTCCCTTGCAGGAGAAATTTATCACATACCACATTTCAGAGCTTGAGGCCCCTCTACAAATTGGGGTTGGAGGTCTCTTTGATTTTTATTCCGAACGGATAGCCCGGGCCCCACTATGGATGCGGAGATGTAATATGGAATGGGTGTTTCGTTTGATTCAAGAACCAAGACGGATGTGGAAACGCTATATCATTGGGAATCCGCTCTTCTTGTATCGAGTGTACCGTTTTGGTAAACAAGCCTTAGCAAAGTAAAAGCCAGAGGAAGGATATGACATCTTTATCAGGTCACGCCAGAAGTCACAGGATTCAAGAGATCGAACGCCTCATGCAGATGAGGAAAAAAAAGAATCCGTGGAAGATGCAACTTAAGATATCCATCTGGGAATGGACCGTGGCCTTTGCTAAGTTTCTCAAAACTACTTTCGATATTCTGGGCTCTTTTATCTTGCTTATCTTCTTTTCGCCCCTCTTCTTGGTTACTGCTATCTTGATTTATATCACCGATCCCGGACCAGTTTTTTATGTCGCCAATAGAGTGGGGCTAAATGGAGCCCATTTTGGCTTCATCAAGTTCCGCTCCATGTATGTAAATGCAGAGCAGCGCAAAGAACAACTTCTCACCCAAAATGAATCTGAAGATGGCGTAATCTTCAAGATGAAAAACGACCCTCGCATAACTCCGGTTGGGAGATTCCTGCGTCGCTTTTCAATCGATGAATTACCCCAATTAATCAATGTCCTAAAAGGTGATATGAGCTTGGTGGGCCCCCGTCCCCCGCTGCCCGAAGAGGTTCAACAGTATACTTTGCAGCAACGCAAAAGGCTTCATGTAAAACCGGGGATAACCTGCCTATGGCAGATCAAGGGGCGCAGTGAAATTCCCTTTCAACAGCAAGTACAGCTTGATTTGCAATATATCCGCAGCCAAGGAATATTTAAAGATCTGATCATCTTACTCAAGACCATCCCGGCAGTTATCACCGGGAAAGGAGCTTATTGATGAAGATGGACAGCCTGTGGCAGACAAGATCAGATCAGGACAAAAGGAGACCACTATGACCATTAGCTTCGACATCAAGGAAAAGGTCGGCATCATCGAAATCAAAGGCCGATTGGATGCCTATAGCTCACCAGAATTGAGAAATCTCTTTGACCAAGTAGCCGACAAAGCAGTGAATTTTGTATTTGATCTCAAAGAATGCGATTTCATTGATAGCACCGGACTCGGCACTATCGTAGCATGTCTCAAATCCGCTTCACAAGGTGGAGGTGACATCCATATTGCCAATCTGCAGGAAAAACCGAGGATGGTCTTTGACATCACTCGGGCACACAGGATATTTCACATATTTGACGATCTGGAAACGGCCATCTTGAGCTTCAATCAGGATATAGGAGAATAAATATCGAGTATGTTGAGGTCTCCATGCGCTGTTTGATCTACGCCTATAACGAAGAATCCGCCTGGATAAATGAATATTTCCCTGGGGTTGAACCATATTTGCTGAAAATAGTAAATAAACCTCTATTGGAATACTTTCTTGATTTTGTGTCGCTTTTGGGTATTAACGAGCTGAGAATTGTATCCGATGAATCTACAAAACAAATAGAACAATATTTTGGTTATGGAGAAAAATGGGGACTTAAGCTCTCATATTCCCTCTCGCATCCAGGAGATCAGCTCAATGATGTATATTGGAAAAACTACTCATTCTGCAAAGATTCTGATCTATTGATCCTGCATGGCTTTTTCTTTTTGAGATATGATATAGATAGCATAAAAGGTGTATTTGATTTTTCCCACAGATTGTGTTGTGGTAAAAGACGTATCATGTATCTGCCTAAAAATGATAGTCTAAAAGATTTGTGCCCTGAAGATCAGATTCAATCCGAGGTCTTTGATATCATCGAATTGCAAAGCATCCAATCCTATTACGACGTTTCGATGGCCATCCTCAGCCAAGAAAGCCAAAACTACGTCTTACCCGGCTATTCAAACGAGAAAGGAACATATCTGGGTTTGAATCTCATCTATCCCAATAGCTGCGAATTGCAACCTCCTATCATAATCGGGAATAACTGCCGATTTCGACGTGATACCCTGGTAGGTCCCAATGCCATTATCGGTAACAACGTAATCATCGATGATGATACTCTTGTAAGCAATTCAATAATCTATGATAACACCTATATTGGCAAGGGATTGGAGCTGGAAAAGAAGATCGTTTACAAAGGACATTTGATCAGCGCAAGCTCCGGAGAACATATCCATCTCGCAGATCAAACGCTGGTGTCTCAAGTGGAAACGGGCATCGTCACCTCTTACTTTAACCGTTTGGTACAAAGGGTATTATCTTTGATCCTGCTGGTGATACAAATCATTCCTTGGTTTATCCTGTTCCTTCCTTATAAAATCTTTACTGGCAATCTTAAAACCGACCGACTCCTGGATAAATACATGAGGACCGGATCCTATCCCAACCCTGCAGAATTAGCGAAGAATTGGTGGGGACGGCTCTTGCTTCATCTCAGCCTGGATAAATTTGAGCAGATATGCCATGCCGCATTTACCCACAGACTGTACCTGGTGGGGAATCGCTTAATGACTAATACTGTTCAGCATAGACAGCTGGTTTTGGATTTACCAGCATACAATCCCGGCGTCTTTTCTCTGGCAGAGAGTCAGAAAACGGTCACTCAAGAAGCTGAAGCTTTTTATGAGCTTGAATACATTGACAAGATTTCGACCTTATTTAATCTACAAATTCTATTCCGGTGTCTTTATGGGAGATTGATTCATGGATATATATGGAAAGCTGGGAAATAACTAAAATGCCCAGATACAGTGTATATGGCAGTGATGAATTCGAGGAATATGTGGCTAACACCCTTGGAGACATCACGGCGCAAGTCTTGGAAGAAATCCCTGCGGGTTTAATCAAGGCTTTGGTTTTAGGCGGAGGCTATGGCCGCTCCGAAGGTGGAGTATATTACGATGGAACTACCGAAAGACTGTATAATGATCTGGATATATTTGTTTTCTCAGCCAACCTGGCTATCTGGAAAAAGAACTGGCTAAACAAAAAGCTCCGGAATCTGCACAATAAGCTGAGTGTCCGCCACGGCCTGGATATAGATTTCTCTCCTGTAGTATCTGTATCCCGGCTTTCTAATCTTGATCTTAGCTTGAGGTACTATGATCTGCAATGCGGCCATCAGGTGCTTTATGGCAATCCTCATATTATGGCCTCCCTTCCCCGGTGGAAAGCAGAGGACATTCCTCAAATAGAGGCTTTAAGATTAATGCTAAATCGGGGTATGGGTCTCTTTTTTGCGGCTGAATATCTGAATTCCGCTTCCTTCGCCCAAAATCAAGACTTCATCATTCGAAATATTCACAAAGCATATCAAGCGCTGGCCGAAGCTATTCTCATCTTTGAGCATAGTTACCACAGCTCCACGATAAAACGCATGAAACTGATCCAGGCAGTAGACTTGACTAAGTACTGCAAGAAAGCCAAGCTAAGGCAAAACATATTGACTTCGATGGAGTTTAAATTGCTCCCCAAGCGCGAAGATAAATCTCTAATTGACTTATGTGCTATGTATCAAGAAGCTAAAGCTGCTTTTCGGGAGGTTTATTATGCGCTGTGGTCTCTCTACTTTGAAGTGCGGAGCTTATCTTATGAAGATTACTTGGCCCTTCTGCAAGAAAGCCACAAGCCTGAATTTCCTGTACTGATAAAAAACTTGATTCTTAACCTTAAAGGTCTGCCGCTGAGAGCTTGTCTGGGAAAAACTGGACTAAAGTATCCCAGAATACGGTTATATCAGGCTCTCCCCCATTTTTTATTTGGTGATACTGCCAACTCCTTAGATTTGAAATCTTTATTGGGAATCTCAAACAAGTCGGATTATCAAGAGCACCGAGATAGATTCGTTTCACTATGGAATTGCTATAATTAGGAATAATGATGAAAAAATTAGCACTCTACGTCTTTATTGATGCTTTAGGCTGGGAAGTATACCAGAATTACGGATTCTTGTCTTCCCTAACACCACAAGCCCGAAAACTCAAGACAACCTTTGGGTTTTCTTCGGCAGCAGACCCTTCTATTCTCACCGGCAGATATCCGGATGAGCATCAGCATTGGTCGAGTTTTGTTTATGATCCTGCCCATTCTCCATTCAAAAGGTTGCAATTTATGTCTTATTTGCCAGCCCAGATCTTTGATCGCTGGAGGGTGAGACAGGCTTTGAGTATGATCATTAAAGCCATGTATTCATATACTGGTTATTTTCAACTTTATAACGTTCCCTTTAAGTATCTGCCCTATTTTGATTATCTGGAAAAGAAGGATTACTTTGTCCCGGGAGGAATCATCGCTACAGATACCATCTTTGATTGGTGTGTAGAGCATGATATTCCTTACTATTGCTCAAATTGGCGGCATTCGGAAGAACAGATCCTGGCTGCCAACAAGAAGGTAATCAGTGAAGGGAAGATTGCTTTTGCTTATGTATATCTGCCCAAACTTGACGCTGTGATGCATGCACATGGTCCCTCATCTCGTGCTACAATGAATAAAATGCGATCTCTGGAAACACAGATTACCGATCTTTACCACTTTGCTCAAAAAATCTATTCAGAGGTAAGTCTGTATGTAATATCGGATCACGGAATGGCACCAGTGCATGGAGTTTGTGAACTAATGGACGAAATTGACGCCTTAGGATACCGATATGGAAAGGATTACATCGTTTTTTATGATTCCACCATGGCCAGATTCTGGTGGAAAAATGACTCTGCCAAATCTGCTATCGTGGATTTTCTGGCCTCCCTGGATTGCGGATATATGATCTCAGATGATGAACTGAAAAAGATGCATGTGTTCTTTGAAGACCGCCGCTTTGGCGATACTTTTTTTCTGTTGAAGGAAGGAATCTTGCTCTGTCCCAGCTTTATGGGTCTAAAGATGATACCGGGGATGCATGGTTATCATCCTGATGCACCTCATTCATATTCTATCATGTTATCTAATCAGGATATTCCTCCGGAAATCAAATCTATAACCGACATTAGACAAACTATGGAGAAAGAACTTGCTAAACGATAATCGATTGACAGACGAATACCAGACCACAGAATCCACATCTTTTATGTTTGATAGCTGGATCCTGCTAAAAGTATATCTTAAGAAGCTGAAAGTCATCCTCTTCATCACATTATTGTCACTGCTGGTTTCTGCTATTTGGGTCAAGCTTCAGATCAAACCGATATGGAAGGCTCATTGCTATATCATAAGAGCACCAAAGAATATGTCGACTCCGGTAGATATGCCATATCTGTATCAGACTTTTGATATCAATACAATCCTGGAAACATCCCGCACTCGAGATGTTCTTACGAGTGTAATCGACAAACTTGAGCTTGATATGCAACCAGAAGACCTCTTCAAGCATATCGAAGTTCAACGCGGTAATCGTTCTAACGTCCTCCGTTTTTCCGTTATCTGGCCGGATCCCGAAAAAGCCACAGAAGTGGCAAATGCAGCAGCAGAGTCTTTTATCTACAATAACACCCAATTGCTAAATTCGGCCACCTTAAAGATCTACAATTACTATCTCGAACAGCAAAAATTACGGCTCGAGAATATCAAAAAGTTAGAGAGCCAATATGCCCAACATCGTGCCGAGTATGGTGTGATATCGATTCCTCATGAGTCGGAAGCCAAATTTGAGCAACTCAAGGAATTGGAACTCAGGATGATTGAAAACAGATTGCACATCAAAGATTTGGATAGCATGATAGCCGATATGCGGGAGAAGATTGATGCTTTACCAAATGAAGTGATGTATAGCTGGATATATGCTGAGACTGATGAAAATAAATTGCTGGGCTTAGAAAAGGAATTAGAAGAGCTCAGATCCCGCTATACCGATGAAAATCCTAAAATCCAAAAGGTCTTAGCTCAAATCGCTGAACTGCGCCAGACAATGCAGAGCCAGAAACGTGATCTCCCCAAATCTGTTACTTGGGGGCCAAGCACCTTGGAGGAAACATACACCATCGAAAAATCAAGATATGAATCTGAGCGTGAAGGTGCCATTCAAAAAGACCTGGATTACCAAGCTGAGATCGAAAGTATGAAAGGTTCCTTGGCCCAGCTTAGTCAATTACAGAAAGATTTTTATGATCTCGAAAGACAATTGGAACTGAATAAAGATATCCTTAAATTGGTTGAAAGCAGGTTGGCTGAAGCGAAAATGGCAATGCAATCCAATGTGAGTGATTACGAAATCCTGGAAGAAGCAAAAGTTCCCCAACACCCTGAGAATGGACACAGGAGATTGGTAGTGTTGGCAATCGGTTTTCTGGTTTTCTTCGCGCTGAGTGTATATGTGATCATCAAAGAGCTGCTGGATTCTCGCATAAAGTCTGCCAAAGATTTTTCTGATTTTATCAAAATCCCCTTAATAGGAATATTGCCTGATGAAACCCAGGTTCCGGAAAATGTGTATTATCGTAACCTCCAAGTTCTAATAGACAAGATTTTGCTTCTTACTAATGCTATCCCAAGACCTGTGATTACCTGGGGTAGCGATATTGCCGAAACCGGAAAATCCTTTCTGATCAAGGACTGCATGGAGATGTTGAATCATCAGAATAAAAAGATTCTATATATAGATACTATCAAGCATTCTAATTCTGAGACTCAGAAATATACGATAAATTCACTGCTCTATGGAGACAGCACGCAGTTTTGTGTGGATGACCGCAATCCTCTCCGGCACTATGCCTTTTTCCTGGCTGATGAAAGGGTATTCAGCCAAATACTCGATAAGCAGAAGGTGAACGATTTTCTCGATACTCTGGGCGCATATGATTTTATCTTCTGGGAATTGGCTGCGCATGAATACAATCTTTCCTTATTTACAAATATAGCATCCGCTACCGACCTGCTGATCTCGGTTGCCAGATTTAAGCGCAGCAATAGAAACAGTTTTGCTCACTTGGCAAGATATCTTGAAGAACGCGGGTTTCATAAGATTTATGGAGTTTTAAACTATGTACCAAAGGACTTTTTCCATGAGCACTTTTAAAAGACAGCACCAGTTGAAGATGATAATCATGATATTTGCGTGCCTTCTCTTGCATGCATGTTCTTCCAATCCTCCATACATAGAGGAAAACTTAGTGGCTATGCCCGAATACCTGGAAGAAACTCAGTTAGCTATGCAAACCACTCAAGAAACCATTGAAGAATTGCAAAGATTGAATGATATAGAACTACCGCCATACCGTTTGGGGGCTGGTGATATAATGAATATTCGGGTATATGATGAACCGGAATTGGATGCTGATAATATTGTGATCAAGCAAGATGGCTCTTTATCCTTTAATTTGATCGGAGAGGTGCAGGTAGGTGGTCTTACTATCCCGGAAGCGACAAAGCTTATGGAAGATAAACTCAAGGACTACATCCTGTATCCCCAAGTATCAATCCTGCCGGTTGAAACTCATAGTGCAACAGTTACTATCTTAGGTAAAGTAACCTATCCGGGAATGATTGAGATTCAAGGCAGAATGAGAATTTTGGATGCACTTGCCGAGGCCGGAGGTATGTCAATGGGATTCTTTCAAAACAACACCGTAGAGCTATCGGATTTGGAGCGAACATTTATGATCCGCGATGGCAGAGTGCTGCCGATCGATTTTGTAGAACTGGTCCAAAACGGAAATACTCTTTACAATATCCCCTTATTGGATCGTGATTATATCTATATCCCCTCTGCAGTCAATAGAGAGGTCTATGTCATCGGTGAGGTCAATCGGGAAGGACACTATTTCTTTCAGGAAAACATGACCTTAGTGCAAAGTATTTCGTTTGCTCTCGGGTTCAAGTCTTCGGCTCAATCAACGGTTTATGTAATACGGGGAAATCTCTCTCATCCCCGCATCTTTAAAATTGATACAAAGGCAATTCTCAAGGCTAAAGAACGTGATTTTCGCTTGAAACCCAATGATATAGTATATGTGCCCAAGACCCCAATTGCAAAATGGAATGATTTGATCAATAATATTTTGCCAAGCCTGCAAGCGATCCAAAGCGGCTATTTGATGCATGAAATGTACGATGATATACGTGGACAATAGATTTTTCCTCAGCTTCCGGTGATTAAAGCTTATTATCAGGTATGACTGAAGCCCTCTCATCTCTTAAGTACATCATATTTTTCGTTACTTTGTTCATTGGAGTACCGGTGCTCTATTCGCTTTCCCTAAAATACTCCAAAGTCGAACGGGTTATTTTCTTTCTCTTATTATTCTTTACCGCACGTATGGAAGACATCAATTTTGTCTCCAGAGAAGCTTTTAAACTCACCTCGCGTGGCTTTGAAATTGGTTTGGTGGACATCTGTGTCTTGATTCTATTTTTACTGATTCTCAAACGGAAAAAAACCTACCATATCCATTTACCCCCAGGATCCTGGATATATTTTGCGTATATCTTCTTCTCTGCCTTATCAATGGTGAATTCAGCAGTTATCCTGTTCTCCTGGTTTGAGCTCTGGAAAATGATCCGCATGTACCTTTTCTTTTATGTGGTATACAATTATGTGAACAGCTTTGAGCAATTCAATGACTTGTTGAAGGGTATTGCGCTCATCACCATCTATATCTTCCTGGAGACCATGAGACAAAAATACGTGCTGGGTCTATTTCAATGCTATGGCCCATTCCCGCATCAGAATTCTCTGGTGATGTATAGTATCATCTTGGGGAGCATCATATTCGCTTATCTCTTAAACAAAAAGGATATCAGCTTCATCAATTTTTCCTTCTGGCTTTTGCTTTTTGCGATGACTTCCGTATCGATAATATCCACCTTATCACGAGCTGGATTGGTGCTTTTCCTTTTTGCTATACTGATTGTGCTGGGCTTTTCTTATGGCAGCGGTTTCAATCAAAAGAAGCTTTTGATTACGGTGCTTCTATTCTTTGTCTCTTTGGGCATCTTAGTAAAAGCTTGGGATTCAATTACAGAACGATTTGATACTGCCCCCGAGCAATCGGCAATCACCCGCAAGAACCTCGCCACAGCAGCACTTAAGATGGCAAATGACAAGGTATTAGGCATTGGGTTAAACAATTTCGGCATTAAGATCAATCCACCCTGGCCCTACGGCGACCACATTCCTATGGTTGATCCTGATAATGAAAACGAAAAAAACGGGTTGGTGGAAAGCATATATCTCATGATTGCCGCCGAATCAGGTTGGCATACTCTGGTTGTGTTTCTAATCTTTATTTTCTACTTCTATTTTTTGAACATCCAGAATTTTTACCGTTACAGAAACACAGATTACCAGTATTTCGCCATAGCATTAATAGGAGGATTACTTGCGATATATCTGGAATCCACTTTGGAATGGGTTCTTAAGCAAACAAATAACTACTACCAATTGATGATGGTATTTGCTTTGATTGCTGTGATGAACAAATTGGAAAAAAGATATCGTAGACATAGAGTGAGATTACCCCAAAATCTCACAACAGCCCAAAGACTGGCAAATGAAAGAGGTTAAAGATGCCAGAAAAAGAAAATAAGAAATACATCGGAAACAAAGAGATCAAAGAAACACTATCTTATTCTCAGCGTAAAGAACTCATGAACCTGATGAAGCGCATGCTACCCCCTGTACCATCTTTGGGTATCATTGATATACGTTTTTCTTTTTGGTTTATCAAACGCTGGTATATAGTCTTGATCTTCGGGAAGGATACCAGAAATCAATTTAAATCTATAGATAAAGGCGATATGAATACCGGGCTTACCACTGTGGCCAAGGGTTTCACCTACATCGCAATGTTTTTGATCTTGATCATACTACTGCTATATCTTTTGTACTTACTCAAATCATACATGGGTATAGATCTCTTTCAAAATGCCCATCTTATCGATTTTTTGCGGAGAAAACCATGAAGATTCTGTGCATCTCAAACTACTATCCGCCCTTCTTTGATGGCGGATATGAGATATCGGTAAAGGAGACCATGGACTGGCTGGCGACAAAGGGACACCAAATCTATATCCTGTGTGGATATATGGGAGTTGAGAAGGTATCTTACGATGCCCTTAAAATCGATGAAGGCATCCCCCTGCGCATCCTTCGATATATTGATTATATCAATGCCAGTATGAGAAACAAGCATGAAGTTGAGAAGTTTAACTACTCGATCACCATGCAAATCATGGAGTTCGTAAAACCGGATCTTGTCTATTTCGGCAATATCAAAGCCATCTCCATTGCCCCTGTAATAGCCGTGCAAAAAACCGCAATTCCCAGAGTTTTTGATATTGGTGATGACTGGTTAAAAACTTATCTGGGCAGGGGTGTGAAGAATAGCATCAAACGCTGGCTAAAGGCTGCTTTACCTTGGACAATTGGAGGGAAAATCCGACTTGATCCTGTGATAGCTATTTCCCAGTGGATTGGCCAGGAAATGGCCTCAAAATACCATAGCAAAGATGTATCTGTCATCCCGCGGGGTATCGCTTTACCAAACAGAAATGAACGCCTTTTAACCGACAAACTCAGTTTTATATACTTGGGCAAGATCCAGCCTCTCAAGGGTTTGGATCTTATTATCCAAGCAAGCAGGAGAATCGTATCTCAGGATCAAAATTTTGTCGTGGATGTTTACGGAGAAGCAGATAAAAGCTATCTGCAACACTGTCAGCAGCTAATCAAACGTTTACATTTGGGTGACCACTTTAGATTCAAAGGGAAAATTGATCATCCGATGCAAATACTACCTCGTTATGATGTATTACTCATGCCTACAGTATCAAAAGAACCTCTTGGCAGAGTGATAATCGAAGCTATGGCCTGCTCTTTGATAGTAATCGCTACCAATGCTTATGGTCCCAAAGAAATCATCTCTCACAAGATCGATGGCTATCTTTTTGAAAGAGGGTCAGTCAGTGCTCTCGCTTCCGCTATTTTAGAGCTATACAATACTGATCGGAAAAGCTTGGAACAAATTAGGGTTAATGCCCGGCTAAAAGTAGAACAAAAGTACGAGATAAATCTTGTCAAAAATCAGGTAGAAAAGATATTGGAAAGAATCGTAAATCAAAAAGAATGATCTTACTATGAGGATATTATGCAAAAAACCACGTTTGTCATCAGCACTATAACACTCTGCCTTGTATTGCTGCTAAGCTCGGCTTGTGCTAATAACAAGGATAAAATTATCCGCGAAGAAAGCGGCATGTTTACCCAGACTATGAAAATCAGATCTTTACCCACAAAAGCAAAGATCTATATCAATGATCGTGAAGTCGGGACTACACCACTGAAATATGAATTTGGCTATGAAGACAGCCGTCTGGTAAATATCAAAGCAGTGCCGCTCTACCCCAATCAATACACGCAGAACATATTTCTCATGCTACCCCCTATCCCCAAGACTATGAC
>JARRCD010000042.1 GCA_029982875.1 Candidatus Cloacimonadota bacterium | reverse complement strand
ACCGGATTCTTCAAATTTTATCGGCCTGGGCTATAGCAATGAAGCCCAGGTCCCGCTTTCCCTGGGTTTGATCCGCAATCACTATGTGGGGCGGACTTTTATCAAACCAGAACAGACTATCCGCGATGAAAGTGTGCGCCAAAAATTCAATCTTCTGCCCAACTTTTTCAGAGGCAAAAAGATTGTCCTCATAGACGACAGTGTGGTGCGGGGCACTACCATCAAAAAGATTGTAAGTCTGATCAGAGCTGCAGAAGTGGCGGAAGTGCACCTGCGCATTGGCAGCCCTCAAACCAAATATAGCTGCTATTATGGCATAGATACCCCCTCGCGGGAAGAATTGCTTGCCAATCGCTATAATTTGGCCGAAATCCGCCAAAAATTAGGCGTCGATAGCATCAAATTTATGAGCATGGAGCAGCTGAAGAGCTGTGTAAGCAAACCGGCCGATTATTGTTACGCCTGCTTTGACGGCAATTATCCGCTGCCGGTAAGCGGAGCATAAGATGGAAGAACTGATCAAAAAGATCAACACGCAAAAGACAGTGGTATTGGGAGATATGATCTTGGATAGCTATCAATGGGGCAAAGTGCAGCGGATCTCGCCGGAAGCGCCGGTGCCGGTGATTGAAATCCAAAATGAAGAGTACCGCCTGGGTGGAGCAGCAAATGTAGCTCTCAATCTTGCTGCTTTGGGAGCCAAGGTGTATGCGATTGGCATCGTTGGCTGCGAAGCCAATGCCCGCATGATGCGTAATCTCTTCAAATTACACAAGCTGGATAGTGAAGGCCTGGTTGCCGAAAAAGAGCGCAAAACCACGATCAAGACCCGCATTGGAGCCGCCAATCAGCAAATCGTCCGCATCGATATTGAGGATAAACATTGGATCTCGGAAAGCAGTGAAAATGAAATCCTGAGCCGGCTGGCCCCGCGGCTGAAAATAGCAGACCTCTTGATCATAGAGGATTATAATAAGGGACTTTTGAGTGAGAAAGTGATCAAGGAAAGCTTGAAGCTTTGCCGGAAGTATAAGGTGCCTGTAGCCGTAGACCCCAAACAGATAAATTTCTTTAGTTATCAGGGTGTGGATATCTTCAAGCCCAATTTTACCGAATTGCAGACTAACGTGGGCAAACAGCTCAGTAGTGACGAGGATTTTTTTGCCGCTGCGAATGCTGTCTTGCAAAAGATCAAGTGCAAATACCTGGTAGTAACGCGGGGAGCCAAGGGTATGTATATCTTTGCGCCGGATAGGGCGATGCAACATCTCCCCAGCTTTGCCCGCGAAGTATATGACGTCTCGGGAGCCGGAGATACGGTTATCAGTGCCTTGGGAGTAGCTTATAGCTGTGGCGCCGATATCAGGACTGCCGCGGCCTTTGCCAATCATGCCGCCGCAGTGGTTTGCGGAAAAAAGGGAACCGCTACAGCCAGTAGTGCGGAGATCTTGCGTAGTTATGCCAATCACAGATAAGATCATTGAGGAAAGCCAGATTGCCCGTAAAAGCGAAGAGCTGCATGCTCAGGGCAAACGAATAGTATTCACAAATGGCTGTTTTGACATCCTGCATGCCGGGCACGTCTGCTATCTTGCCGAAGCCAAGAGTCTGGCCGATATCCTGATTGTAGGCCTAAATAGCGATCTCTCGGTCAAGCGTCTCAAAGGTAGCACGCGTCCCATAAATTGTGAAAGGGACCGGGCGCTCGTTTTGGCAGGTCTCAGCTCTGTAGACTACATCTGCATCTTTGGGGAAGATACCCCGTATGAATTGATCAAAAAAGTAAGACCTGAGGTATTGGTCAAAGGTGGAGATTGGCCAATTTCCGAGATTGTGGGCGCCGATATCGTCTTGGCAAATGGGGGTAGGGTAAAATCTTTGAGCTATGTAGCAGGTTTATCTACAACGGAACTCATCGCTAAACTAAGGAAGAATAATGAATAACGAAAATATCCAGGATGTAGGGCTCGTTACAGCCTTTGAGCGAGGGATCGCTACGGTGGAATTGCAACGGGGTGGAGGTTGCAAAGGCTGCGCTATGCGAGGTTTTTGCTTTTCAAAAAGCAGTCCGGCAGTATTTCATCTCCCCAGTGAACTTGAGCTGCACGCAGGGGATAAGGTAGAGCTAAATATCTCTGCTCAAGGCAGAATCCTGGCGAGCCTGCTCATCTTTGGTTTGCCGGTAATAGCTTTGATCGGCGGGTTTCTTTTGGCAAACCAGTTTGTCTCAGAATTATCCAGCATTATCCTTGCTTTTATAGCAATGGCGCTTAGCTTTTTAGTAGTCCGTTTTTGTGACAAAAAATGGGGACAGAGCGTGAAAATCGAGATAAAGAGGAAAATGTGAAAATACGTTTGAATGAGATGGTCTTTTACGGCTACCATGGGGTGCAGGATGAAGAGCGCCGCTTGGGGCAACGTTTTGTAGTATCGGTTACACTTTATACCGATGAGGCCTTGGATGCGGGCATCAGAACTCTGGAAGACACGGTGGATTATACCAAGGTCTATGCCGATATTCGCCAAATCATGGAAAGCCGGCAGTTTCATCTTTTGGAGATGTGTGCCAATACTATCGCCGATAAATTGCTGCAGGATACCCCTTTGATCTACAAGGTCAAGATTTGCATCCAAAAACCATCAGTACCAATCCAGGGCACGCTGAGCAATGTGGAAGTGGAGCTTTCCAGGCATCGCTAATGAACTCTTATCTACTATTAGGCTCCAATATGCATGATCCCCAGCAGCAGGTTCAGCTTGCCGTGCGAGAGCTTAAGATGCTGCCGGGAGTACAGTTACTGGCGCACTCCAGCCTCAAGCGCACGGCACCCTATGGTGAGGTTGATCAGGCAGATTTTTATAATCAGGTGCTATATATAGGACACACCATGACGCCCCAAGCCTTACTTGAGGCGATTTTGGGTATTGAAGACAAAATGGGACGCCGGCGAATCCAGAAATGGGGTCCCCGCATTATAGATATTGATATTTTATTGATTCAGGATATGATCATCGAGACCAAAGAACTACAGGTGCCACATTACGATCTGCACAACCGCGCCTTTGCTTTAGAGCTGATGTGTGAGATCGCCCCTGAGGCATGGCATCCCATACTACACAAAACCATGCGGGAGCTGAGGCGAGGTCTGAGCTCTTGTGGAGGAGATCAATGAAAGCTCTTGCCGCGATAGTACTTGCTGCCGGGAAAGGTACGCGGATGAAATCGGAACGTGCCAAAGTAACATTCCCCTTGGCAGATAAACCCATGATTCAACGGGTGGTGGATACCGCGCTTACTCTCGATTGCCAATTGGTAAGCGTGGTGGTAGGTTGGAAAAAGGAAACCGTGATCAGCGCATTGGAAGATAACGATAGAATAGTATTTGCCGAACAGCAGGAACAATTGGGAACCGGACATGCCGTCCAGATGGCTGCGTCCAGTTTGGCAAATTTTCACGGCGATGTCTTGATCTTATGCGGGGATGTGCCTCTGCTTTCCGCCGCTACTTTACAGAAATTGCACGACAAACATCTGAGCTCTGGTGCAGCAGCCACGGTATTGACCGCAGTGGTGGAGGATGCCGGTAAATATGGCAGGATGCTCCGCGATGAAAAGCAGCAGATCTGTGGGATCGTAGAATACCGGGACGCTACAGAAACGCAGCGCAAAATAAAGGAATTTAATACCGGAATCTACTGTTTTAAAAGCGATCAGCTCTTTTCCGCTTTGAACCGGATCAGCAACCAAAACGAGCAGAAAGAGTATTATCTTACCGATACTCTCGCCATCCTTTACCAAGCGGGAGCACTGGTTGAGAGCGTTATCCTGGAGGATGTGATGGAAGTATCCGGCGTCAACTCTCAGGAACAACTGGCCGCATTGGAGAATATCTACTTAGGCAAAGTGCGGAAGAAATGGCTCAATAGCGGAGTCATGATGCACAATCCAGAGACCATCTTCATCGGTGATGAGGTAAAGCTGGATGCCGATGTGGAGCTTGGTCAGGGCTGTGTTCTGAAAGGTCATTGCACGATTGATCGCGGAGTAGTTTTAGGTCCGAATTGCTATGTCGAGAATGCCGTTATCTCAAATGACAGCATCCTTGCCGGACACAATATCGTGATCGATAGCTTCATCAAAGAGCATGAAATCCTGGAATTTGGTTCCCGCGTGATCGAAGAAGAGGATTATGAGTAAAAAATATCTGTATTCGCCCTGGCGCATAGACTATATCCTCGGTGAAAAATCCGCTGATTGCGTAATGTGCCGGGCTCGGGATCATGCTCATGATGAAGATAATCTCATTGTCTACCGTGGTAAAGCGTGCTACATCATGCTAAATCGCTTTCCCTACAACAACGGCCATTTGATGATAGTTCCCTATGCCCATGAGAGCAGCATCAATGATCTTCCCTCCGAAGCCTGGCAAGAAGCCTGTGAATTGATCAAGACCTGTGAGAGAGCCTATTATGATGCGTATCACTGTGACGGAATCAATATCGGGATCAATCTGGGAACAGCTGCTGGCGCAGGAATTGCCGAACACTTGCATATTCATATGGTACCCAGATGGCAAGGAGACAGCAATTTTATGAGTGTGGTGGCCGGAGAGAGAGTGATTCCAGAAGCTTTTGAGATCAGCTATAAGAAGCTGAAACAGGCTATTTTGCGCCAAATAAATCCGCATGCATGAACGGTTAGATTTGACAACAAAGCCTCCTCCAAAAAAGTGGTTTTCAAAAGCACGCTTGATCTTGATAGCGATCACCCTTGTGCTGCTGGCGCTCTTGATCTTTGTGATAGACAAAGTCAATAGTGCAGATAGCAGTGAATATGCCTACGGTGAAGACCAATTGCCCGCGATCAAGGTCAATGTGTTGAATGGTTGTGGTTTTGATCAATTGGCTGCGGATTTTGCCAGGTCTTTATCACATAAGAATATCGATGTTATCAGCTTGGGGAATACCCCTCGACCGATCTATGACAAGTCTATCATTGTAATGCGCAAGGCCGATAAACAAGACCTTGCCCGCTTGCAAAAGATGACGGGCATCCAACGGTGGACAAGTGCGCTATCTGAATATCATAGCGCAGATTTTGACATCATCGTGGGACGCGACTACCAGGAGTTTATGAAATAATATGGAGGAGATATTGCAGGACAATATCAAACTTGAAGCCATCGTAGCATGGCTGCAGGAAAAGAAAGCCGAAAACATCCGTATCTATGAGGTAGCAGGAAAGACAGATTATACCGATGTTATAGTGGTCTGTGAAGGAAGCGCCGATCTGCACAACAAGGCTATTGCCCAGCACGTAATCGATATGGCCAAGGCAAATCACCTGAATGTGCTCAGCAAAGAAGGTGTGGAAGTGGGACAGTGGATTTTGATCGATATTGGAGATATCGTCGTGCACATCTTTTTGCCTCAAACCCGTGATTTTTACAAGATCGACGAACTCTTTGAAAAAGTCAAGAACCGTGATGTAAATGAGGAAATGCAATGATCAAAGAGATTATACATGCTCACCTTGTGACGAGTCTGGATAAACTGGGGATATCTCATGCCAAGGAATTCAGTGTCGAGGTTCCCAACATCACCGAGTATGGCGATTACTCAAGTAATTGCGCCATGATCCTCGCCAAGGAAAACAAGAAAGCGCCCAAAGCTCTGGCCGAGATCATCGTCAAAGAGATCAAAAAGAACAAAGACTACAAAAAAGTGAGCGTAGCGGGACCTGGCTTTATCAATTTCCAACTTGCCCCGGCTTTTTTCCAAAGGATATTTTGGGAGATTCATAAAGCTGGAGCTGATTATGCCACGTCGGATTTTGGTCAGGGTGAAAAAGTATTGATCGAATTTATCTCAGCCAATCCTACTGGGCCTTTGAATATCGTGAATGCCAGGGCTGCTGCCTTTGGAGACACCTTGTATAGAGTTATGCAGAAGACCGGATATAAGCCGGCTCGCGAATTCTATATTAACGATGCGGGCAATCAAGTGGACATCCTGGCGGAGTCCCTGGAGCTGAGATTGCGGGAATTGCACGGTGAAAAGATTGGCGAATTTCCTTACGAGGCTTATCACGGAGATTATGTAAAGCACCTCGCCCAAAAATTGAATGCCAATGAGGGTGTGAGAGTATTTATGATGACCGAGAAAGACCGCATGGAACACCTCAAGGAATTCGCACTCAACGAGATTTTGGAGATGCAACGCCTTTCTCTGGAACGCTTTGACGTCATCTTTGACGGCTGGGTCTCGGAAAAGACTCTGCGCAGCGAAGGGGTGGTGGAAGAAGTGCTCTCCTATCTCACCGAAGCAGATTGCACATACGAAAAAGATGATGCAATCTGGTTTGCTTCCACCAAATATGGCGATGACAAGGACCGCGTGCTTATGAAATCCGATGGCTCAATTACTTATTTTGTGCCGGATTTGGCCTATCATCTTACCAAGATCCAGCGCGGCTTCAGTACTCTGATCGATATTTTTGGCCCGGATCATCATGGCTATGTGCCCCGCATCAAGGCTGCATTCAAAGCTCTGGGTTACGATGATAAGATGCTGGAGATCATCTTTTTGCAACAGGTCAATCTCTTTGAGAGCGGAGAAAGGGTAAAGATGAGTAAACGAGCCGGTAAGATCGTTACCATGGATGATCTCATCAACGAAGTAGGTAAAGATGCCGCACGCTATTTCTTTATCGCCAGAAAAGCCAGCGCACATCTGAATTTTGATCTGGAACTGGCGCTGAAACAGAATAACGAAAATCCGGTATATTATTGCCAATACGCCCATGCCAGAATCTGCAGCATCATCAAAAAAGCCAAAAAGGATAAAGTCTGGCCCAAGACCTTCAAAAAGGAACTGCTGGTCAAACTGAACAAGCCTGAAGAACTCAGTATAATCCAAAAATTATCCGATCTGCCGGAATTGCTTACTTTGATCGCGATTTATCGGGAGCCCCATCGTTTGACTACATACCTGGAAGAACTTTCAGCTATGGTGCATAAGTATTATGCCCGCTATCAGATAGTAAGTTCCAAAAGCAAAACGCTCTCTCAAGCCCGGCTGATGTTGCTGTATACCGTAAAGAATGTGATGGCGATAGTATTTGAGCTCATGGGAATCTCGGCTCCGGAAAAAATGTAAATCACATGCAACGTTTGATTCGTAAATTGAAGCCCGAAGATCTGATCCCGATCACCGAGATAGAACAGCGGGCTTTTACCAACCCCTGGCCGGCTGAGGCTTTTTACGGTCCTTATTTCGAATACTCACGTATCCTTGAACTTGAGGGCAAACTCTGTGGTTACATCTTTTTCCACGTGATCATGGATGAAGCGGTAATTCTGAACTTTGCCATAGACCCTGCAAAACAAGGTCAGGGTCACGGCAAATATCTCTTGGTTGAAAGCCTCAAAGAGCTGAACCAAAGCGGTTGTACGCATTTTTATCTGGATGTGCGTGAGAGCAATGAAACTGCTATTAAACTCTATGAAAAGCAGGGCTTTTGCGCTCTGGGCAGGCGTAAGCACTATTATTCCAATCCGGATGAAGATGCCATAATGATGGGACTCGTTTATGAGCCGGGAAGGAACAATCATGACCCACGAATATGACTATCTGGTCTTGGGCAGCGGTATAGCCGGACTCGTCTTCGCTTTGCAAGCAGCAAAGTTGGGGCGCGTAGCCTTGATCAGCAAAAGTGATCTCTTTGATTGCAATACGGATTATGCCCAAGGAGGGATCGCGGCAGTATTGGACGCCACCGATTCCTTTAGTAAACACATTGAGGATACCTACAGTGCGGGAGCAGACCTGGGAAAAAAGCAGGTTATCCGCAAGATAATCGAACAAGGACCGCAATTGATCCAGTATTTGATCGACATGGGTACAGATTTTACCCGCCGTGATGATAGCTATGACAAGCGCTTGGAAAATCTCTCGCTCACCATGGAAGGCGGGCACACGCATCGCCGGGTAGCCTATGCGGCCGATAGTACCGGACATCAGATTATGGAAGCGCTGGTCAAGCGCTGCAGCGAAAACAGCGCTATTGATATCTACGAAAACCGCATTGCGATAGACCTCATTACTCAGCACCATGTAAGCAATGATGAAGGCTTTATCCCGGGCATCTCCTGTTGGGGCGCCTATATCCTGAATTCGGAAACGCATGAGGTGGATATTTTTAAAGCTCACAAGACCATGCTTGCGACCGGTGGAGCAGCCCAGATCTACAGCCACAATACCAATCCTGATGTGGCCACGGGAGATGGGATGGCCATGGCGCGCCTGGCAGGTGGCAGATTGGCAAACATGGAATTTGTCCAGTTTCATCCCACAGCTTTTTGGAGTCCGGAAGGCGATACCTTTCTGATTTCTGAAGCTTTACGCGGGGAAGGCGCCACCCTCCGGCTCATTGACGGCAGCACTTTTATGGAAAACTATCATGCTCAGGCTAATCTCGCTCCCCGCGATGTGGTCTCCCGGGCAATCGATAGTGAGTTGAAGCGCCGCGGAGAGAAGTATTGCTGGCTGGATGCTACAGAGATTCCCAGCGAAAAACTGCGTAAACACTTTCCCTACATCGACCGCAGATTGCAGGAACGCGGGATAGATTTTACCCGTGAACCGATTCCTGTGGCACCTGCAGCCCATTATTTCTGCGGAGGAGTGATCTCCACCATTGATGGTCTTACCGATATCCGCAATCTCTTTGCCGCCGGCGAAGTATCCTGCACTGGACTGCACGGTGCCAATCGCCTGGCCTCAAACTCATTATTGGAAGCCCTCGTAACGGCCTATAATGCTGCCCATCACCCATCAATTCAAGAAAAAGTAGTATTCCCCAATATCCCGCCCTGGCACTTGATGGG
Source organism: Candidatus Cloacimonadota bacterium (assembly GCA_029982875.1). Classification (GTDB taxonomy): domain Bacteria; phylum Cloacimonadota; class Cloacimonadia; order Cloacimonadales; family Cloacimonadaceae; genus UBA5456. The sequence goes on along the minus strand of JARRCD010000042.1, from coordinate 9,136 downwards.
CACTTTCAATGAAAATGAGTGGGTCGTAATAAGCCATAATCGCGAAATCATCGGCACTATCATGCAGGGATATGTGGGCATCCGCCGTTCCCGCCGGCTTCTTAAATATGCACTTTCACGCATGGAAAATATCTATAACGAGATTAATAATTTCTATCAGCACAATTCCGTGCGCCGCGAAGTGGTAGAGACCCGCAATATGGCTGTTATCGCCATAGCTGTGATCCGAAGTGCACTATCCCGGAAAGAAAGCCGGGGAGCTCACTTTTTGCTTGACAACCCTCAGCGGGATGATCTGCACTATCAACATGATACCATCATCTAAGGAAGAAAAAATGCGCGGCTATTTCATTACTTTTGAGGGCATTGAAGGTAGCGGAAAGACTACTCAGATCAAACTCCTGGTCGACTATTTGCACAAAAGGCAGCTTCCCTATTTGACTACGAGAGAACCTGGCGGCACGGCCATAGCTGAGGCAATCCGCAAAATCCTTTTGGACCCCTTGTGCTCCGAGATGCTTCCCGAGACCGAATTGCTGCTATACTGCGCTTCCCGGGCTCAGCATACGGGAGAGCTTATCCTGCCTGCACTCAAAGCAGGCAAGGTGGTAATCTCAGATAGATATTACGATAGCACCTACGCTTATCAAGGTGCTGCCCGTGCCTTGAATTATGAGGTGATCGACCAATTGACTGCTTTTGCCACCTTTAACACTACTCCTGATCTCACTGTTTTGCTTGATCTTCCGGCAGAAGTAGGTCTGGGGCGGATCAAGGATAGAAATTTGGATAGATTGGAGCAAGAGAGTATATCCTTTCACCAAAAGGTGCGGGCTCAATATTTATTTATTGCCAAAAAACACGCCTCCAGATATCTTGTATTGGATGCGGAAAAAGAAGCTGATGAGATTCATCAACAGATTGTTCAAGCACTCAAAATCTAAGAGGAGATCAAAGCATGTTGCCAAAACAGCGTAATGCCCTGATAACAATTGTAGCCTTGTGGTTGATGACTGCAATCCTACTGCTGGTAGCCACTGACGCTTATGCCCAGACACGCCCCTCTGCGGGGAATATATATAGCCAAATCCAGCTCTTTAGTGAAGTATTGCAAAAATTAAAACAGAATTATGTAACCGAGCTCTCGGATGAAGAACTGATCCAGGCCGCTATCGAGGGAATGCTGAGCACTACGGACCCTCACACAAATTACTTTACGGCAGATGAATTTAAGGATTTTACCACCAGCACCAAAGGCTCTTTTGGCGGTCTCGGGATTCAAATCGACAAGATTGGGGATTATATTACCGTAGTCTCCCCCATCGAAGGAACTCCGGCATATAGAATGGGCATCACCGCCGGAGACCGGATCATCAAAGTGGATGGTGAAGATATTGTCGGCGTCACAACCGATGAATCCATCAAAAAAATGCGTGGCGAGGTGGGCACGGAAGTGGTGATCACCATCTCCCGTCCGGGTATTGCTGAACCCATAGATTTTACCATTATCCGCGAAAACATCAAGATTAAAAGCGTTCCTTACAGCTTTATGACGGACAATGGGGTAGGCTATATCAGGATCAGTCAGTTTAATCAAAATACCAGCACTGAGCTTCGTGCGGCTCTTACCGATCTGGAAGCGGCAGGCATTAAGGGCTTGATTATAGATTTGAGATTCAATCCCGGAGGTTTATTAGACCAAGCGGTAGATACTGTCAATGAGTTTATTGGATACAATAAACTGGTGGTCGAGACCAAAGGCCGCACACGTCAGGAATCAATCTATACCCGATATAAGACTAAAGAACGGGATTATCCCATTGTGGTGCTGGTCAATGAAGCTTCCGCTTCTGCCTCCGAAATCTTTGCCGGCAGTCTGCAGGATTGGGATAAGGGACTGGTCTTGGGCAAAGATACCTTCGGTAAAGGCAGTGTGCAGCAGCTGGTGCCGCTATCCAATGGCAATGGCATCAAGATCACGACCTCGTATTATTACATCAAAAGCGGACGCTGCATCCATAAGATGAGTAACGATAAATTACTTACCGGCAAGCGTATTACGAAAGAAGAACTCGAGCAGGAAGAAGAAAAGAATCACCAAGAGGTGTTTTATACTACCAAAGGTCGGGAAGTATATGGCGGGGGCGGGATTACTCCCGATATAGAAGTTCAAAACGACTTGCTGACCCGTTTTGGCGTTGATCTGAGGCGTAAAAATGTATTTTTCAACTATGCCGTGGATTATCTGGTGGATCATGACCATGAGCTTCCCGCCGATCCGGAGATTACTCCTGAGATCATGAACGATTTTCTTGCCTACGCCAAAGAGCAGGATATTACATACACTGCAGCCGATCTGGATAGCACACGTAGCTTTATCGAAAATAGCATAAAAAGCGAACTTGTCCGCAAGGTATATGGAGATCTCGAGGCTTACAAAATCTCCATATCTCAGGATAAACAGCTGCAAGAAGCGATTGCTCTCTTTGACCGGTTCAAAAATCTGGACGAAATGTTTGTCTATGCAGCATCACTCAACAAACAAAGGTAGGCTATGATGTATGACCTCGAAGAGCTTAAAGATATGCTCATCTATGTGGCAGACGATGATGAGATAAATCTTAAATTGATCAAGACCGTGCTCAATCAGACTGGATTCCACAATCTGAAACTGTATTTCAACGGTAAATCAATGATGGAAGAATTGACGCACAATCGTCCCGACCTGCTGTTGCTGGATATCATGATGCCCGGCTTCAGCGGCTATGACGTGCTCGAATGGATCAAACAAGATCCAAATTTGGAAGATATCCCAATCATCATGATTACCGCAGCAGCGCTGGATGAAAACATGGAACCACTTGAGCGCAGCTTTGAGCTGGGAGCAATGGACTATATCAGCAAACCGTTTTCCAATCTGGAATTGATCCAAAGAGTAAAAAGTGCCCTGAGATTGGAAAAGCAACGCCAGGAACTGGAAACCGCAGCTAAGCAGATCCGCTCTCTGGAAAAGCTGATCCCTATTTGCTCTTACTGCAAAAAAATCCGCGCCGATAAAAACTATTGGCAAGAAGTAGAGAGCTACATCTCCGACCATACCGATACCATGTTTTCCCATTCCATTTGTCCGGATTGCTATGAAAAATATGTAAAACCGCAATTGGATAAAATCAAAAAAGCAAAGACCAAGGAATTGTGACCAGCAGCAAGATGCCGCGGCCACACAGGAAAATCGATATCTTCAGGCTCTAACTTGTTTCAATGATCACTTTTTCGATAAAGCGGGAGTACATCAGCTTGGCCACGGCCATATATTTTAACCGGAAGCGTACTGTATCTCCAGGCTTGTATCCTCTGGGGTTATCACCCAGGTTGTAGACCGTGAGATCACTGCTATTGCCAAAAAAGCTCATCTCGGGGTCTTCCGGAATAAGATGATCTGCATCCACATCCAACACACCAAAATCCATGATCGCTTTGTAACTCATATCCTCATCCGGCAATTCAGATTCATCCGGAACGTTGCCTACACCGGCTTCACTGATGATGCCATCAGGCTGGTTTTCTTTTTTATAGAGTTCTACAATATTGGCCTCAAAGGTGAAAGCTCCCGTATTTAAGCCCAGAATTGGTTTGTTTTCCAGAGGTGAGGTGCCCAAAAAGGCTGCTTCACCGATGCGGAAATGATTGATGCCACTGGGAACCTTCCCTCTTTCCAAAATCGGCAAGGTGATGCTGCTGGCTCCGGATATCAATTCCATCTGACGCTTGAATTTCGCCTCGATAATCTGCTCGTAAAGCACAAGTTGAATCAATTTATCATAGGTAGGTTGAATGCCATACATACAGCCCAGATTCGTCCCAATCCCGATTATCTGGATATTGGGAAGCTTAAACACCCTCTTGTAGAATGGGATCAAACCTTCACGCTTGATGCCTTCACGCAATTCACCCATTTCCACCATCACAATCACCTGATGCTTTTTATCCTGCCTTACCGCTTCATCACTGAGTGCCTGGATCGTCGATAAGGTGCTATTGAGTGATATATCGGCATACTTTACAATTTCTTTTACATTCTTGATGGAAGGCGGTTTGATGTACATGGTTCTGAGGCTGGGATTCAACTCCTTGACCATGCGCAGAGATTTACACTGTGAGACCGCTATCGAATGTGTGCCCAGAATTGCTGGATTCTGCAGAATTTTGGATAACACCGACTTGTCTGTACCCAATACTTTTACCACCAAAGACCACTGTTTATCATGCTTTTGCATAAACGCAGTAATAGTCTCTATATTCTCGATCAGTCGATCGATATGAACCTTCAAGCGTGCCATCTTAGCTCCTCTGCCAACGCATCTCAGCGTATTTGGTGGTAAATCCCATCCGCTCATAGAGCCGCTTGGCCGGATTATCATATTCCACATGCAAGGCAATATTGCCATCGGCAGTAGCAAAAGCACGCTGCAGCAATTTACTGCCAATGCCTTTCCCCCTCTGGCTGGCAGCTACCGCTATGTAGATCAGATAGTATTCGGGTATGAATTCAGACATTCCGGTTTTATTCATTACCACAGCTCCCACCAGTTGCTCATCTTCATAAGCCGCTATGATATAACCCCCGCGTCCGGGATCCGGGCTATAAGCATAATCAATAGCCTTTTCTATCGCTGATTTAGAATCCCGAAAGCGATCAAGATGAGTATGAAGAAATTCTATCAAATCTGTCTTTTTGAGTTTTGTTTCGAAAGCTGCTTTATCCATATAGTGTTCAATCTGTAACATAATAATCTCCCTTGTTGGTATTTTTTCTTCAATATCGTGATTGATATGAAGTTGTAATAGTATAATCACCAAATAGATAGACCATGTCAAGCTTTTTCTTCAGCATTTGCCCATCGCCGCCCCGGAGACTGTGCAAAAAGCACAACCATCTTCAGCCGCTTTCCTGGCTTCCTTTGAGAAAAGCAGGGCGGCATTTTAGATAGGGTTATGGCGTTAACCGTTATGCGTTATGCGTTATCCGTTATCCGTTATGCGTTATCCGTTATGCGTTATCCGTTATCCCCGAGTCCCATCGGGACTCAGGGCTGTTATTTCGGGGATGGGGGTTCTATCTCGTCCCGATGGGACTCACAAATATCCCAGGCGAGCAGATCCCGGAAATAAGATGATAGGCGGTCGGCTTTAGCCACCGTAGCCCATGTAAGCAGTTCCAGGAGATAAGATGATAGGCGGTCGACTTTAGCCACCGTAGCCCATGCAAGCAGACCCAGGAGATAAGATGATAGGCGGTCGACTTTAGCCACCGTTTCCCAGGCGAGCAGACCCCGAAGACAAGATGATAGGCGGTCGGCTTTAGCCACCGTAGCCCAGGCGAGCAGACCCCGAAGATAAGATGATTTCCGGTCGACTTTAGCCACCGTATCCCATGCTAGCAGATCCCGGAGATAAGATGAATTCCGGTCGACTTTAGTCACCGGCAAAAGCAGCATTATTTAGACCTGATTCCGGATTGCCTGGGCACGTAATCATGCAAGCAGCCTCCACAAACCTCCGCTAAATTTAGGCCTTATCCTGGCTTCAAGAATGACGGGGGTGTATTCGGGTAAGAAAGAGAAATTTGCCCACATACGAAAAGAGCGAGATCGTTGATCTCGCTCTTGGAAAGATTTGTTCCGAAACATCCGCATATACCATAACTCAACTCATAGCAATTAAGCCCTTTGTAAGCATATATTCCGCCCCTTTCTTCATTTGATAATCATTAGCTTCTGTAAGCAGGTCTCTTTCCCAAATCGCATTTCCAAGATATACTGACCTGTGCCCAAGGGTTTTCCTTCACCATTGATAGCATTGAAAGTAATGGGATGGATTCCCTTCGCCAGCACTCCGATTTCTTCTTTGCGGATATACTCGCCCTTGATGTTATAGAGTTTGTAAGCAACCTCCTGATTCTGTGCCACTGATATCTGCAGGGTGGCTTCATAATTAAAGGGATTGGGAAAAATCCTCACCTGATCTTGATACTCTGTGCTTGTTTCAGTTTGTCCGCCTTCATATTCAGCATAAACCGGACCGTTGATGATTTCCTGGCCACTTATCTCCATCGTCATCAACCAATAGTAAGCTGGATAGAATGGAGCATGATCCAGATAGGAATATTGCTGGATAGTGCTGCTATTGCGAGCTGGAATTAAAGCAGAAATCAATTGCGCTTCCGCTACATCGGCGACACTCCCACGCAGTATATAGAAACCGATAAGATTGCTTTCAGATTGAGTAATCCAATCTATACGACATACATCTCTTGCCATAGCTACAACGCTGAAATTTGACAAAGTGACAGGTAAAGTGCTTTCTTCCAGCCCTAAGTCTATCTCGAGATTGCCCTTTGCCGAAATACTGCTTACCCCAAGCGTTGTTTGTTCCGCTACACTTGTATCAACAGAGTATTCTCCGGCGCCCGTTACATTGACAGATGAAGCTTGAAAGCCCGGATGCGATATAATGTACACGCCATTTAAAGCGCTATTGTCCTCACAGGATATGTTATATTTATAAATTGAGGCTTCCTGACTAAGACTTACGCTGTAATCAGCATCAATGTCGTCATCCGCAGGATCTATCGTTACGCTGTGAGTAGTATCACCAATGGATACAGGGATAACAGCTGCAGCACCAGCTATCGCACTGCCGGTATTTTGAGAGGGATTATATGAAGTAGTTTCAACAACACTCCACTCAGAAAACTCACCCCCGTTGGTCATTGGCTTAACCCTGTATATGTATTCTGCCTCTGGTTGGGTTCCGGATATTCTAAGGCCAGTATTAGAACACCCAACTGAATAGAAAGAAGAACTGCTATCTGGCTGTATGGCAGTTATTGAAAAATCATCAAAAAAAACTGTAGTCGATGTTCCCCTTTTAGAAAAAATGAGTTGTAAACTGTATCTTCCCTTATTATCAGGTTCGTATACAAATGGATCGTCTTGATAACCGTTTACAAGTTGACCTTGATCACTACTTGTCGTACTTATTACCCAAAGATTAAACCAATTTTCAAGATCGTCTGAAGACCTTATAGTAATAGAAACATCGGCTGAGTCACCACTCGTTCTTGCCCAAAATTTAAACATTCTTGGGTTTAAGTAAAATGGAGTAGTTATACTGGCATTTAATGCTGATAAGTAAGCGAGGTTGGTTCCTGAATAGGCTCCTAGATCATATTCCCGTACTCCAGCATAATCCGAGGTTAACCAACCGTCAGGAAAACTGGTAAGTCCCTCGAAATCCGTTTTGAAAACTACATCATAAACCGCTTCTTTCACCTCCACTTGATACTCAGTTGCTCCACCAACAGGATCCCAACGCAGGGTAAAGCCATCGTAAGATATGGCAGTAGCTCTTACATTTTGAGGGACTTCGGCAGACAGACCCACCATGCAAAATAAAACTGATAGTAAGATACAAAGATTCTTCATGGTCATGATTTGTTTCTCCTATATAGTTCTTTCAAAGCATTCATAATTTTTGGGGCGACGCCATATCTATGACACTACCCATATAGGTTTTGCCTACAAAGCAGGGGATGAGGATATTCATAAGATTATGAGCCTGGATCCCAGAATGACGGCTTTACATATGTGTTTTACAAGAATATTAAAAAGTCCATCTGTATATAAAAACAGCTATATCGTCACTTCGCCACATGGAATGTCACACCACGCAGCAGTCATTCCGGAAGTCGGAACAGGCCGTAACTTTAGCGAAGGTTAGGGGAGGCTATCCGGTATATAGACTGAAAATGCCGCTGTTGCCGGTGGCTAAAGCCAACCGGAAATCATCTTATTTCCAGGATCTGCTCGCTGGAGATACGGTGGCTAAAGCCGACCGCCTTTCATCTTATTTACTCAATTACTCTCAACCTGGTCACCTTGCCACTCTACCACCCCCCAAAGCTCGGGATTTGAATGCCATGATGTATTGTTGTAACTTCGGCGCTTCGGGCAAGCGCTGGTACTATTCACAACTCTCCACCCCCAAAGCTCGGGATTTGTATGCCGTGATGTATTGTTGTAACTTCGGCGCTTCGGGCGAGCGCCGGTACAACTCACCATTCTCAACTCTCCACCTGGCCACTCTACCATGGTAGACAGAATCATCAATGCGACCTCGCCCGTTTCACCACGATATTCCACACGCTTTTCCAGAAGTATATCCAGTCGGTGCGGATGGGTCGCTCAATCTTTTGCAGCAGATAGCGGCGTTCAGATTCCACGATCTCCTCAAAGCTGCTCGGCAAATCGGCATAAAATGGCGGCAAGAGCCCCGGCTTCACCTTCACCCGCAATTCTTGCATGTCTGGGGGATAGAGGCTATAATAGTGCTCACTCAGGGCACGAACGCCTACCAAGGAGAGCTCGCCGGCAAATAAATTGATAAATTGCGGCAGTTCATCGATCCACAGCTTGCGCATTACCTTACCCCAGGAGGTTACTCTAAAATCTGCCTTGAACTTACCACCCTCTTGCAAATCATTGGTGGCATGCACATAAGCCTGCAGGTATTCGCTATAGGGATGCATGGTGCGAAATTTCTTCACGTATATCGTTTGGCCATTCAGTCCCTTACGTTTCAGACGAATCAAGGGACCGTAAGTGGGATGGGGATCGGTGCTGGGCTCCTGAGTCTTGCGCAGAATAAAGTGCATTCTATTGTCAATTTCGCGTTTGTGAATCAGCTCAAAGCCACAGAAGTAGAATCGGCCCAGGATCTCAGTTTCCGAAAGCGCCCGATTCTTGCCTTTGGTAAGAGCAAAATACCAGCCCTGCAGAAGGGGCAATTTGGGAAACACACGTCGGTAGATAAAATCGATAAAGTATAAGATGCTGCCCAAGTAGGGTGTGAAGCGCTGATAAAATTCCGTCTTGCGCTGGCTGATGGTCTGTCCGTGACAGATAAAAACGCCACCCGTTGCAAGCATTTCATTGACTCGGATGAAATAGGCATTGAGTCTACGGAAATCATTGATCTTATGTAAATTGATAAAGAGATGACGGGAGGCAGCCGCTTCATTTTGGATATTAAAAAAGGTCTCACTATCAAGCACCAAACTATGTGCTTTATCAAA
>JARRCD010000041.1 GCA_029982875.1 Candidatus Cloacimonadota bacterium | reverse complement strand
TACAAGGGGTGCACACTGACTGGAATCTTACAAGAATAGAATCTCCCATACTATGTCATGAAACAAAAGCTAAGAAAGCAATGGTAAATCAAGATTTTATTACTGCCCTTGATGAGTATAGAGCAATAGATAGAATAATGGTAGAAGCATATGATTACGCAAAAACAGAGAACATCGACCAACGCACAAGACGTATATTATTGGGCAATTATTATGCAATGAAGGCAAATGTAGCGAATTCAATGGTTGGTGTTATGAAGTCTAATGAATCAGAAACCGTAGTATTACAAATCCTTGGGCTGCTACTTGATTCTTTACGCAAAATGTACCAAGCTTTTGAAGCAAATCCTGAATGGGAAGAGTATCCCCAGTGGATAGAAATTACTAAGAAAAACCTTAATTTAGTTCTAAAGAACTACATTGAGCTATGGTATGGTTTTATAATACGATATGAGACTGATGTCGAACTATACAAAATATTGAAATTCCATATGAAGGAGATTAATACTATGAAGTATAATGATGTTGAAAGACAATCTGTTATGACATCTATGAGTAAAGAAAAGAAAACTCTCTTTTATGGAGTATTTTGGCTAACGCTTATTGTGATAGTTTTTGGGGGACTATACCTACTTTCAAAGAGCGTGAGTTGGGGGTACTTTATAACTTTGATTGTTGCTGGTCCTGTTATAGTAATAATACCGGCAGCATTAATTCTACGAAGTGTGGGTGATCTAAGTGAAGAGAATTTTATTCAACTAATCAAACTCACGATTAAGCTAAATTTCTCGTTTTTGTCTAAAAAACCTTGAGGCGATAATGATAGCAGGATATTATGGCACTTAAAAGCATAACACTAACCGGTGAGCAGAAGAAAGTCCTCTTTCTTCCAGCGACCAATCCTATTCAGATCAAAGGAGTAGCTGGCAGCGGTAAGACCACCATAGCCATGTATCGTGCCAAGCATCTTCTGGATACTTACAGCGATTTGTTCCGGGAGGCTGAGATCATGATTTTTTCATATAACAACAGCCTCACCCAGTATATACAGAGCTTGCTTCCCTATGTGATCGGAGGTTATCAGGAAACCACTGATGTCAGAAAGGCATCAAATAGAGGACTCAAAGTAAAGGTCTCTACCTTCCACAAGTGGTCATACAGCTTTCTGCGTAGCCATGGGGTATTCACTGAATATACTCAGATGGAAAGATCAGAGCATAACGAAATACTGTCCCATGCGATTGCGGAAAGCCGCAAGTCATTCCAGGGAGCAAGGATATTAGATAAACCTCTTAACTTCTTTGATGAAGAGATATCCTGGATCAAGGGTCAACTTATCAAGTCACTCAATGACTATCTCTCCACAGCAAGAATTGGACGTGGAACGAAAGATAGGGTAGACAAGAATGATAAAGCGGTGATTTGGAACGTTTACGAGACATATCGTTTGGAACAGATCTCCCGCAAGAAAATCCACTTTGACGACCACGCCGCATATTGCCTCAACTTAATTGAAAGGCGCAGCATCCAACCCGAATTCACCCATATCGTTGTAGACGAGGCTCAGGATTTGAATAAAGCCCAGATCATGGTGATCAAGTCCCTAGTCAAGCCGTCCACCAATAGTCTGACCATCATTGCCGACACTGCCCAAAGGATTTACAAAAGCGGATTCACCTGGACGGAAGTGGGCATAAACGTGAGAGGCGGTAGAACGGTCGAGTTCAAGAAAAACTACCGGAACACCAAGGAAATTGCCCAGGCAGCCAATTCATTGATGTCCCATGACTTGGAAGATGATGATCTGACTACGATGGACGTCGACAGCATCACCAGCCACGGAGACAAACCGGTATTGATCTTATACGGTGACGTTGAAGCTGCCAATCAAGCATTGATTGAGAGAACTCGAGAGGCAAAGCGCAAAGGTGGATCAATAGTAGTGCTCCATCGCTACAGGAACAAGCTGGACTATTATGCGAAACTCCTTGAAGAGGGAGGTATTGCTACAGAGGTTATCAGATCGGACAATCTTGCAGATTTTGGTAGCAACACAGTTAAGATATGTACTTTGTCATCCGTAAAAGGACTCGAGTTTGATCATGTCATTATCATGGAAATCTCCAAAATGATCATTCCTTCCCCGGATGGTTTTGGTCAAGATAATGACGAGTATCACATCACAACTGAAAGAAAGCTGCTGTATACAGCCATGACAAGGGCTCAGAAGTCATTATGCCTGTTAGTGCCACGGTCCTATCCCAGCATGTTTATCGATGAGATCGACAGGCAATTCCTCAACGTGTTACGGTAGGGTTGAAGTTGTTCAAAGAGAAACAAGACTCAGGGAAGTTCAAGCAAGAGATCCAGCGCAGGGGGATCACTCGGCTGATCCATTTTACTCCTACGATCAACCTCCTGGGGGTATTTGAATCGGGGTTCCTCTACTCGAGGCAGGAACTTGAAGATCTTGACATCAATGTGACCGATATCCTTGATTATATTCAATTCAACGACCAGATTCGGTATGATGATAAGATCTATATAAATCTATCCATTGAGCGGCCAAACTCATTCCTTTTCAGGCGCTTCATCGACAACACTAAGGATATACCCTATATTTCCTGGTGTGTGCTAAGCATAAACCCCAAGTTCATTTATGAACAGGGCACGCTCTTTTCGGTAACCAATGCAGCAAACAGGCATAATCAAAACACGGTAGGTATAACTGGGGACTTTCATAAGTTCCAGATGATGTTCGCAGATAGGCTGACGATTGTTTCATCAAGAACCACTAGGGTTGTGGATAGAACAGGGCTCTCTGAGGCATATACAACTCACGAACAAGCCGAAGTTTTGGTTAATCAACCAATACCAGTATCCGATATTCTTTCGGTTTCATTCCCCGCTCAAGAACAGCTTGTGGAAGCCAAGGCCTCGCTTTCTGGATATGATTGCGGCAGGTTCAGGGTTGAATGTGGACTGTTTTAGGAGCTTTATATGCTAGATAGATATAAAGGCGCTATCCTACTGGCAGTAGCAGCTGATGCTCTGGGTTGGATCACAGAGTTTGAAAGTGATACAAAGTTCCTTGTCTCCAAGTATGGTACAGACAGAATAACAGAGTTTATGGACTGGGAAAAGAAGACTGGTGGCAAGTTTCTGGGTTATACCGATTACATTGCCAAGGGTTCATATTCTGATGACACTCAACTGATGCTTTGTTTATGCAGGTCTATTGGACCTGATGGATCGGTCGATAATGAGTACTTCTCAAAAGTTGAGCTAAAGGACTGGTTGTTGTATGTAAGAGGTGGTGGCAAAACAATTAAAACTGCCGCAAGAAACTTGGAGAAAAGGGCACCCAAGTGGAATAGCAATTTCTTCAAGACTAGCGAGGACGCTCAGGCCTATTGCAATGCCGGTGCCAACGGAGCTGCCATGAGAATGCTGCCCATCGTTCTAGCCAATCTAACTGATCGGGATAGAATGATCAAGGAGGTATTCAAGAACTCCATTATCACTCATGGTCATCCCCGGGCTATAGTTGGGGCTCTACTGTATTCTCTTTCGGTCGCATATTTCCTGAAAGCAGAGGTCCTTCCGGACTACCCAAACGAGATCATAACCTACATAGCAAAAGAGTTTAAATCTGCGGTATCATTTATTGATCACTTTGAAGACATGGGATTGTCTGCTTGGCAGGACAAGTGGAACTCAAACAAGAGTGAAGAATTCTGCCAGGTTTTTCATGAGACGGTTGAGGAAACCCTCGAACTACTACGATATGCGTATAAGTCCATAGCTGTTGAAACTAATGTTAGAGAGGTTTACAAGAGCCTTGGAGCCCTGGATAAAAATACAAGAGGTGCAGGCCATATTTCTGCTGTAGCCGCGTTATACATGGCTACCAGTTACATATATGAATCACCGATCCAGGCTGTAATCGAATGTGCGAACATACTTGGCTCTGATACAGACACAATTGGGTTGATGTGTGGAAGCTTGATTGGCGGGTATATCGGTTTCGAGCAAGTACCAAAGCAACTAAGAAGAGTGCAGGACTACCAGTACCTGCTTGAAAATGCCGAAGCCCTTCTTTCCAGGAACATAGATACAATCAAAAGTCATGATAGAGCAGGTTGTTTTAACACCGAAAATAGATCTACGAAGCCATTTGACCTAACAACCCTGTCAGTTGATGACGAGATATTCCTTCCCTCATTAGGGGTGGGAATAGTCTCATCGATTTCAGAACAAGCAACAATAACAGCCGGGAAATCAGTGCTCATATTGGAGGCTGACTTTGAAATCGGACAAAGCTGTAAATTTTCTAAAGTCATTGCTAAAGAAAAAGCAACCAAATTCGTAAAGCATCCTGGAGTATCACAGTGATTGTTAAATATGATCTTTCGGCTCAAGCTTGTTTTGATGGATATCTTATGTGTATTCTTAAGAAGGAGGAGGCATAGCATGATTAGTGCTGAGGATTGGTTACTAAACGAAGACAAGCATTGCTGGGATGGAAGGCTAGCTAGATTAAAATGGATAGCGGTGGAGTATCCAGATGTTGATATAGTGATTTTTCATGGTGGATTGAAGTCACAATATTTGTTTGAAGAAGCAAGGTATTGTTATGTCTATGCTCAGTATATTGCTTCCACTTTATTGAGCCTTGCATTTATAGAGAATATATTAGCGAGTGTTTTGTATGCTTCTGGGGATAATGACACTCCTAAAGCGGGAATCTTCGAGTTGTTAGATAAAGCAAAGAATGGAGGTCTTATTTCAGACTCAGAATTTGATTTGTTCGATAAAGTAAGGAAGATCAGAAATCCAATCTCGCACTTCCGAAAACCGAGTGATAAGAAAAACATCGAATACCGAGGTGTTGAGAACGATAGCCATCCTTACGAATTGCTTGAATCTGATGCCCAAACAGCTTTGAAAGCAACGTTCAGATTAATCGCAAAATTCTCAATCTCCCAAGGAAAATGATGTATTGATGTATTATAGACTTGCGCAGCTTGTAAGGATGATCCTGTCTGATGATTTGCACATCCCACTAAGTATTTGACAAATCTGTGTCACAACCTGTCAATCTGCTGTCATGATTTGACAAATTGCTGTCACTTCTAATGGGCTCTGGATTCCGATGATTTGACAAAAGAGTGTCACAAACTGAGGGCATTTCCGCTGGTTTGTCAAGTGGGTGTCACGATTTGACATTTCAGGTGTCACTTCTTAATTAATAAGTGGCTACAACATTCGATATAAAAGGGCAGAGAGATAATCTGTATAGGCAGCTCTTTTTTTGCTTGACAGTATGTCAATTCTTTTTACAGTTGCATTGTAAACTATCTATTCAGGGAGTTAATTATGCCTGAAAAGCTATATCAGAAGATGCACGAATTTGTAACGGAGCGTTTTGATCTAAATAGGGTCTTGGAGCCTTTGAAGGAGAATAAGCAGAGTCATTTGCTGGAGATTACGGGTAAATCTGGATCGGGCAAGTCTTATCTCATTTCTCCGATCATATCGGCTTTGGAAAAGAGCTATAAGGAGATTTCATATTTCTCGCCCCATCCTTTGTATTTCAATCATTTTCCGGAATTGATCAGGATCCTGACTGGTATGGAAGCTAATGAACAGAAAGCGTTTTATGAAGAGCACTCTGAGAAATACAGGACTGGAAAGAAGTATGATTTCTTTTACTACATTACGGAGCTTCTGCTAAAGCGCAACCTTTTGCATCCGATGGTATTGCTGATAGATGATTGCGATGTATTGGACCCATATAGCCGGGATTTTTTGCAGTATCTGGTACAATATGCAGTGGATAGTTCGATTCAGATTGTTGCTTTATCTCAGACGCATTTATTTCCTTTTTCAATGGTGGCAAATTTGCCTACTTTGGATGCGGAAGACTTGCAAAAGCTATTGAGCAGTGTGTTTCCCAATACTCGCATGAGTTACATCTCAGAAGGTGAGATTTTGCACAAGATATCTGGGGGGAACCTGATGATATTGGAGCGTATCTTTGCCGAGATGGAGGAGAATAAGCCCAGAGGCGGATTTGACCTGAGTCCGTATCTGGAAAAGACCTATGATGCTCATGATATCTATTATCAGAATTTGAAGGGGATTTCACAGAGCCAGCAGGAGCTTTTGATAGCCATGTATGTGTTGGATGGAGTGGATTGTGATTTGATAGCCAAAGCACTGGGGCGCAAGGGACTCAAGATGGATACCAGGGCATTGGTGGCGAGAGGGCTTTTGGCGATAGTGGAAGATATCTGTGTGGTGCAAAAAAAGCGCGCATTTGGACAGTGGTTGGGAGAGGATCCCAAAAGACTTTCTGCGCAGTTGCTTTCCAGCTTACTCAACTTTTTGCAGAAAGAGGGGATAGAGAGTCAGGTTCAGCTAAGGTTGCATATCTATGCCAAAAAACATAGTAAGGAGCTATTTAAAACTATGGTGCATTTTTTTGAGCTGCTCAGTGATGCTCAAAGCAACCTGGTGGTAAATGAATATCTGGTATCCATCAGCAAGAGCGCCAAGGATAAGCTTTTGTATACCAAGATGATGGCAGCCTGTCATGCGGATCTTTCGGAAAAGGATAAAGCGGTGGATCTGTATCGGCAATGTCTGCATATATGCACCGAAAACAACCTGCCGGCAGAGGAGATAGTATATCATCTGGCTAATAATCTCTTTGCCGTAAATTCCAGCAATTTTGCTCTTGAGATCATCAAAAAATACTCTCCAGCAACGATAGACGACTATTGGAGAGCGCGGATTCTGCTGCTTCAGGCGGATATACAGACTGAGAGTGAGGATTTTAATGAAGCCTTTGAGACTCTGGATAAGGTAATGCAATCTTTGAGCAGCATAGAAAATCAGCACAATCGCTATCTGGTGCAGGCTGAGGCCAAGAAGATCAAGGGTAAGATTCATTATTACATCAATGAATGGGATCAATCTGAAGAAGCATTTCGGGAATCTGAGACCATGTACCAATTGGCGGATGATCACTCCGGACTGGCTGCCATCTACAATAATTTGGGTGTATTGTATATGTTTCAGGGGGAATGGGATAAGAGCGAGAGTTTCTTTTTGAAAAGCCTGGCTCTGGAAAAAGACTATTACAATCTCAATGGGATTTCGGTCTGCTTTAACAATCTGGGTGGGTTGATGGACGATAAGGGCGATGCCTCACGCTCTTTATACTACCTGGAAGAAGCGCTCAAAATTCAAAAGCTGCTTTCGGAGCCTTATAATATCACCAATATCTACAATAACATCGGTGTAACGATGATGGATCACGGGGATTATGCCAGAGCTGAGGAAGCGCTGAAAAACTCTTTAGAAACTGCCATGGAATTTGGTTTTTTCCGCAATACCATTGCTTCCCTGAACAATTTAGGAGCGCTGAGTTTTAAGATGGGGGATTGGAACGGCTCGATAGCATATTATGAAAGAGCGATCAAGCTATCAGAAGAGAATAAATTTGGTGAGGGTCTCTTGCGATCTTTCAATAATCTGGGAGAGGTCTACGAGAAGAGCGGTGAATTGAATCTGGCTTATGATCTGTATTTTAAGGGATTGGAGCTTTTACCCACGTTGAGTGATGATTATATCAAAGCCGAGCTCTATGGGAATCTGGGTTCCGTGCTTACCAAGCTGCACAAATTCAAAGATGCATATCGTTACCTGATGGAGAGTTATGACTTTTTCAAAGCTTTGGGAGCGCGGGATAAGATCATTGAAGGTTGCCAAAATCAGGCTTATTACTTTATCATGACGCACAATGCCGAAAGTGCGGATTACTATATCAATGAAGCGCATAAATTGGCGGTAGAGCAGCAGAACAACTTTGAAATAGGGTGGTCATATTATCTCAGGGCTCTGTTGGAACGGAAAAACCTGGAAAATGCCAAGCGAGATCTGGATGAGGCTACCAAGTACTTTGTAGAATCCGGCAGTAATTATGAGCTGTCTTTAGTGAATTATGAATTGGCCGAAGTGCTCCTGGATATGAAGGAATGGGAACAAGCGCTGCAGATTTTGAAAAACAACAAGAAAGTGATCCAGCAATATGGTTCGATCAAGCTTTTGGAGAAAAATGACATTCTGATGCAGAAAATCTCGCGGGAGTTTTCCTCGCAGATGCAAGAGGCGAAGTTTGAAGAAAACCTACTCAATCAATTCTATGAAATTACTCAAAAACTCAATACAATCTCGGATTTAGATCTGATCATCGAGCAATCTCTGGCCTCATTGGTCGAGATCTCTGAAGCGGATGGCGGCATCCTCACTCTGCATAATACTTCCGGGCTTCCAGATGCTTGGGAATATAAGATTTTCAAAAACTTCTCCAACGAAGATCCGGATTATGAATTGATGATGAATCTCTGTGATAAGGCGCACGAAGAGAACAAACTGCAGAATTTCAAGCAACCACATTTTGCCGCAAAATACAATAATATCCTGATCTTGCCGCTTTCGATCAGGAAAAACAATCTCGGAGTCGTGCTCCTGTTTTGCAAGAGCGGGACAAATTATTTTAGCGAGCGAATCATCAATCTTTTGAACGCTTTGGCAAATCAGATCATTGTCATCATCGAAAACATCCGCAGCGCAAACTTGGAAAAGACTCATGCCACAATTCGGGAACAGCTTCACGAAGGCAATCTCTATGCCAATATCATCGGCAAGAGCCCGGAAATGCTGAAGATATTTGAGATCATCGAAAAGGTGAAAGACACTCCTACTACCGTGCTTTTGGAAGGAGATAGCGGAACTGGGAAAGAGTTGATAGCCAGGGCTTTGCACTATAGCAGCAATCGGGCAAATAAGGCCTTTGTAGCCCAATATTGCGGTGCGCTGCCGGAAACACTTTTGGAAAGTGAACTTTTTGGGCATGTAAAAGGAAGTTTTACCGGAGCGGCATACGACAAAAAGGGGCTCTTTGAGATAGCTGATGGCGGGACTTTCTTTTTGGATGAGATCTCGGATATCAGTCAATCCACGCAGGCGAAATTGTTGCGTTTCTTACAGGAAGGTGAGGTAAAACGTGTGGGTGCGACCAAGACCGAGAAAGTGAATGTGAGAGTGGTCTGTGCAACCAATGTGCCGCTTTTGGAGAAGGTGAACAAAGGAGATTTTCGTCTGGATTTGTATTATCGGCTCAATGTGATTCGGATCCAAGTGCCACCACTCAAAAACCGCCCGGGAGATGTGCCTCTTTTAGCGATACATTTTTTGGATAAATATAACAAACGGATCGGAAAGAATGTTCTCGGCTTTACCTCTGAGGCGATGAAGACCTTGGAAAACTATGAGTTTCCAGGGAATGTGCGCCAGCTGGAAAATGAGATTGAGCGCGCCGTAACCTTAGTGGAAGATAATACTTTCATCACACCCAAAGATTTTTCGGAAGAAGTGTATCGGCACCAAGATCAAAATCGCACCATAAAGCTCTTGAGCAATAAAACCAACTTGAAAGATGCGGTAGAGGAATTGGAGCGTAAGATGATCGCTGCCACGATGCAGAAATATGATTTTAATCAGACGCAGGCAGCGCGGGAACTGGGACTATCACGACAGGGTCTGATCAAGAAATTGCAACGCTATAACCTCTTTAAGGATGAATAATGAGCTTGTCTGAAAGACTGGAATTTGTAGCTATAGACATTGAGACTACAGGGCTTTCTGAACAGCGTGACGAGATCATCGAAATTGCTGCCATAAGATTTGCGGGGGGAAAAGCCGTAGCTCGCTTTGATAGCTTTGTCAAGCCCCGCAGCAAGGTGCCGAAATTCATCCAGCAGCTCACGCATATCTCAAATAGTGATCTGAATGAAGCGCCACCGATCACGGAAGTATTGCCCAAGCTGCGTGACTTTGTGGGGAAATCGGTGCTGGTGGGGCATAATGTGGCCTTTGATGTAGGTTTTATCAATCACAATCTGGCTATGCTGGGGCAATTTCCCTTGTCCAATGATAACTGGGATACAGCAGAGATTTCCTGTATTTATTTGCCCTTTACCCCAAATCATAAGCTGGGGACTATGGTAAGGCACTTCGATATCGAGCTGGATAATGCGCATCGGGCTGATGCAGATGCTATGGCAACTGGGAAGCTATTGCTTGCTTTGACAGATCATATTACTACTCACTATAGCATGGTTGTAAATGCCCGGCTTTTGTCCTATGCTCTGATGGCGCAGGTCATAAGCAGCAGTTTTTTGGATGGGATCGTGAAATATCAACGCCAAAACGCCATCACTGCACCTCCTGCAGCGAAGTTGGACAGTCCGTATTTCAATCTGATTGATAACTCTCTGCCGGCATCAAAAGATCCCAATATTGAGTCTGTGTTTTCCGAACACGGTCTGTTTGCGGATAGATTTCCCAATTTTGAGTATAGAGCGGGTCAATTGCAGATGGCGCAAGCAGTAGCAGAGGCTTTTGCCCAGAAAGAACATCTGGTGGTGGAAGCTGGTACCGGGGTGGGCAAATCATTTGCCTATTTGGTTCCTTCGCTGGAATTTGCGCATCACAATAAATCTCGGGTGCTGGTATCTACAAATACGAAGAATCTGCAGGAGCAGCTATTTTACAAGGATCTGCCGCAATTGGCAAAAATCCTCCCGGTGCCATTCAAAGCGGTATTGATCAAGGGCCGGGAAAATTATATCTGTGAGCGCAGATGGGAAGACCTGCTCTTGCAAAGCAACAAAGAGCTGAGCAGCTGGGAAGCTCAGGCATTACTATATCTGTATATATGGAAACTCCACACCAAGACCGGAGATATCTCAGAAAACTCCAGCTTTGACCGCAAACGCTTTAGTATCACTTGGCGCAAAGTATGCTCAGATCGCTATCTCTGTAGCAACCGGAAGTGTCAGCATTATCGCAAATGTCATGTCATGAGTCTGCGCAAGGAAATTGAGAATGCCTCTGTGGTGGTGACAAATCATGCTCTCCTTTTGGCAGATATGCGGATGGAAAACAGCACTTTGGGAGAGTATAAGTACTTGGTGATAGATGAAGCGCACAATCTTATGGCATCAGCATCAAAGCATTTGGGTTGCAGTTTGTCCTATGCCGATATTATCATCTTGTTCAATCAGATAGCAGGAGCATCACGCCGGCATAAAACGGACTTTCTCTCAAATCTGAAAAAAGCGCTGGCCAAAAGTGTATTGACCGATCAAGTAAAAGAGCAGGGTGAATCTATATCTCTACACCTGGCACAATTGATCGATGACAGTCGCAAAACGGTAACGGATATCTTCAATCTGGCCGCTGCGAAATGCGATGCTGCGGATAGTTATAATAAACTTAGGATCAAATCCACCGCCGATATGCCTGATATATATGCGCATTTACGGTCTTTTAGCCTGGCTTTGAAGGAGATTCTCAAAGCGGCTCAATCACTGGCAAATCTACTAAGCACTATTGAAGGCAAACAGATGCCAGCTTATGATCAGCATTTGGAAGCCATCAACGCATATTTGATGCGCCTCTCAGAGACCGAATCGGTGCTCTTGAGTATCTTGAATCCGGATTTGGATAATTATGCTTTGTGGATCGAGAATAATCCCCGTCCAGACCGCAATGTACCTTCCTCAATCCTGAATTATGCGCCCATCGAAGTAAACAGCTTTTTGCATACAATGCTGTATCAAAAAATCCCTTCCATCGTCTTTACTTCTGCCACCTTGGCTCTCCGGGGCTCCTTTAAGTATTTTATGGGGCAATCCGGTCTGAATCTGATGGAAGATAAGAAAGTAGTACAGCGCATTGTGGAATCTCCCTTCGATTATGATACCCAATCCAAGCTTTTGATCACGAGCTTCTTACCTGAACCCAAAGATAAGTTTTTTCATGTTCAGGCGAGATCATGCTTGAAGCAGATCTTGAGCGCTACAGATGTAGGGACGATGGCGCTTTTTACGGCGTATCGGGATCTGGATGCGGCTTATGATGAGGTCTCAGACGATCTCTTTCAGGCCCAGCGTCCCTTGTTTGCGCAAGGGAAAGGGGGCAGCCGCAGCAGTATTCTGGAAGAATTTAAGAAAGCCAAAAATGCGGTGCTTCTGGGCACTTCTTCATTTTGGGAAGGGGTGGATATACAGGGAGAATCGCTATCGCTGCTGATCTTATATAAAATTCCCTTTCAAGTCCCTTCAGATCCCTTGGTAGAGGCTTATATAGACAAATTGGAACGAGAACAAAAGGATTCTTTTATGCACTATATGCTGCCCAATGCTTTACTCCGGCTCAGGCAGGGATTTGGCCGACTCATCCGCTCCAAGACTGATCGGGGGATTGTGTTGATTATGGATAGCAGGGTGAGTCGTAAAAGGTATGGCAGTTATTTTAAGGAAATCCTGCCTGGCAAGCATTTGGAGCTCAAGGACGAGATCCAATTGATAACCGAAATAACCAAGTTCTTCAATATATCATGAAAGATATCAAAACACAATTTAGAGACCTATATGAAGAGGGCAGGCTCATCTTTGATGCAGCTTTGGCTCCCAAAACCAGCTTCAAAATCGGGGGCCCGGCAGATGTGCTGGCCATCCCCAAAACCCAGACAGAACTTATCACTCTCCTGCGCTACGCCATCCAAAATGATATGCGCTGGTTTATTCTGGGGGCGGGCAGTAACCTGCTTATCCCAGATAAAGGTATCAGGGCTTTGGTGATCAGTATGGAAGCCTTTACTAAGATCACCAAAGATGAGAATTTTATATCTGCCTATGCCGGAGTGAAACTCAGCGCTTTAAGCGAATATGCTCAGCAGGAAGGTCTTGCCGGTTTGGAATTCGCTCACGGCATCCCCGGGTCTGTGGGAGGGGCGGTTTTTATGAATGCAGGAGCTTATGGGGGAGAGATCAAAGATGTGTTATATTGCAGCAAATGTCTATCTCCGGAATTGGAAAGCCTGAATTCTTTGAGTCCCATCCTGCATGTGAAGACTGCTGAACACGAATTTGCCTATCGCAGCAGCGCTTTGCAGAAGAAGAATATGATACACCTGAGTTCCGTATTCAGATTGAGCCATGATGATCCTGAGGCCATCAAAGCCCGCATGGAAGAATATGACCGGCAGCGAAATGAGAAGCAACCCATGGCTTTGCCCAGTGCTGGCTCTGTCTTCAAGCGTCCTGAAGGGCATTATACGGGGAAACTGATAGATGATTGTGGCTTAAGGGGCTACCGGATCGGCGATGCGGCAATCTCGGATAAACACTGTGGGTTTATCGTAAACTTGGGTGAGGCCACTGCCAAGGATGTAAAGGATCTGATCAAACTTGTGCAAGATACTGTTTTTACAAAGTACGGGATCAGGCTGGAACCCGAATTGCGGATCATCCCTGAAGAATGAAGAAAGCTCTCCCGCCATTACTTTTCTTGCTGCTGATCCTGGCCGTCTGGCAGTTGGTGAGCGTAAAAGCAATCATTGCCTTTTGGATCGTCCCTGCTCCTTATGACGTCCTTAAGGTTTTTACAGAACACTATACCTTGATCTTGCATCATTTAAAGCCCACTCTGCTGGCTTCGATCTCGGGCTTGGTGGTGAGCATCTTTTTGGGAGCTATCGTGGCGATAGCGATGGACACTTCCAGTTTGATCAAAAAGCTGATCTATCCCTATATGGTAATCTCTCAGACAGTCCCCATCATAGCTGTGGCACCTTTGATTATTATCTGGTTTGGCTATGGGGTATCTGCCAAGATATTTACAGTTATCTTAGTCTGCTTTTTCCCTATCGCACTGGGACTGTATGAGGGCTTTCAACAGGTGAGTTTGGAGCAATTACGGTTGATGAAGGCAATGGGAGCATCCCGCTATAAGTGTTTCCGCTTTTTGAAGCTTCCGGCCAGTTTACCGGGATTCTTTACCGGGCTCAAACTTGCCGCTACCTATAGTGTGATGGGAGCGGTAATCGGCGAATGGTTGGGTGGATCGGCAGGTCTGGGCATATATATGACGCGGGCCACAAAATCATTTCGAACGGCACATGTTTTTGCCGTGATCCTGGTGATTATCGCTTTATCCATGGCGCTGTTTGGCATTGTAGCGCTCTTGGAACGTTATTTTCTAAGGTGGCGCTATCAGCATCAGGAAGAATATCTGGAGCCCAAGCGCATACCGGAAACTCCTGTATGAATAAGACATCGCTTACACTTTAGAGTAGGCACATCGCTTACACTTTTTTTAATAAACCGCATGGTGGTAATAGACCATGCCATGGATGAGACTGTTCCCCAAGACCTGATCTATTGCCAATACCTTGTGAGTCCCGATAGGACTCTGGGGGATGATCTTGGGGATTGGGGTACTATCTAAAATGCCGTGCCGTTGGAACTCGGTGATAACGCATAACGGATAACGCATAACGCATAACGCTATTTGACCGCTCTCTATATGTTTCATCGATTAAAGCATACTAAAAGTCTTGACGAATTGGATATGAATAAAAAAAATGCCGTTTCAAGGAGATCTAAGATGAATGCAGATACCATTATCATAAATATTGGACAGTTGACAACGATGCAGTCCCGGAATCAGCCCAAAACTGGCTCGCAAATGAAGGAAGTCGGGCTCATGAAATCGGCGGGAATAGCTATCAAGGACGGCAGAATCCTTGATCTGGGGGGGGCCCAGGAGATCGCAGCAAAATACTCTTGGCTTGAGCGTATTGATGCCCAAGGGAGAATCCTAACCCCCGGATTTGTGGATAGTCACACTCATCCGGTATTTGTTCACACCCGCGAGGATGAATTTGCCCTGCGTCTGGCCGGGAAAAGCTATGTAGAGATTTCGCAAGCCGGAGGAGGGATCCGTAGCAGCATTACCGCTACCAGAGCAGCTTCTGTGGATCAATTGGTAGAGTATTCTCTGCCCCGAATCAAGAGAATGATGGCATTGGGAACCACGACTCTGGAAGCAAAAAGTGGTTATGGGCTGGATACAAAGAGTGAATTGAAACAGCTTCAAGCCATCCAACGCTTAAACGAGGTCTTACCCATAGATATTGTAGCTACTTTTATGGGAGCTCATGAATTTCCTCCCGAGTATAAGGATGATCACCAGGGTTATATCCAGCTCTTGATAAACGAGATGCTCCCCGCGGTCAAAGATCAGGGCATAGCCGAATTTTGTGATATCTTCACCGAAGCGCATGTCTATAGTATTTCAGAATCGCGCCAGGTATTACAAGCGGCGAAAGAGCTGGGCTTCAAGCTCAAGATGCATGCGGATGAAATCGAAGCTATCGGCGGAGCGGAACTTGCAGCTGAATTGGGTTGCATCTCAGCGGATCACTTGGGCGCCGCCAGTGATGCAGGCATCAACGCCCTCAAAACAGCAGGAGTGATCCCCACCCTGCTTCCGGCCACTCTGTTCTCTCTGGCGGCTAAAAAGTATGCCCGGGGGCGTGAGATGATAGATGGGGATTTGCCGGTTGCCATTGCTACTGATTTTAATCCCGGTAGCTGCAATTGCGATAGCCTGCCTTTTACCATGAGTCTGGCTTGTCTTAATATGGGGCTTACTCCACTCGAAGCGCTGAGTGCTGTCACCATCAATGCAGCTTGCGCTCTTGATCAACAAAAGCAGGTCGGTTCGCTGGAAATCGGGAAACAGGCCGACATCATATTTTGGGATATACCGAGTCTGAACTTTATTCCTTATCATCTGGGCTCTTCACATATTGATAGGGTTTTCAAAAATGGCAAGCTGATTTATAAGGCACAATAAATGATACTAAATAGCTTTCGCATCATTGAATGCGTCCACCATTCCCGGCGCTTTATTCTCTATCAAGCCGAAAGAACGCAAGATAAGAAGCTGGTCTTGATCAAAACCCAAGACCCCATGCAGATAAATGACACGCATTTGGCCGAAAGCCTCCGCCATGAAGCAGAAGCGGCTATCAAGCTATCTCATCCTTGCATTCGCCCGGGGATAGCCTGTTTTAACGAAGGTCAGAGCGTATACATGGTTGCCGAATATGCCCCGGGTATGGCTATGGCCGAGTATTTATTACAAAATCCCGAAGCAGCAACTCCTGATCAATGTTACCGTTGGGCGCGAGACATCCTGCATGCGCTTTTGTATGCTCAAAATAAGGGGATATATCATTACAATATCAATCCTTATAATGTCATAATTGATGCAGAATCCCAGCTCAGAGTGATAGGCTTTGCCAAAAACCGGGATGCCTGGAAGCATGCGGAAGGGAATTTAAAATATCCTTATCCCATGCTCTACGCAGCTCCGGAAATCTTCAAAACCTCCAATCCGCATCCAAATTCAGACCTGTATTCTTGGGCTGTGATGGTATATCAGATGTTTTGCCGGCAATTGCCTTGGCCCCTGGATAGATTTATGGGGCCATACGAGCAAAAGTATCAGAGCATGAGCCGCAACCTTAATGGGG
Source organism: Candidatus Cloacimonadota bacterium (assembly GCA_029982875.1). Taxonomy (GTDB): domain Bacteria; phylum Cloacimonadota; class Cloacimonadia; order Cloacimonadales; family Cloacimonadaceae; genus UBA5456. The sequence continues at coordinate 1,561 of JARRCD010000041.1, read as the reverse complement.
CTGATAGTGACCTGATCCCAGAGGCGATGTATAATGTCTTGCGTTCGTGCCTGAAACTGGATCCGGCTGATCGTCCGCAAGATCTCAAAAGCTTGCTGGTTCTTTTGCAGGAACAGGTGCCCCAAATCGAATGGAGCTATATCGAACCAGGAGCGGATGATGTGCAGGAAGCAGAACCAGATACTACCGTAAGTGTTACCGTCCGGGCAGAGCAGATTCTTGAAACACCTGAAGAAGAGGAAAATATCAAGCCCGAAGATGGGGAAGAAGCAGAGCAAGCAGACTCAGCCATTGCTGCCGATGCTGAAGAACTCAGCTCAGAACAAGCTGAACCATTTGAAGAGAGTATCAAGCCCGAAGATGGGGAAGAAGCGGAGCAGGCAGACTCAGCCATTGCTGCCGATGCTGAAGAACTCAGCTCAGAACAAGCTGAACCATTTGAAGAAGAAGATGTCCCGATTGTAGCGGAGGATGACGAAAAGAGAGCTGAAGCCCTTAACGCTTTTCCGGAGCCAAATGCCAGTTCAGAGCCCGAACCTACAGATGCTATAGCCCAAGAAGAGCTACAGGACATCCAGGCCGTAGAAGAAAATATCCAAGAAGATAACCAGGATCTTAGCAACATGAGAAAGTTTTTTATCATTTTAATGCTAATCAGTATAGCTATCGTTGCTTATATATTGATACAGCATTTCCTATTGCGCCCCAAGCCCTCTTTTGAAGTAACGCAGGATGAAATCCCGCAGGATGTGGAAGAATTTACCACAGAGACATTGACAGAAAATAAACCGCTGGAAATGGTATGGGTTCCTGCAGATACTTTGATTATGGGCAGCATCATTCCCGAAGCAGATGCCGATGAATTTCCCTTACTCACAATCCCGCTTAAAGGCTTCATGATCACTCCCACAGAACTTACCCAGGAACAATGGAATATGGTATATTCCAGTAATCCGTCCTTAAATGTGGGTGCCCATTTACCGGTGGAAAACGTATCTTTTTACGATGCCATAGATTATTGCAATGCAAAAAGTCTGAAAGATGGTCTCAACCCGGCTTATGATTATTTAGGCACCGAGATTATCTGCGATTTTGATGCCGATGGCTATCGCTTACCTACGGAAGCGGAATGGGAATTTGCCGCCAAAGCAGGGATTGGCAAGAACTTCATGCTATACAGTGGCTCTGATGATCCCCAGGAAGTTGCCTGGTATGCAGAAAACTCCCTTGCCCGAAGTCATATAGTAGCTACCAAACAAGCAAATGCCCTCGATCTCTATGATTTGAGCGGTAACGTCTATGAATGGGTATGGAATTGGTATGCTCCTTACAGCTACCGCATCAGCGATCTCTATAGCGGACCTGCAGAAGGAACCGACAAAGTGATACGCGGGGGCTCCTGGTATCATAATGAGGATCATCTCAGAACTACTTCCCGGGAATATGTAAAGCCCTACGTTAAAACTGGATTTATCGGTTTTCGCATGGTTCGCAGCCGATAGAGCGTTTTGGCTTTTACTGTAAATGAGATAAGCTTCTCAAGCTACCCCCAAACCCGTGA
>JARRCD010000040.1 GCA_029982875.1 Candidatus Cloacimonadota bacterium | reverse complement strand
GATGCAGATGCCGGTGACTAAAGTCGACCGGAATTCATCTTGTCTCCCGCAATGCTTCCTTTGAATACGGTGGCTAAAGCGCACCGCCTATCATCTTATTTCCAGGTTCTTATGGCCTGGAATACGGTGACTAAAGTCGACCGGAAATCATCTTGAGTAATCGCCGGATATCCCTGGAGTACGGTGGCTAAAGCGCACTGCCTATCATCTTATTTCCAGGTTCTTATGGCCTGGAGTACGGTGGCTAAAGTCGACCGGAAATCATCTTGAGTAATCGCCTGATATCCCTGGAGTACGGTGGCTAAAGCGCACCGCCTATCATCTTATTTCCAGGTTCTTATGACATGGAATACGGTGGCTAAAGTCGACTGCCTTTCTTCTTGTTCACTCGACTATTCATTATTCAATGGGCCTTACTCCAAACCGAATAACGGATGTATAAATTAGTCTGTAAAAGCGGCCTATGGCTGGGGCTATCCGGAAACTTTCAATACCATTCCACTCGCCATCTCGGCAACTCGCTAAAATGGATAGGCAGTACGGCGACCACCTGGACAAAAGCGACTACCTGGACAAAAGAGGTTCAGCTGCAAGAAAACTACGCATATTCCCCTTATGATCAAACTCATTGATCAAGACAAAAAGCTACTGTCAAGTCTCCATGTCTTTGTTTAAGGCAATGGAATAGTATTTGCCAGATGGGAAAAGTGGCTTATACTTTTTGCATAGAATAAGCAAAGCATGACACATATTATGAGCTCATGTCTAATACGAACGAAGTGTGTAAATCTTCAGGTCCGATTCTTCATTTTGCTGTGATCTGGGCACAAATTAAGGAGAAAACATGAAAAAGCTACTATTTGCCATTACCCTCAGTATTCTTGTTTTTGGACTCTATGCCGCCGGCTGGCAGGTTGATTCCGATATCAATCTAACCTTGTCCCAAAGTGCTTACAGCGATAGCTGGCAGGGTACCGAACTGAATAATATCACCTGGATGGCGAGCTCAAATTCCAGCTTTCAAAAACAAATGAATCACTGGCTGCACATCCGTAATACCCTGAAAATGGCCTTTGGGCAGACTCATCTGCAAAAGACCGATAGTCAGGGAAACAAATATTGGGCAGATCCGGAAAAAACCACCGATAAGTTCGATCTGGAAAGCTTATGGCGTTTAACTCTGCAGGCTTGGGTAGATCCCTATATCGCCGGAAGAATTGAATCGCAGTTCTTAGACCTCTCACAAGAAGATGATGATAACACCAGATACCTGAATCCCAGCCTCCTCACTGAAAGTACTGGTGTGATCCACACCTTTATCGAAAATGATGCCACCATGTTCAATGCCAGGCTCGGCGTTGCATATAGACTAAACATCAATCGTGATCAGATTGATAACTTGGGTAATAAAGAGACCCTATTTACAAGGGACGGAGGTCTGGAGCTGGTGTCTGAATTTCAGCAGCATATCAATGCCCCTCTCAAAAGCACTTTCCGCAGCAGATTGCAGGTATTTCAAGCCTTGTTAAACGATGAATCAGATGATCTGCCAAACAATGACTGGAAGTCTCCCGATATGGTCTGGGAAAATTCCCTTTCTACGAAACTTTTCGGATTGGTGAGTGCAAATCTGCTCTATGAGATGCGCTATGAAAAGGAACAGATTCACAAGGTGCAGTGGAAGCAAATGTTGGGCTTGGGAATCAGCTATACTCTATTTTAATACGAACTTTTACAGACACGAACCGACAGGGATAAAGTGCATACCGGTGCTTCTTGGGGGGATTCACTTTCAAACCAAGTAGATAGCAATCGCCCTGCTCTGGCTTATGACCTTCCGAGCTCTATGCCAGAGGGGGCAGGTGGTTGACCGGTAAATCTTGGGCCAGCGGATTGTTAAAAGCTGGCTCGGCGGGAACCCCCATGATTTGAAAGATGACTTCTTTGACCTGATAATTACTATGCTTGCATGGCAGCTATGCGGGCGTGTATCCTGCTGTGCGAATTAACTTTGAACTGAGTGAACAGCTTTTTTGATTGACAGAAATGCCTGTCCCCAGTTCTATGATCCGATTGAGATATATTATGATATCATATTGTGTCCGAATCTGTTTTGATGCCACTTAAGCCATAAAACTGAACCGGATTCAGCAATGAGAAAGCCAAAGGAGATAAAATGGCAGTACCGAAAAGAAAGACTTCAAAAGCGCGCCGAGATAAGCGCAGAACTCATGATGCGTTGAAAGCTCCAAGCTTCAGCACTTGTCAGAAATGTGGAGCACCTACCCGCTCGCACCACATCTGCGAGCATTGCGGTAGCTACAACGGTAAACAAATTACAGCCGTAAAGGAATAAGTTTGCGGGTAGCGCTTGATGCCTTCGGTAGTGACAATGCTCCCCAACCCGAAATAGAAGGAGCAGTGTTCGCCATCAAGGAAGACCTGTGCCAAGAGGTGATTTTAGTAGGAAATGAGGAGATCCTCGGCCGGGAAATGAGTAAATACTTTTACGATCCGGAGCGGATCAAGATCATGCACGCCTCCGAACGGATTGAGATGGGAGACAAAGCGGCTGCTTCAGTCCGCAACAAGCGAGATTCATCAATAGTGCGCTGTGTTGCCTTGCAAAAAGAAGGCGCCGCTGATGTATCCGTATCTGCCGGAAATACCGGAGCTATGATGAGCGCATCGCTACTCACTTTAGGACGCATGAAGAATGTCCTGCGCCCGGCTATAGCCGGTGTATTTCCCACTCAACAAGGCCCGCAGATCATCCTGGATATCGGGGCAAATGTAGATTGCAATGCGCAACATTTGGTACAATTTGCCGTGATGGGTTCGAAGTATTTTGAGTACTTTTTCAAAGAATCCCAACCCCGGGTTAGTCTTTTGAACATCGGAGAAGAAAGCGCTAAAGGCAATATCCTTTCCCAAGAAGCGCATCAGCTGATGGCAGATAACCAGGATATCAATTTCATTGGCAATATCGAAGGAAAGGATGTCTTAAGCGGCATTACAGATGTGATCGTTTGTGATGGTTTTGTGGGCAACGTAATGCTTAAAACGATTGAAGGTGTGGGGTTTTCGATCTTTGCCATCCTCAAAGAACAAATCAATAAAGACTGGATCGCCAAACTGGGAGCGATGCTATCGTATCCCGTATATAGCTATATCAAAAAGAAAATGGATCACACAGAATATGGCGGTGCACTTTTAGTTGGGATCAATGGCGTGTCTGTGATATCTCACGGACGAAGTAATGCCAAAGCGATTAAAAACGCCATCCGCTTTGGAGTGCGTATCGCGGAATCGGGCTTTGTAGATAATACAAAACACTATTTTGAGAGGTTATAATGGGACTTTATTTTGCAAAATTCTCAGCGTTTGGGAGCTATGCCCCGGCTAAGATATTGACTAATCAGGACCTGGAAAAGATGGTGGATACTTCTGATGAATGGATTCGCACTCGTACCGGTATGGTGGAGCGACATATTGCCAGCAAGGAAGAAGCCGCCAGCGATCTCGCTTATCAGGCCGCGCTTAACGCTATCGAGGCCTCCCAAGTTAGATACAAAGAGATAGACCTGATCATCGTCGCTACTATTTCCGGAGACTATCCCTTCCCCTCCACCGCCTGCATAATCCAGCATAAATTAGGACTCAAAAACATTCCCGCCTTCGATATCTCCGCCGGATGCACCGGGTTTATCTATGCCTGCGATGTAGCTCGTCAATATATCGAAAATGGCATAGCACGGCACATATTGGTCATAGGCGTGGAAATCGTTACCAAGATTACAAACTGGACTGATCGCAATACCTGCGTGCTCTTTGGCGATGCTTCCGGAGCAGCGGTGATATCCAGGTCTGAACCTACTGATATCTCCCGCATCATCGATACCAAAATTGATGCCGATGGCAGTCAGGGAAACTTTCTCATGCAAGCTGCCGGAGGTTCCAGACTCCCCGCCAGCCATGAAACCGTTGACGCTAATCAACATACCGTGTATATGGAAGGTAACCGCATCTTCAAAAATGCCATCAAAAGTATGTATGCCTCCTCTGATGAACTGCTCAGACGCAATAACCTCAGTCCAGCTGATCTCGATTGGGTGATTCCGCATCAAGCAAATCTCAGGATCATCAAAGCTTTAGCAGATAAGATGAAGGTGCCCATGAGCAAAGTGATCGTTAATATCCAAAAATATGGTAATACCTCATCGGCGACTGTGCCTTTGGCTACTGATGAGGCTATCCGCAGTAAAAAAATCCGCCGGGGCGATATCATGCTGCTTACTTCTTTTGGAGCGGGACTTACTTGGGGCAGCGTCCTGGCCAGATATTAAGGTTTAGAGATATGAAAACTGCTTTTATTTTCCCCGGACAGGGAGCTCAATACGTAGGCATGGCAGCTGATTTTTTGGCTGAAGACCCTGCCCTGAAGTCCATCGTCGAGAATTTTGATCTCAGCCATGGCACCCAGCTCTTGCAAGCCATGACCGAAGGACCGGAGGATTTGCTGAAACAAACTCATCTTACTCAACCGGCCATCCTCTTTCACAGTATCTGCGCCCTACGCTTGTTTCAGCAACACTTCGCCTTAACTCCAGATTTTGTAGCAGGTCATTCTTTGGGTGAATTCTCGGCCCTGGTCGCTTCGGGAATCCTTCGCCTCGAAGATGCCATGCATCTCGTACATAAACGGGGTGAATATATGATCAAAGCTGTGGGTGATATACCCTTTGCCATGGCTGCCGTTATCGGACTGGATCCGGATACGGTCACGGCAATTTGCCAGGAAGCCAACCAAATCGCCTTAGTGCAAGCCGTAAACTACAATACTCCTATTCAAACTGTAATTTCAGGCACCAAGGAAGGCGTGACCAAGGCTATGGCACTGGCTAAGGAAAAAGGTGCCAAACGCTGTATCCCCTTGGTCGTGGGCGGCCCCTTTCACACGCCTTTGGTGGCTAAAGCCAGCACCTGGTTGATCGAAGAAATGGGTAAATTCAGCTTTCACCCCGGGCGGACCCCCGTGGTATCCAATCTGGACGCCAAGGCCTCAGCGGATGGCAATGTAGCCCGTGAAAAACTCGGCAAACAGATTATTTCCCCTGTCCGCTGGGTTGAATCCGTAAACTTTATGAAAGAAGCTGGAGTACAGCGGTATATCGAATTTGGACCAAACAAAGTGCTCAGCGGCATGATTAAGAAGATTGACAAAGAAGCAGAGGTCTATTCTCTTGATCGAATAGTGGATATCGCTGAATTGGAAAAGGTGCTGAACTGAATAGCATTCAGCATATAGCACTTCAGAATTTGGATAAGGAATAGATAATGCATGATTTTTCGAGACAAGTGATAGTGATTACCGGTGGTGCCCGTGGCATTGGTCTTACGATAGCCAGGCTTTTTGGAGCAGCGCAGGCAACGGTTGTGCTGATTGATCTAAATGAAGAAGCTGTGCAGCAAGCCCTTGACTACCTCAAAGACGACGGCTGCAAGGCCTATGCTTATGTGGGCAATGTAACCGATGCCAAGGGGATGGAAGAGCTTTTTGCCACAATCGTTAAGCAGCATGGCAAAATAGACACTTTAATAAATAACGCCGGAATCACGCGTGACAATCTCCTCTTGCGCATGAAGGAAGAAGAATGGCAGATGGTGCTGGATATCAATCTCAAAGGCACTTTCATCTGCACGCAAAAGGCTTTTAGGCACATGATGAAGGCCAGAAAGGGCAGCATCATCAATATTGCCAGTGTAATTGGTCTGATGGGTAATGCCGGGCAGTCAAATTACGCAGCCTCCAAAGGTGGCATGATTGCTTTCACCAAAAGTTGCGCCAAGGAATTTGCCAGTCGCAACATCCGCGTCAATGCCATAGCACCAGGTTTTATCGAGACTGACATGACCGCTACTTTAAGTGACGAAGTTCGCAGCAGCTATGGCAAAGCCATCCCGCTGGGGAAAATGGGTTCGCCAGAAGATGTTGCCAAGCTTTGCATGTTTTTGGCCTCTGAGGATAGCGCTTATATTACCGGTCAGACCATCGCAGTTGATGGTGGTCTGACCATGCACTAATTTACCCCAAATAAATACTCTTCAATAACATAGGAGGAACAATGGATATTGAAGCCAAAGTAAAACAGATCGTAATGGACAAGCTGGGTGTAGAAGAAGCTCAGATCGTTCCTGAAGCAAATTTCATCGAAGACTTGCGTGCTGACTCGCTGGATACAGTGGAGCTGGTAATGGCTTTTGAAGATGAATTTGGTCTTACTATTCCTGATGAAGATCAGGATAAACTTCGTACCGTTGGCCAAGCCATCGATTATCTCAAAGAAAAGCTCGCTTAAGCGAGATTCACTGATGAATCAATCCTGATAGCTTTGATATCAGGATTGATTCCATGATATCAGAATTCATACCTTTGGCTGAGGAAACGCAGAAGTGATGACTCAGCTAAACATAGTGCTTGATTAAGCAGCCATTATAGAGGTATATATGACAAAAAAAAGAGTTGTGATTACTGGAATGGGTGCAATTACACCCGTAGGACACAATGTAGCCCAGACTTGGCAGAGCCTGGTAAGTGGAATAAATGGTGTGGATATGATAACACACTTTGATACCACCGATTTACCAGTCAGAATAGCCGCTGAAGTAAAAAACTATAACCCTGAAGATCACTTTGATCATAAAGAAATCCGCAAGCAGGATTTGTATGCCCAATATGCCATGATCGCTGCTCGTGAAGCGATAAAAGATGCTGGCCTGGAACGCGGAAATTTCGATCCGGACCGCACCGGAGTAATCACCGGCGCCGGAATTGGGGGCATCCAGACCTTTGAAGAAGAATGTGTAAAATGCCACACCCAAGGACCCCGCCGCATCAGCCCCTTCTTCATCCCCAAGATGATTGGTAATATTGCAGCAGCTCACATCAGTATCGAGCATAATTTCAAAGGTATCAATTTTAACGTTATGAGTGCTTGTGCCAGTGCAAATCATGCGCTGGGTACAGCCCTGCGCTCCATTCAGTATGGAGATGCCGATATCGTGCTTTCAGGGGGCACCGAAGCTGCGGTAACTCCCTTGGCCGTTGGCGGTTTTTCCGCCATGCGGGCTCTTTCTACCCGCAATGACGATCCCAAAACTGCTTCCCGCCCCTTTGATAAGGAACGTGATGGCTTTGTCATGAGCGAAGGTGCTGCCATCCTCGTATTGGAAGAATTAGAGCATGCCAAGGCACGCGGAGCCAAGATCTATGGAGAGCTCGCCGGATATGGTGCTTGCGGAGATGCCTATCACATTACTGCCCCCACAGAAGATGGAGAAGGGAGTGCCCGCGCCATTCTCATGGCCATTAAAGACGCCGGACTCTCTACCGAAGATATTGATTATATCAATGCACATGGCACTTCTACCCCGCTCAATGATAAAGGCGAAACCAAGTCCATCAAAACCGCCTTTGGCGCCAGAGCATATAAAGTGAAGATCAATTCCACCAAATCTATGGTCGGTCACATGCTGGGTGCAGCTGCCGGTATTGAAGCTATCGTCTGCCTGAAGAGCATCGAAACCGGAATTATCCACCCCACCATGAATCTCGTCAATCCCGATCCTGAGTGTGATCTGGATTTTACTCCAGGATCTGCGGTCAAACAAGAAGTAAACATTGCCCTTTCAAATTCTCTGGGCTTCGGAGGACACAATAGCGCCATTATCTTAAAGCGCTATCAGTAATTAACAGAGATTAGCAAGGTTAACTGCTGCAGCTTAATTCTGCAGGACCTCAGTATATGAAATGAGTATAAAATTGCAAAAGATGATTGCCCAAATCCTCGAATACTTCAATGGCAAAGGAATGCCGGAAGCATATCCAAAATGGGAGAAAAGCCTCTCGCAACTGCAAAAACGCTTTGATTACAACTTCAATGACCTTACTTTGCTCAAAGCAGCTCTCACCCACAAATCCTATCTCAGAAGACACTTCAACGACCACAAAATACCCTCTCCCTTTGAACGCATGGAGTTTTTGGGAGATAGCATCCTGGGCTTTGTGGTAGCCAAAGAACTCTTCACCAGACACCCCAATGAGCAGGAAGGCAAACTCTCCAAACTGAAATCTAAAATAGTATCCGAAACCTATCTTACCCTCAAGGCAAATAATCTCGATCTGGGCAAATATCTACTTCTGAGTGCAGAGGAAGCGGCTTCCGGCGGAGCCCAAAAACCATCCATCCTGTCCGACAGCATGGAAGCTTTGATCTGTGCCATCTATCTGGATAGCGGCATCGCCGCAGCTACCAGATTTATCAAGAATCACATCCTCGCAAACTACGAACAAATCGTTACCCGCGATGAATTGGTGAATTACAAATCTATCCTGCAAGAATATATGCAAGGGCACAATCAGGAACCGCCAATATATGAGACTATCGGCGAAGAAGGGCCGGAACACCATAAGCTTTTCATCGTCAAAGTGCATATTGGCAATAAGTTCAGCTGCACCGGCAAAGGCAATACCAAAAAAGCAGCCCACCAGGAAGCAGCCAAGGCCGCGTGCCAAAAACTGGGTATATAACCTGTCCCAGACGAAAATTTATCCGCTGCCTTTGTGCAGCCACAGGCGGGTGCCCAAAAATCGGAAAGACTGCTTGCATGAATCTGTGCTGAGATATCTCGTTCCATAATTACTACTTTTGCCGGTGACTAAAGTCGACCGGAAATCATCTTATTCCCAGGTTCTGATCGCATGGGGTACGGTGGCTAAAGCCGACCGCCTATCATCTTATTGCCAGATTATGATCGCATGGGATACGGTGGCTAAAGCCGACCGCCTATCATCTTATCCATTTAATCGCTCGCCATCTCACCAAAATGAATAGGCGGTACAGCGACCGCCTGTACATATACCCCTCACCCTTCCCCGCATTGCTCCAGCATTACGCCACCATTACGCCTGCGAGGCGCAATGCTGGAGCGAAGCCATTAAGCAAGGAAGACTTAGCTTTCCCGCTCAAAGGGAGATAGACAAAATCCTGGGTTTACTTTGATGAGGCAAGCCTTAGAGCCAATTGTAGCGTGACTTTGCTTTGAAAAGGCTCTTTCAAGCTCTGTAGCCACCGGGCTTGTATTTTGCCAAATCCCGCGTTGTAGGATGTACAAAGGTCTGTCCTCAGCGAATGTTTGCCTATGCTATCATAACCCAGTGAGCTATCATCCTCGATTATCATGCGAAAATTTGCACTATTCCCGATAGCATAGCCCAAGCTCAGCTCCCATTTTGGACTTATATAACAAAGATCCTGTTGCCACCAGAATCCTGAAGCAAGTGCGGCATTTTTCTCTTGATAATGATAGCGGGCGTTCAGCTGCAGCCTCCAGTGCGGAAATACTTGCTGATAGCCTCGAATCTGAATCCGGTAATGCAAGGGAATGCTACTGGTATAGGTGCTGTCGATAGCGCTCAGGATTTCACGATCAATAACTTTGAGGGTGCCCGAAATCTGGCTATCGCTATCGTGGTATGTCAGTCTAATGCTACTCTGAGATAGCCACGCCGGATCAGAGAGATCTCCCAATCTGCGGTTCAAGATCGCGGCTGCCTTAATCTCCAGCGAGGGCAGCGGTGCATAGCCAAATTCGGTACTTATCTCTTCCCGTTCATCCAGATTGCTGATTTGCATTGTCTTGGCGGCATAAGCGGGGAGCTGATATTGACCAATATAGGAATATCGCCACCGATGCCAGTAAGCTCCACTGCGCATCGTCCAGGCTGCTTTGAGTGCGATATCCTCTTTTTGCCGGGCTGTCTCCAGACCGAATTCGTGAAGGCCAAAATTAGCTTTAGCAAAAAGGGTCTCTACCCAGATTAGCGAATCCGCCCCACTATCCACAAAACCTCGGTCATATTCCTGCCGATACACCAGCCCGCCCAAATGCCAATTTGCAGCTTCATACCACAAGCTCAGCGCCCTGATATCTTCGATAGTGTTGGCCAGATAATCTTTCTTGGTTTTAGGCAGGCTGGAGATTTTCCCCTCGTCGAGAATAACGGCGCGAGCCTGCGCAGAGACCAAAGCCAATCCCTTCCACTGCTTATAGGATAGTCTGCCAGCCAGGCCCAAGGGAGCATAGCTTTGAGCAGCGGGTGGATTCCCCAGATAAGGCGTATTATTACTTTTTGCCAAGACCAAGCCTTGCCCCAAAGCCGGACGGAAGTAGCCCAAGGTCAAGGTGGAGTGATACTTAAACTGAAGATTTGCCTGCTTGAGCTCTGTTTGTTTCAGGCTCCCCCGCAAAGCGAAATCCCTGGATTTTACCTGGAGATAGGAGAGTAGATAACCATCTTCACCCAGATGCCAGGCGCTGGAAAGTGCTGCCTCAAAAGGATCAAAGCGCCGATAAGTTGTCTGCGCATTATCATCTGCCAGCTGATCCAGATTCAGCTCTGTGATGGTGGTGAGATCATCCTCTGGCTCTTCTCCATAGAGGCAAAAAACACAGAGGCCGAGCAGCAATGCGAGAGCAATTTTCACCAAGCCAATTCCAAGCCAAAAGCATGGCTGTAATTGAGTTCAGGATGAGTACGGATGGAATAGCTAATGCTTAATCTATCCAGACCCACTGTGAGGCCTGAACCGAAGCGACTTGGTTTGTTTTGCCAGGAAGCAGTCAGGCTAATATGATCCGAAATATCGGTTTTGATGCCGGCAAGTAAGTAATCCGCAAATTCATCTTGCATTACATAGGCCAGGGCTGCGTTTACATCCTGCGTAAGGCTATGCCTCAAGCTGAAGCTATATTGCTTGTCCTCGCTACCGATGCGCAAGGCTTTCAGCTCTGCCGCATATCGATCGAGTCTGTAAGCCATGCCCAAATCATAGCAGTATTCATATTCTCCATCGCGATCCTGGATCGAATCATAGAGTAGATGTCCGGTGCCTCCCAAGCACAGACCAGAGTACTGCACATTTATATTCAAATAGGGATTGTGTCTGGTATAATCCTTGTGATAGAGATAGGAATTCCCCAGGGCAATATGCAGAAATTTTCTACTGATAGCGCTGTTTATCCCGTAAATAGCAATTCCAGGCGTATTGAAGGGACGATAATAGTAGCTATTTAAGCCGGTGGCAAGGGATACGGGGGAAATATTGGCATCTGCTACAGAATCTGAGAGCAACGAAAGACCACCCAAGGCATTTGCAGAAGCCGAAAAACCCAGGGCAAACACAAAAGCGGATCCTGATAAGAACAAGATCAGGATCAAAGCTTGTTTCATGGCCTCAGATCAGGGTTTCTTCGCTTTCAGGATCAAAGAAGTGGGCCTTGACCATATCTACGCTAACCGGCAATTCCTGCCCTATCTGGGGTAATTCCTTAGGATCAAGTCTGGCTACGAAGCTATATTGTTTGGTCTTGAGGACCACGTGAAATTCGCTGCCGAGAGGCTCAACCAGATCACAGGTAGGGGTAAATTGCTGGGGAAATTCGGCCATGCTGTCATGCCTGGCATCGTAGATATCTTCCGGACGGATTCCCATAATAATAGCTTTATTCTCGTAATTTTTCAGTTTGTCTTGCAGCTCGGGCGTGAGTTTAAGCTGATAGTCACCGCTGTCAAAGACCAGATTACCATCCATCGTACTCAGTTTTCCGGTAACCATGTTTATCGCAGGACTCCCGATAAAGCCAGCCACAAAAACATTGGCAGGATGGTTGTATATCTGCAAAGGAGTATCTATCTGGTGGATCACGCCGTCTTTCATCACTACGATCCGGTCTGCCATGGTCATGGCTTCCACCTGATCATGAGTTACATAGATCATGGTGTTTTCCAGTGTTCCGTGTAATTTCACGATCTCTGCCCGCATGGCTACGCGCAGTTTGGCATCGAGATTGGACAAAGGTTCATCAAAGAGGAACACTTTAGGATTACGCACAATGGCACGCCCCAAAGCCACCCGCTGACGCTGTCCGCCTGAGAGCTGACCTGGTTTACGCTTCATCATGCTTTCGATGCCTAGAAGGGCTGCAGATTCGTCTACTTTTTTCTTGATTTCAGCTTTGTTTTCTCCCCGCATTTTGAGGGCAAATGCCATGTTGTCAAATACGGTCATGTGCGGATACAGGGCGTAATTCTGAAATACCATAGCAATATCACGCTCTTTGGGCGGTTTATTATTCACCAGATTTTCTCCGATGTAGATTTCTCCACTGGATATTTCCTCCAGGCCGGCAATCAAGCGCAAGACTGTGGTTTTCCCGCATCCCGAGGGTCCCACAAGGACCATAAATTCCTTGTCTTCGGCTACAAAATTCACATCTTTCACGGCGTGAAAACCGTTATCATAGTACTTGTTGAGGTTCTTTACTACTATTTTTGCCATGGCAAACTCCTTTGAGAAATAAAAAATCTGGGGCTGAGATAAATGTCAAGCATGAAATCTTTTTAGAAGAGAATATTTACCGAATTGCGACCGGCTTCCTTAGCTTTGTATAAGGCAAGATCTGCTTTGCTGATGAGGTCTTCGAGTTCATGAAGCTGGTAGGTCTTGCATAGAGTTTCACACCAACCCCCGATACTCAAGGTGATATGGATCTTCTTGCGTTTGTATTTAAACGGGTACTTGTCGATCTTGTTGCAGAAGTTTTGCAGGATAATTTTACAGCTCTTTGGTTCAGTATCAAAGAGCACCAGCAGAAACTCATCTCCCCCATAACGGATGATGATATCGCTCTGCCGGAATTCCTTGGAAAGCATCTTGCCTAATTCCGCTAAAATACTATCTCCGGCAAGATGACCAAAGGTATCATTGATTTCTTTGAAATAATCAATATCCATAATCGCAAAGCAAACCGGCGCATTGTGTCGGGCTGCCAAAGCTATCATCTGCAAGAGATTGTTATCCATAAAACGCCGATTGCGCTGTCCGGTAAGAGAATCCGTTAGCGAAAGCTCTCCTACCTCCTTATACAATTCTTCTATCTTATCAAAATTCATCTGGAGGTTCTCTACATAGCTGTTATTTCTCAAGCTGGTTTGATTTGACAGCTGCATGAATTGCTCGTCCAGATAGTTCATGCCCAGTTTGTAATTATTGGGATTACTATGCAGCCGCATGTACTTTGAGATCCCGATCAAGCGTTCCCAACACTTATGCAGGTAGTAATTTGAAGCCTTGAAGCTTTGAATGGAGGCTCTGAATTCCTTTTGCACCCCGCTGAGATAGTTTCCGGCAAAGAAGTGCAAAGAGTGCAATTGACGTGAATTCAGGATGTAATCCTGATATTGGATCAAGTCTTGATAGTAGCGCATTTTCTCCGGAGGGGATACCTGCTTATCATCCAGAGAATACAATTCATAACCAATCATTGCTGCATTGAGGCCTTTTTGTTGATGGATATCTTCATAGAGGTTATATAACAGGGCTTTGTAGTACTTGCTGGACTTAAACCATTTGAGGGAGAAAAGCCAGTGCGTGATAAGATACAAAGTAGCTTCCGGACCATCCTGATCGCAGACCTGCGTGGCCAAGTCCAAAAGCAATTTCAACATATATGCCACCTCCGAAGCAGCACTATGCAGTTGATACTTACTTAATTGGTACATAGCATAAAAGCAGAGATGCTTCGCACTAACCTTCCCCTCCAATTCAGCGGCAATTTCTTGGGCGGCATCAAAATATCCTATCATGATATAGACACACAGAAGCTGGAGCCGGTCAAAGAGCTTGATCAAGGAAGGATCACTGCGAAAGAAGGGGGCCAGGATTTGGAGAGCTTCAGCATAGAAGGATGAGCTTTCCAGCACCGGGAGATGATTCAGGATAACAAAGAAGTTGTAGAGTTCACTCTTGCGTAATACCTTTTGGGACAGGATGCAAGAGAAAGCGCTATCAAAAAACACAGCCACCGAAGCGGCAAAGAGGTCGTTGTCTTGAATAACTTCGCGATGATAGATCACGTTTGAGATCAAAGTATCGATCTGCTTTGCACGGGTTTGACTGCTCCGATTGAAGATCTCGTAAGCTAAGGAGCGGATTTGCGCCAAGGTCTCGGCATCCAATGCAGTCATCTTCGCAATATCAAAGGTCCTGGCCATCAATCATCATCCTTTGCCGGAACAAAGCGGAATACCTTTTCATCTGGTTTAGTGAGGCCAAATTCTTCTCGCGCTGCCTTTTCTGCGGCTTGCGGATCGGTCTTGAGGCGGGCGTTCTCATTGGCCAGGGAGTCATTCACGGCTTTCAAGCGGCTGGTCTCCAGTTCCAGTTTCTCCACTTTCCTGCGCAATTTGTAGGTATTTAAAAAGCTGTTTCTTCCGGTAACCGTAATCCATAGAAAGAGTAGCAGTAAGGCCAGAAAAAATATGTACCAGACGATTTTGGGGCTGTCTTTACCTTTGGTTCTCATCACATAAACCTACTGGCGACAAAGGACCTATGAATATCAATAGCCTGTTGGGAGCAGAGCTCGTGGCAACACATACACCGGATGCATGCGTTTTTGTCGATTTTGGGAAAGCCATCTTCTTGCCAATTGATTGCCTTGACCGGGCAGGATGCAACGCATATCCCGCATTTTATGCACCGATTACTGATCACGGGATAGCCATAATATAATTTCCGGAAGACAAAGCGCAGCGGTCTTGGTATATATTGCAGGGTTTGCGTTCGCATCTTTACCACTTTAATCTCAGCATCCGGAATCCGGTAATGTGCAAAGCTGTGAGGCACCACAATCCGGGAAGGCAAGATGCCATCGTGATGCAATGCTCCCCACAGATAGGGCACATCAGATAATGCAAAACCCATCATCCGGGCTGCCACGGTGTCTAATGCGGGGATACTCTCCGATCCCATCAAGAGACCAAAAGCTCTGGGATTGCCAGCCGAGGGCCCCGCTTTGTCCATACCAACAATGCCATCGATGATGCTATATGTTATCTTGGATTGGCAAAGTTTGTAAAGCGCCACCAATAAGTTTGCAAAGCTCTGAGTATCCGGATAGAGCCGGTGATATTCGCTTTTGACCATGCCCGGGATCAAGCCATAGAGGTTTTTGAGTGCTCCGGTAAAAGCCATCAGGGAATGAGTCTTGTATTTGCCAACGTTGATTACGATTCCGCATTGAAAAAGGAGTTCTGAGATTTTGATGGAAATCCCGTCTGACTTTAATTCCCGAAATCCGGACGTCGAGAGATTCACCAGTTTGATCGGATACCGGTCTGCCAAATCCTGCAAGCCACAGCGTTCCCATACCGTAGTGACCGGCACTGTGCCTCCCGGGCTATCCCCCAGCCAGACCTCCTGATGGTGAGCCAAGAAGTAGCGTATGATTGCTTCCAATACTACCGGATGCGTAGTTACTGCCCGATCAGGGTGATAAGCGCCCAACAAATTGGGTTTGATCAAAACTCTCTTACTCCGCTTAAATTTGGGTTGACTCAGGGCGTCAAACCACTCCCTTACGGCTTCTTCAATGACAGGAAGCTGGTAACCATCTATGGCTCTGATCTGTACGCTGGGATATCTCATCTGAATTTGAGAAAGTCTTCCCGTTTGAAGGCATTGAGATACAAGCTCAAACTCAGGTTAATTTGAACGGTCTTGGTCCCGCCCGCCACACAGCCAAGCCCGGATAAATTGAGGCTGCCATCCCGAAACAAATAACCATAACCGGCACTGATGAAGTGTTGTGCATTGTCCTTCACCGGTAAGGTCGGAGATACATTCTGCCAAAAGATTGAACTATCCGCATTAGCGCCGGTATTCTCGGGCAAAAGGACCTGCCCGTCCCAGACGTTGGAGGCAAAAAAGTAGCCCGCACGGAGGATCTTGTTCCCATTCCGCTGTTCTGCACCCAGGTGGAAAGAATAGCGATCGGAAAAGCTGTCATCAAACGTAGAATCCTGACTGAAATTGAAGTCTGTAGCAAAACGGTAGTTATCTATCGTATAGCTTAAGCCAGTGCTAAGCTCAAGGGGTAATTCTACGTCATAATTTGCGTAGGTAAGGTCCCAATCCATCTGAGTAGGGATAATTGCGGAAAGACCCCAAGCCAGCGCTTTCCCGTGATAAAGCACTCCCGGCTGAAATCTTAGAGCATAATTGTATTCCTGCACTCTATCGTAAGTGTGTAAAAATATCACATCATCCACATAGTGAATTTGATTGTGTATAGATAGACCCAGCTTGATTTGCGGGGTCAAGTCATAGCTGCTGATGGCACTAATCTGATGCAAATAGTATTTGGGAACCCAGCTTACCAGCGCCGCACCTTGATTGATGATGAGGGAAAAATCGTCCAGCACCAAAGACTTGGGATTACTATAGCAGATCGCAGCGGCCATTTTTTTGCCCAAAGAAAAGCTGATCCCAGTCAGGGCAAAAGGCATTGGCGAACTGTAACGACTGTCAAAAATCAAACCTTCCGCTTCCACCGGTGGCTTGATATTGATCTCGGTAAATACTCTTGCTGAATCCACCATCATCGTGGCAGGATTGATCAAAGCGTTTTGTGCTGTTCCCAGCAATGCCGCTGAGGTGTATCCCCGCCCGGCAGCTTCCACGCCAAGATAGTTCTGAGAAAAAGCCTTATAAAAGGGATTGGTAAATTGGGGCGCTGAAAGTACATATAAGGTATCTGCGCTTTGAGCGCTCAAGCTGCCTAACAGCATCAGACACAAAATAATCAGACTAAGTCTCATGCTTACTCCTTTATTCAAAGCTTGTTTTAAAGGTCTGATTCCGCTCCCTGCCCACAGAAACTATCTTGATTGGCAATTTCAGCAAATCCTCTATTGCCTCAAGATATATTCGGGCATTGTGGGGAAGGGTATCCAAACTACGCACCTTACTTAGATCAGCATCCCAACCCTGTAGGTCCAAATACAAGGGTTCCACTTTGCTCAATTCCAACGGATGTGCCAGCGGCGTGGTCAGCACCCGGGATTTGTATTTGTAACCAACGCAGACCTTGAGTTCCTCAATCCCGGAGAGTACATCCAAAAG
Organism: Candidatus Cloacimonadota bacterium; assembly: GCA_029982875.1. Lineage (GTDB taxonomy): Bacteria > Cloacimonadota > Cloacimonadia > Cloacimonadales > Cloacimonadaceae > UBA5456. The sequence continues at coordinate 1,436 of JARRCD010000040.1, read as the reverse complement.
CGTAAGTGCTATGCCGTCAAGTGTATTCAGACGAGCCGTATAGGCTGCCATCACAGCGTCAAAATGCCCAATTCTGCGGGGACGGCCTGTAGTCGCACCAAATTCATGGCCTTGCTGCCGAATCTTATCTGCTAAAGGGCCTTCAATCTGAGTAGGGAAAGGACCTTCTCCCACTCTGGTTGCGTAAGCTTTAAATACGCCTAAAACCTCATCTAATAACCGCGCTGAAAACCCACTGCCGATGCCAATCGCATCCACTATCGTATTTGATGACGTGACGTATGGATAGCTACCCCAGATCCGATCCAACAGCGAACCTTGCGCACCTTCAAACAATATATTTGCGCCGGATATTCTGGCCTCATGCAGAATGTTCTCCACCGATGCGGTATACTGTTGCAAAGACTTCCAGGCTTCTCTGAGCTGGGCATAATCATGCTGGATCGCATCTTTATGGGAACTAAGCCCGTGGTAAAGATACAGCTCCCTTAAACGCTGCTTGAGATATGCAGGATGAGCCAGATCCCCCAGCCTGATCCCACTGCGGGCTGTCATGTCGGCATATGCAGGTCCGATGCCTCGTCTGGTGGTGCCAATCTTTGCCGCTTTTAACTGCGCTTCATTGTTATCGTCAAGAGTCTGGTGCAAAGGTAAGACTATCCCCACTTTTTCATCGATAATCAAGCGCTTGGCAAAATTCAAACCGCAAGCTTCCAGATCTTGTATTTCTTGTACCAGATCGAGTGGATCAATTACTACACCCGGCCCGATCAAACACTTGGTTTTAGGATACAAAATCCCAGAGGGGACACTGTGAAAGACATATTTCTGCCCCTCCAATACTATGGTGTGGCCAGCATTGCTGCCCCCTTGAAAGCGAACCACATAATCTGCTCTATCTCCCAGATAGTCAACTATCTTCGCCTTTGCCTCATCACCCCACATACATCCCAAAATCGCTATTGCAGACATTATCAACTCCACTTTTCTTTAGGTCACCAAGATAAAATCTGAAAGTTCTTTTGTCAATGTAAATCTTTATCAGGCTGGAATTCTATAAGCGGAGACTGTTCAAAAAGCACAACCAGCTGCAGCCGCTTGCCTTGTTTTCTTTGAGCAAAGTAGGTCGGCATTGAAGATAGCAAAGGTCTCACACAGATTACAGGGATTTCACAGATTTTTTTATAAGGAGAGTTTATCCGTTATGCGTTATGCGTTATCCGTTATGCGTTATGCGTTATCTGTTATCCGTTATCCCCGAGTCCCGTCGGGGCGGCATTTCAGATAGCATCCCGCAAAGCACCTCCACCATCCCCCGAGTCCCATCGAGACGGCATTTCAGATAGCATGTCGTAAGACGCTCTCATCATCCCCGAGTTCCGTAGGAACGACATTTTAGATAGCATTATGCACGAAGCCCACATCATCCCCCGAGT
>JARRCD010000039.1 GCA_029982875.1 Candidatus Cloacimonadota bacterium | reverse complement strand
TAACGGCTAACGCATAACGGATAACCTCTTCTTATAAAAAAATCTGTGAAATCTCTGTAATCTGTGTGAGACCTTTACTATCTTCAATCTTATGGCAGGTTATCCTCAAAGCGCTGGATGGCAAACTTAAGTTAAGGTCTAAAACACGGCAGACTTGACAAAAAAGCTATGATAAAATAGTCTGCAAAATAAATAATAAACAAGTGGAGTATGGATGGAGACAATGTTTTCTGCGCTGCTGCAGTTTCAACTGAGTCAGATGATTATGATCATAGTGGGATTAGTGTTGATCTGGCTGGCCATAGTAAAAAAATATGAACCGGCTTTGCTTTTGCCTATCGGTTTTGGCACAATTTTAGCGAATATTCCGTTTTCGGCAGCGATTGGAGAACAAGGTCCTTTAACGGTGCTTTTTCACGCCGGAATAGATACAGAATTGTTTCCACTCTTGATCTTTATCGCCATTGGTGCGATGATAGATTTCACTCCTTTGCTCAAGAATCCTTTTATGCTGCTTTTTGGAGCTGCGGCACAATTTGGGATTTTTGTAACGATCGTAATTGCTGCGGCTTGGGGTTTTGATATTAAAGAAGCGGCTTCAATCGGGATTATCGGTGCTGCGGATGGACCTACCTCGATCTATGTGGCAAATCGTTTTGCGCCGGATCTGTTGGGTCCCATCTCGGTGGCAGCTTATTCCTATATGGCGTTGGTGCCCATCATCCAACCTCCGGTGATTCGAGCTCTCACCAGCAAAAAAGAGCGGCAGATTCGCATGGATTACCATTCGGGCGATGTATCGAAAACCGTAAAAATAATCTTTCCCATTGCCATAACTATCGTAGCTGGGACCTTTGTGCCAGCGTCTTTAGCACTGATTGGTTTTTTGATGTTTGGCAATCTTTTGCGCGAGTGTAAGGTATTGGATAGTCTTGCCAAATCTGCACAAAATGAATTGGGGAATATCGTAACCATCCTTTTGGGGCTTACAATAGCCAGCAAGATGCAGGGAGAATACTTCTTGCGTCCGCAGACTCTCTTTATCCTGGTGTTAGGTTTGGTGGCTTTTATCTTTGATACCGCAGGAGGAGTAATCTTTGCTAAGCTATTGAATCTCATCCGCAAGGGGAAGGTAAATCCCATGATCGGAGCCTGTGGCATCTCTGCTTTTCCCATGAGTGCCCGAGTCATACATCAGATGGGACAAAAAGAGGATCCCTTCAATTTCCTTTTGATGCCTGCTGTCAGTGTGAATGTGGGGGGACAGATCTCTTCTGTGATTGCGGGGGGGCTCATCCTTTCCCTATTAGCTTAGGAGCTGTTATATGACATACAACTTGAATGCTCTGTTGGAACGAGCCAAAGAGACTGCCGAAAAAGCTTATGCTCCCTATTCGGGATATCGGGTGGGGAGTGCGTTGCTATGCAAAGATGGCAGCATCTTCACGGGCTGCAATATCGAGAATTCTTCTTATTCGCTGACACTCTGTGCCGAACGAGTTGCCCTCTTCAAAGCAGTGAGTGAAGGGCAGCGGGAGTTTGTCGCACTGGCCATCTATGTGGATAGCGACAAGCTCTTCCCTCCGTGTGGAGCATGTCGTCAGGTGATCAGCGAATTTGCCGATGATCTCAGAATAGTTTATGCATCGCGTCTGGAAACTATCGAATCCACAATCTCAGAGCTATTGCCGGGAGCTTTTCGATTGTGAATCTATCTGAATTCCACTCTTGTGCGATATGTCCCCGGGAATGCCGGATAGATCGCACGCGGGCAAAGGGATATTGCCAAGCGGGAACAGAGCTCTGCATCAATCTTGCCCAATTGCATTTTGGAGAAGAACCTCCCATCTCCGGCACGCGGGGGAGTGGAACGATCTTCTTTTCGCATTGTAATCTGCGCTGCGTCTTTTGTCAGAACTACAAAATCAGCCTTCAAGGGCAGGGGCGAAGCATCAGCACCAATGAATTGCTCAGCCTGTTTTACACGCTTCAGCAGCAAGGTGCGCATAATATCAACCTGGTAACTCCCACGCACTATAGTATGATCTTAAGAGAAATTATCGCCCAAGCCAAAGCAGACCGGCTGACAATCCCCGTCCTGTGGAATAGCAGTGGCTATGAGAAGGTGAGCTCTCTGCAACAAATGAAGGGACTCATAGATATCTATCTACCGGATTTTAAATATTACCATCCCGTTTACGCAAAGAAGTATTCCGGGGCCGGAGATTACCCGGTTGTGGCTCTGAATGCTTTGCGTGAGATGGTCTCGCAATGCGGTTTTCTGCAGCTGGATGCAGAGGGTATTGCCCAAAAGGGTGTGCTGGTAAGACTTCTGGTTTTGCCCCATGCTTTGGCGGGCACGCAAAACAGTCTGCGTTTATTGGCTGATGAATTTGGCCCCGATCTGCCGCTTAGTCTGATGGCGCAATACTATCCTGCGGGCAGGGCAAAAGAGTATCCGGAGCTGAATCGGGGTATCACAACCGCAGAGTATCAAGCGGTGCTCGATGTGGCACAAGCTCTTGGTTTTACCCATATCTATACCCAAGAATTAAGCAGTGATGACTCCTGGACTCCAGATTTTGTCACTTATGAATCACAAAGCATAGCCCAAACCGGAGAATTTAAATGAGAAAAATATTATGGTGGTTGATCTTGGTAATGATCAGCTCGCAACTGGCGGCAATCAGCATTGAAATAAAAGAAGAAGGGCTCAGATATGAGATTGAGGAGAAGGAAATTGATGGCATAAACTATGTCTCAATCAGGGACCTTAGCCCCATCCTCAGATGCATCAACAAACAGGAGCGGCATGATCAAAGGCTATATCTGCATATCTATGGGGAAACCTTTATCTTTTTGGAAGATAGCTCTTATTACAGCTACAAGATAGAATCTTACAACATGCATTATCCGCTGCAAAGGATAGCTGCTGATTACTATTTGCCGGTGGTATTCCTCTCCGAACATATCCCGCTTCACTTTGCCGGAGACGCCGAATATCACATAGGTACTCTGCAGATCAAAAAACCAGTGGATCACAGCGTGCAGGTGATAGTCCTGGATCCCGGGCATGGCGGGAAAGATCCCGGTGCGGTAGGTAAAAAGCTCAAAGCTCAGGAAAAGGATATCAATCTGGCCGTTGCGCTCAAATTGAAGCAGCTTTTGGAAAACGAATTGGGCGTGAAAGTATTGATGACCAGAAGTGATGACCGCTTTGTCTCTCTGGGAGATCGCACCAGATTTGCCAATGAACACAAGGCAGACCTTTTTATCAGCATCCATGCCAATGCCTCCAAGAGTTCCTCCTCGTGTGGCGCCGAGACCTACTATCTGGCCACGGCAATGACTTCAGATGCCAGAGCGGTGGAAGCTCTCGAAAACCAAGTGGTAGAACTCTATGAAGGTGGTGCCTCAGCCCGGAGCAAATATGATGATCTGGATTTTATCCTCAGCGATCTGAGTCAGACTGAGCATCTGGAAAGCAGTAATGACTTAGCCAGCAACGTGCAACAAAACCTGATTGCCGGTTCCAAAACTTATGACAGAGGAGTAAAACAGGCAAATTTCTATGTGCTCAGAGGTGCTTTTATGCCATCGGTTTTGATCGAACTGGGCTTCATCTCTAATCCCGAAGAAGAACGACTCCTGGTCAACGATGAGTATCAGCAACGTTTGGCGCGCACCATCTTTGAGGGGATCAAACGCTTTAAATACCATTATGACAGAATCAGGAATACATGAAAAAGCACCACAAAAAAAGGCTTTATCGCCAGAGACGAAAGTCTCCTACAATCTACCCTACACCCGATAGTGCGGATAGCTACAGGAAAGCGAAAAATGCCTTTATCTCCAATGTGAGCCATGAAATACGAACTCCGATGAATGCCATTATGGGCTTTGCGCAAATGCTGAAAAACACAGAGCTGGATGCCAAGCAAGCGGACTATGTGGATGTGATCCTCGAAAGTGGCAACAAATTGCTGGCGATGATCGGAAACTTGCTGGATCTCTCCAATTTACAGATGAAGAAAACCCAGCTTAATCCCGTGGAATGCAATCTCAGTGATTTTTTTGAGCGTATATGGAATCACTATCGGCCGCAGATTGCGCATAAAAACCTCAAACCCATTCTGCAGGTTCAGGGAAACCTGCCTCGGGCGAGACTCGATATTGAGAAACTCGAACGTGTGCTCAGCTTTATTCTTTCCAATGCTATCAAGTTTACGGTATCGGGGTCGGTGACGTTGCGAGTAGCTCTGATGCGCCGGACTGGGGAAGAGGCTTGGCTGAATATCGAAGTGGAAGATACCGGCTGCGGGATCGAGCCGAAATACCTAAAAATCATCTTTGAAGCATTTGAGCAAGCCGACAATAGCGTTACGCGCGCCTATCCCGGTATGGGGCTGGGTTTGGGCATATCCAGCAAGATCATCGAGCTTTTGGGTGGTGAGATCAGCGCAACATCGCAAGTAGGTGGAGGCAGCTGCTTTCATCTCAAAGTACCGGTCGAAATCCTGTAATGCCATTAAAAATCAAAGCAGTAGAAACAGGCAGTCTGGCTTGGGAAGCTGGCTTTAAGAGCGGTGATAAGATCGTCTCCCTGAACAACATGAATATCAGAGATTTTTGGGATCTGGAATTTTATGCTTCGGATTTTCGCCTGGATTTTGTGTTGGAAAATCCCGCAGCTCAACCAAGAGAGATCACCATCTACCGCGAAACAGCCAAAGCTCTGGGCATAATTCCGGAAGAGTATCAACACCGGGATTGCCAAAATCATTGCATCTTCTGCTTTATCGATCAACTGCCGCAAGCTTTGCGTCCCAGCCTGTATGTCAAAGACGACGATTACCTGCATTCCTTTATCTATGGGAATTACATCACGCTTACGAATCTTAACCAGCAAGACCTGGAACGGATCTGCGAGCAGCACATCAGCCCGCTTTACGTCTCTTTGCATAGCAGCAACCTGGATATGCGGCAGAAGCTGATGAGATCAGAAAATCCTGTAGACCCACTCGAGGTGATGGCGCAACTCTCAGAAGAGGGCATTAAGTTTCATATCCAAATAGTGGCAATCCCCGGATACAACGATAATGAAGACCTGCAAAGCACAATCGACGCACTCATGGATGAGCACCTGAACATCTTGTCTATTGGGATAGTTCCGGTGGGCTTAACCAAGTATCGCAAGAATCTTTGCCCATTGCAGGCTTTTGATAAAGCTGGGGCCAGCCGGATGCTGGATTTGCTGGATGAGCTTAGAGCTGCTTACCAGAGTCGCATCATCTATCCGGCCGACGAATTTTACGTTTTGGCAGAACGGCAATTACCGGAGAGGGATTTCTATCAGGATTATCCCCAACTCGAAAATGGTATTGGCATGTTAAGCTTGGGGTATGAAAACTTTAAGAAGCGGAAACGAGCTTTATTGAAGGAACTGCGCCGTGGAGGGGGAGACTATCTCTTGCTCTGTTCCCAAAGTGCGCAACAGCATATAGCTCAAGTGGTAAAGGAGCTTTCGCTGCGTCTGCATGGGCAAAAGGTAGAGGTGCAGGTGATTCGCAATGACTTCTTTGGGGAGCATATTTCGGTGGCTGGCCTGATTACCTGGGCGGATATTTCTTCTCAGATCAAGCTGAACAAGCCCTGCACAGTGATCCTGCCCGCGGCAATTTTCAATCAGGACAAAGTTACTCTGGATGGTATAAATGTAGCGGGAATAAGACGCTTACTTGGAGTTAGTTTACTGGTGATTGATCAATTTTGGGAAGATTGGCAACGCTGGGATTGAAGATTTTACTTGAACATTTTCCCCCTTCATTTATCTTGACACAAAATGACTACTTTTAGTTTAAAGGAGCTATCAATGCGAACTATACAAGGAAATCTCGTTTCCAAAGGCTACCGCTTTAGCATTGTGGTTAGCAGATTCAACGAAGTGATCAGCGGAAAGCTGCTGGATGGAGCTTTGGACTTTCTGCACCGAAGTGAAGTGCGGGATGAAGATATCACCGTGATCTGGGTTCCCGGTGCGTTTGAAATACCCTTGGTCGCTCAACGAGCTGCTCAGGATGCTGATACCGACGCCGTGATTTGTCTCGGAGCTGTGATTCGGGGCAGCACACCCCACTTTGAATATGTTGCCAATGAAGTGAGCAAGGGTATAGCTCAAGCCGCTTTGCATACTGGCAAACCCGTGATCTTTGGAGTCTTGACTACCGATAGTTTGGATCAAGCCCTCGAAAGAGCCGGGAGTAAAGCGGGGAACAGAGGTTTTACCGCCGCCAGCAGTGCCGTGGAAATGGTGAGCCTCATGCGGGAGATGGACAATGGGACAAAGGCGTAAAGCCCGCGAACTCGCAGTGCAATGTATCTATGCGCTGGATTTTGCCGAGGTTAAAGCGGATTTTCGAGAATATGGCCTACTCAACGAATATCCCGAAATTCTGCGGCAACTCACCTCTGCTGAAAACATCAATGCCGGATCAAAGGTCTTCGTCTTTGCCGATGAGTTGGTAAAAAATACCATCATCAATATCGAGGATATCGAAGCCGAGATCAATAAATATACCGAACATTGGTCTCTGGAATCCATAGCTCATTTGGATAAGAGCATCCTCATTGTAGCCGTATATGAATTGATGTTTACCGATACTCCAGCGCCTGTGATCATTAACGAGGGCATAGAGATTGCCAAGAAATTTTGCAGCGAGCATACTGGAAGTTTTATCAATGGTATCCTGGACGCGATAAACAAAGGTATTCCTCATAGCATACCGGGACGTCAAATACCCACCTGATATCTATGAAAATCAGCTGCAGTATTGGCATCTTTGCCCACAATGAAGAAGCAAACATTCTGCATTTGCTGCGGGCTGTGTGCAAGCAAAAATTGGATAGTGTTACTATCGCGGAAATCATCGTTGTATCCAGTGCCAGTACCGATAAGACCGATGATATTGTGCGCCAATTTGCCTTGGACAACCCCCTCGTCAAGCTATATACTCAGCCTCGGCGCGAGGGGAAATCAAGCGCCATCAATCTCTTTTTGCAGAAGGCGAGTTCGGCCATCCTGGTGGTGATATCGGGCGATGTGATCCCTGCTGAAAATACCATTGAACTTTTAGTAGCGGAATTCAGAGACCCCTTAGTAGGCGCGACCGGAGGCCGACCTTTACCTGTAAACTCAGGGACGGATTTCATCTCTTATGCGGTACAACTATTGTGGCGCTTGCACCACCGCATGGCACTGATCTCACCCAAGTTGGGAGAGATCATTGCCTTTCGTCGGGTTATGGATAGCATCCCGGCAGAATCCGCTGTTGATGAAGCCAGTATTGAGGCCATTATCCGGCAAAATGGTCTAAAGCTCAAGTATGTGCCTGAGGCCATCATCAAAAACAAAGGCCCCCAAAATCTACCTGACTTTATCAAGCAACGCCGCCGCATCCAAAACGGACACCTGTGGCTCAAGAAAAAGCAAGGCTATCGAGTGATTTCTCAAGACAGCACAGCTTTAACGAAGATCCTGCGGCAAGAAATCAAAGACCGACCTCAGGATTTCTGCAAACTCATGCTTGTGGTAGGTTTAGAAGCCTATTGCCGTTTTTTGGGAACCTGGGACTTTTATATTGGGGGCAAAAACCCCTTTGTTTGGGAAATATCCCGCTCAACCAAAGCGGTTGAATCGTAAAGGAACTTCATGTTAAATATCATGTTTCGCATCGTAGGCTATTGGCTATTAAAGCATCTCGGTTTTCCGCGCTTAAAGCCGATGAATTATACTGTAAGTCTGCTTTATACTTGCAATTCTCGTTGCAGCACCTGCCGAATCTGGAAAAAGAAGGCACGCAATCTAAGCGTGGAAGAATATGCCAAGATCTTCAAAAGCATCGGACACAGCCCATATTGGATCACTTTTAGTGGAGGGGAACCCTTTTTACGCCGGGATATAGTGGAGATCGTTTCCACCATATACAAAATATCCCACCCGCGCATCATCAATATCCCTACCAATGGACTTTTGACCAATACGATTGTGGAAAAAACTGCGGCCATAGCCAAAGCCTGTCCCAAAGCGCAAGTTATTATAAACGTTTCCATTGATGGCATCGAGAATCAGCATGATGAGATCCGCAATGTTCCGGGGAATTACAAAAAGGCGATATCTACTTTTAACAAGCTGAAAGCGCTGAAACTGCGCAATCTCTCTGTAGGAATCCATACTGTGATCTCCAGATTCAATGTGGATACTTTTTATTCTGTGGCTAACGAATTGATGAGGCTGGAACCCGATAGTTACATTACCGAGATCGCGGAAGAGCGGGTAGAGCTGGATACTATAGGCATGGATATCACACCGGGCAAAGTGGCATACAAATCTGCCATCGATTATCTGGTCCACCGCATCAAAAATGAGAAGCACAAGGGCTTCAGCAAGATCACCATGGCTTTTAGGATAGAGTATTATAACCTGGTCAAGCAGATCATGCGTGATGAAAGGCAAGTGATCCCCTGCTATTCCGGGATTGCTTCCTGCCAGATCTCTCCGGATGGGGAGGTCTGGAGCTGTTGTGTAAAAGCAAAATCCTTGGGCAACCTGCGTAATACTAAGTACCATTTTGGTAAAGTATGGTGGTCCAAAAAAGCGCAGAAAGATCGCAAGAGCATCCACCACAAAGAGTGTTGGTGTCCTCTGGCTAATGCCGCTTATACCAATATGCTGATGCATCCACCAACTCTGCTCAGGGTTAGTTATCGCAGTTTTATCAAATGGTGGAGTTGAGATGATAGCTCTGGAAAGCACTCATGCTAATCCTCCCTATACCTTTGTAGAAAGCAATCTCGGTCAAGATGGCCGCTATGGTTGGTTCTTGGCGATGTGGCATCCCGAACAAAATCTGCAATTGGAAGAATTGGGAGCCGAGTTGAAGCTTGCTCTGCGCAATTCGGAAGCGGGCACGATCAGTCGCATGGCAGTGGAGAAGTGGCTCAAAAGCTTCTTTGAGGATTTGCATTGGAAATTGCATGTCCAGCTCAGGAAATCCGACCTGCAGGAAAAGGGCCTTTCTGTATTTTGTGGCATTATCTATGATCACGAGCTATTTTTTGTGCAGTTTGGCCGCATCTTTTGTGCTCTATCGGATGGGAAGAAGCTGCATACGCTGGGTCAGAGCTACCAAGGATCCCGGATGCAGACTTTGAGTAAACTCAATCTTTTAGGTTTTGAAGCTCAGGATATCAAAGTCAAGGTACATCGCATCTATATCGGGGCAAACCACTATTTTATCGCTATCAGTGGCAATCTCAGCGCGGCTGTTTTTGGATACCAAAACGATCTCTCTGCCTTGGATCACTATATCGAAAGTTTTGCTCAATCCGAGAATCCCCTATGGATCATTCTCGCGGGCAAGACCCGGCTTGGCCAAATCCGGCGCAAAAAACTCAGCAAGTTGCAGATCAGCAGCATTCTCATCATTCTGCTAACCTTGCTGGCTACCGTCTACATGCTTTTTGGTAATCGTTTTTTGGATCAGGCGCTGCATCGCACCAAATTAAATATGCAACACAATCCCGCGTTGCAATTGGATCAGATTCCCAACAATCTGTCAATTGACACCCAAAACTTCATCAAGTATCTGGAGCGTATCGTCAATCTGCCCGCGCGTAATATAGAGCTGGAAATCTTGTGGAGCGCTACCTTGCCCTATCAGGTCACCAGTACTCCGGTCTTTAGCTTCAACACCATATATTTGGCAGCAGATAACAATTTGATTGCTTTCGACAAAAAGAGCCGTGAATTGAGATGGAAGAAGTCTTTTGAGGAGCATATCAATGCTATCTTCTATGCCGAGAACGTTCTTTTGGTCTGCTTGGGAGAAGATAAGGGGGTTGGCTTCAAGGATGATGGTACCCAGCTCTGGGAAGGTGAGCTTAAAACTCCTGAGATCAAGCCCAGATCTTTGCGTCCTTCCATGGTTACCGCAGAGGACGATCCCCGCCTTGACCGCGCCATCACGGTAGTGCCTTCAGCCCGATTTATCACTATTTTGGATGCTTTTAGGGGTGAAAAACTATCTACCATTACCTTCAAAGAAAAAATCCACAGTATTTCACAATATGATAACTATGCAAATTGCTTTTATGCCATTGTGGATGATGGTTTGATCTGCATCCAGCTCAAAATCCTCAATTGAGATTCATCATGACATCGTGTTTTGCAGCTTTTCGCTTGCGTCTGCCCATTCTGCTGATCGTGCTGCTTTTTACTTTGGTTTGGACAATGAGTCTGGCCGCGATCGAGAGCCCGATCAAGACCGGTTTTGCACGTTTGCAATATGATGGGGGAGGGGATTGGTACAATGATCCCGAAGTTCTACCCAATCTGGCCAAATATGTCAATCTTGAGCTTGCCGCCAGTATCCCCATCGATCAATCTGTGGTGAAGGCTTCTGAGAGCAGAATTTTTGATTTTCCCTTTGTTTATGTAACGGGGCATGGTAATATCCATTTTTCCGATACCGAGATCAACAACCTGAGAATGTGGATGCTACGCGGGGGTTTTTTGTATGCAGATGACGATTATGGCATGGATGAAAGTTTCCGCAGAGAAATCAAGCGGATCTTTCCGGAGCGGGAGTTGATCGAAATTGATGCCACCTGTCCGCTGTTTAGCTCATACTTCGATTTTTCCAGCGGTCTGCCCAAGATCCATGAGCATGATGGTAAGCCACCTCAAGCCTTTGCTATGTTTGACGATAATGGCAGAATGATGATGCTGTATACCTATGAAACCAATATCAGTGATGGCTGGGCAGACCCTGATACGCACAACGATCCCCCCGAGCTCAGAGAGGTTGCGCTGCGCTTTGGCTTGAATATTATTCACTATATGATGGGGAAGTAAGATGCGTATCTGCATTATCTCTGATCTGCATTGTAAATTCAGCAAACCCTCAGCAGAGGATTTGGAAAATCTGGGTCTCGTCATGGATTTTCTGACTCAGGCCCGAGGCAAATACGATCTCATGATCCTGGCCGGTGATATCTTTGATCTCTGGTATGATTGGCAGTATACCATCATCAAGCAGTATTTCCCTTTGTTGGTAAAGCTCTATGAGCTCAAACTCAGCGGCTGCAGAATTGTCTATATTTCTGGCAATCACGACTTTTGGTTTGGGGATTTTTTGCCTGATTATCTGGGACTCGAGCTCTACTCAGAGTTCTACGAGTTTACAGTAGATAATAAAAAGGTCTATGTATGTCATGGTGATACTCACACGCTTAACGATTTTCGCTATCAAGCCTTTCGGCGCTTGATTCGCATCCCTCTGATGAAAAAGTTTTTTGGCCTCTTACATCCGGATCTGGCTTTGGGGCTCGGCAGCAAAATGTCTCGCAGTAGCAGAGCCCGCCTTGACCTTCCTCGGATGCGGGTCCGCAAAAATGTGGGACTGCAAGCTTTTGCCCGCAACGTGATCGTAAGTGGTCGTGCGGATTATGTGATAATGGGGCATTCTCACAATCCCGGCTTACACGAAATTGCCGGAGGAGTATATGCAAATTCCGGAGATTGGATTTCGCATCATAGCTTTGTAGAGATCATAGCCGGAGATATTCAAATTAAACAATATAACAAAAAAGAAGGAGATATAGCATGAAACACAAAACAAATTACCTTGCGCTGATCTTGATCCCAGTAATTCTGATTTTGGGGTTTACCCTGCTTTATACCCAAAACAGAAACCAAGATATAACCACGAAGGAGGAAGCTGTGCAAGAAGCTGCTCAGAATACAGTAAAAGCAATTATCAGTACCAATTATGGTGAGATCGAATTGGAATTGTGGCCGGATCTGGCACCCAAGACCGTACAAAACTTTATCACTTTAGCCGGGGATGGCTATTATACGGGCACCTATTTCCACCGTGTGATCCCGGATTTTATGATTCAAGGTGGATGTCCCAATACCAAGGATGACGATCGCAGCAACGATGGCCAAGGCGGTCCCGGATATACTTTTGAGGATGAATGTTATACTGATGGTAAAGCTATCACCGGCAAGCTTAAGTCCCTCGAAGAAGCTGAATTAGTCTGGACTCAGGTGATAGTGCCGCATATGCAGGAAAACCGCACCCCCAACCCGGAAATTGCCGAAGTGGTCAAGAACTGCCAGGAAGCCAGAAGTCTGGAACCGATGATGGTAAATAGTGTGGAACGCTATATGGAACTGGCTGGCCATCAGGAAGCTGTGCGTGAAAAAATATTGAAAGCACCGGTGCTCTATGGCAATATCGCCATGGCAAATAGCGGGCCTAATACCAATGGCAGCCAATTCTTCATCGTTACCAAAAAAGATGGCACGCCCTGGCTGAATGGCAAACACACCGTCTTTGGTAAGGTGACCTCCGGGATGGATATCGTGCATAAGATTGAACAGCTACCCCGAGATGCGCGTGACAATCCCAAAGCTGAAAACCAAGCTTTCATCACCGGGATTTCGTTACCCAAATAAAACGGAAACATCCCATGGCACGAACTACCGAATCTCAATTACAACAGGAAATTATGGCTTGGATCGGTCAAAATCAGTATGTTTATCTGGCTTCTTGCGACAAAAAGCAAGCCCGCGTGCGTCCCGTGGTTTTATTTTTGTATGACGAACGCTATTTCTTCGCTACCTTTTCAGGTGATGCCAAGGTAGCCCAGATTCAAAATAATAAACTGGTAGAGATTTGTATCCCCCTTTCTGAAGATGGCCATACTGGCTATATCCGCCTCGGTGGAAGTGCCCTTATCGTAAATAATGCAGCACTCAAGGCTGAAGCTTCTGAGTGCTGCTTCTTTTTTGATCAGTATTTTAATGGCTACGACGACCCAGATTACACTTTGGTGGAATTTTCCCCGGATACTGCGGAATACCTACGTCCCGGTGAGACTTATAGCCAGACTTGTCATCTGAGACGTTACTGAGTTTTGGGGGTGCAGCTCAGAACTGCTGAACCCGCATGCAGCACAGCTTTTTACCCCAGCAATAGGATAAGGGAACACACTATGCCAAAGGTATTTGAATACCAAGACCAGGAATTGGGCAGCAGCTATATCGTGGTATCAAAGATCCGCGAAATCAGCAAGACCTTAGGCGAGATTATCCTGACCTTTGATAACGGTGATACCAGAGTGCTCTCGGTGGCAAATCCGGATGAGACTCTGGCTAAACTGCTGCAAGCAATCAGAGCATAGATTTTAGCCGGATTGAGCTAATTATCAGTATCCGGTACCAGCAACAAAAGCGCTGCCTCTCCGGCGGGGATTTGCACTTCAATCTTACGTCTGTGAGGATGGTATAATTTATTGGTCTCCATATTCATAAGCGCATACGCAGCGTTGTCTTTATCCAAATAGATGCGCAGCGTTTGCGGGGCAAATTCCGGGTAAGCGCTGGCGTAGTCCTCCGGAGCAGTAAAATCCGGGTTCCGATGCGCTCTTTTGGAGATAAACTCATTAGTTCGGCGATTCACGGCAAAGATCGCATACTGTCCCGTGGAATTTTTGTATAAAGCGGTCTCAATATAACCTTCATAGCTACCATTACATGCTGGCTTGACCCGGAATTTGGCAATGCCGGTGCCGCTGAGATCCAATTTGGGATAACTTTTGTCCAGCATAACCGTGGTCGCACCCATCCAATTCCAACTGACCAATTCCTGGCCGAAAAACAGGATGCGGGGATTAGCCGCCTTGAGCACTTCATAACAGTAATCGTTACGCTCAATATAGCTATTATCTACTCCCATCAGGGCAGAATAGTATCCTGCCCGCTTGCTGTTGATAAAACCCTGCAATTGATACTGATGTATGCCATCAGCTCCATAGCAGAAGGGCATATATAACAGCGCTTTCTGCGTGGCGGCAGGCGGGAGAGTCCAGGAAACCCAACGCTGGCCGTTCCAATAGCCGAATGCCTGTACTATGGGTTGAAATTCACGGCTGGGATCTTCCAGAACATAGTTTTTGGCATCACGATAGCCTTTGATGAGCCGGTGATCAAATACATTCTGCAAAAAATTCTCTCCTGCAGAGGGACTATAGGATAACTTAGGCTGGATCGGATATATATCGGGCATCATTATCCTGGGTTTGGCTATGGCTCTGGTAAGGTCAGGAAAATTCCAATAATTATCTTTACCATCCTGCTTGTAAGTCCGGTGGTCAATATCATAAGTAGCAGAACACAAGGGGGGATTGTCCGCAGTGATCATATTCTGGATCAGCTCAAAAGAAGCGAGATGAGTCTGAAAGGGCTCGTCCATGGCATATAAATAGCGAATTATCTTGCCGCCGGGGAGATTCAAATGTGCCCGAATGCGATCGTTGATCCCCTTTTTATAAAAGCTGTAGTTTGTTCTTAGATCCCGATGCAATTGATCTTCCAGGTCGATGTAATCCAGAGACAAATCACAATTTTTGTGCCAATAGAGGCCTGGGGCAAAATGGCGCATAACATACCACCACCAATGCCCGGCTGTATCGGGATTGTTATCCAGATCATCGGTCATGATCTTGCTGGCTCTGAGATCGTTGTAACTGATATTGAAGTGCAGGTCAAAATAACCTTCGGGCTCTCCCATGGCTTGATAATCGGCAAGAGTGAAAAATGTGCGCTCAAGGCGTTGCCCCTGATGATCCTTTACCGCAATCGTTGGTTTGCCAAATTCAGACTTCGCTCCCAGATGACCATAGATCTGGAAACTCAGCAGAGGAGCAGAAAGAGGCAGATCCTGCGGAATATCTGAGATTTTGATGCGATAGGTCAGATAAAGTGAATCGGTGTCGCTCTTGGCATCCAGATGCCTTTTGTGAAAACGCATTTCGTCGTACAGTTTAACCCAATTTCCGGAGCGATCCCGCCAGCGGTAATTGATATCTGTATATGCCCACCCCGCTTGATCCTGCTCTCGATCCAAATGCCACACTCTGGCATAGGATGCTTTCATATCCTCTTGTACGCGGCCTACACGCTTAATAGTATCGCTATTCCCATACCAGAATCTGGGATCGCGATTGTCGCCGGGTTTCACATCTTGAGGCCCGCTGAATTCTGCTTCAAAGCGTTGATAATTGCTGGTAGTAAGAGGAACAATGCTGAAGTGCCGGGAATCAGTGGGATCGTTGCTCCAGCACTTATCAGCCAGGATAGCGTCGATATTGGCCCGATCCAATTTGCTTAATAAGCTCCCCAAATCATGATCACTATTTGTGGTCTGAATTATATTGATGTTGTAGCCCAAATCCTTCATATATGCGATCAATTCTTCCTGATGCTCTGAAAAATAACCATTGTCATTTTGTAAAAACGAATAGCTACCCAAAGGAAAGGGATCGCTGTGATAGGCATATAAAGAGAGTAGGCTAAGACTGATCAGTATAGATAATATGTGCTTCATCATCATCCTCTTGTTTTTATCTGCTTATGGTTTTTATTCCTGAATCCAGCTAATAAATCCAGCAATTTTGGGTCAAGCGAAATCACTCTGCTTTTCGGATTGAACCTCCCATATCCACAATTTAGCAAAGACTTAAAGGGAGGAGGGGATTTCCTTGGGCGCTCTGGAAAATAAATTGGTGCACAATATATAACATATTCCTTGATCGTAATGCTCTCTGAAATGTCATCCCGCCGGGACTCAGGAGTGAATCAGGAAGCCGCAACGAATCAAATACACTGCAATATTCCATGTCTCTCTGCCTTACATTACACCATCATTACGCCACCATTACGCCTGCGAGGCGCAATGCTCTAGCTATATCGTTGGGGAGTAGTGAGATGACGGCAGCCGGGATTCATCTTGATCAATCGCCTTGTATGCTTGGGATACGGTGGCTAAAGCGCACCGCCTATCATCTTGTCGGGGAAATCTATCTTTCTACGGGAAATCTATCTTTTCCCGGGAAGGTTCGCTGCCATTACTGAACAAATGCACGCCTTCATATTTGTATTACTGCATCTGTCATTCTTAAGGGATGGAGGAAGCGGCATCCTGTCGCTGGTGCCTGCTTGGATGCCAAAGCTGCAAGATGGCCAGAGGATTCCCGAAAACCCGAAAACTTAATACAGGTTACAGCCTACAGCTCGCAGCATGAGTCCCGTGATTCACAATGCATGCAGAAGACAAGCAAAAAGCCCCGACGAAACATCGGGGCCTAAGGGTAGTACAAAAGTTAAAAGAATCAGGGATAGTAGATGTAACTTTCGTTGATCTGATCCGGAATGAGCTCATACCAATTTTGGTACAGACTACCTCCGCTTTCGGCCCAGGGGGCAAAGCCATAATAGGCATGGGTGATCTGGATGTGTTCTATGGTATAATGCCAATTGATGGGCACATCCAAGGCCCAGGGGAGGTTGGCAGCAGTTTTGTAATACCTGCCAGTACCGGGATCGGTGGTATCGTCACTCATACCAAAGAGTGCGGGATCGGCCAAAATGGTAGGTGGATAACCTGGAAGATGAATCTCATGTCCGGGAACCCGATTTACCCTGAGAAAAGGATTCCAAAAGCCCCAGAAAGGCATGGAGCTTTGTTCCAAAGCTTCACTGAGGGTCAGCTCAAAACTGATCGGGATGGGATCATGATGAATCTGATCCGGCTGTGTATTCCATAGAACTTCAGAGCTAAGAACCTCGACAAAATCCTCGGTATTTGATATTACTGTAAGGATGCAATTGGTTCCCGCATCGGTAAGGGGCATCGAATAGGGACTTCCTGCTCCCATACCCTGGCTGGATTCTACTAAGCTGGCCGCAAAGGGAAACTCTATCGCAAAGGCATTTTTAAAGTTAGCTCCCACAGCTCTGAGCTCAAAATTGCCCATTATATCCTTGATCTTGAGCTCGGCATCCAGGATTAAAGTTAACTGATAAGCCAGGATCAGATCGTTAAAATCATAGTCACCTTGCTGCGGCCATAAATCTTCAAAGGCCAATGTGCCCCAGCCCGTAGCAGAATCTAAGGGATAGCTAAGGCTGTAGGCTCGCAAAGCGTCATCGGGAAATTCATCCATAGCATCAACCACGCCATCCGAATCGCTGTCACTTGCGCCCAGTTCCCCGGTGAGTCCCAGGAAAAATTGATCTCCAGCGGCAATCCGCACGATATCCAGATCTTGCACCCAAGCCGGGACGGTTTTCAGAGCCCAGAGATTTGCCCAGGTAACGACTTCATCATCGGTGTTCAATGCCACATTGCCTTGCCAGCCGGCGTCCATGGCTTTATAAGTTCCAGCAGGGACATTTATATTATCGGTATTATTTCCCCAAGCCTCGATTGTGCCATCGGTACGACGGGCAAGAGCATGCAGATACTTGGCAGATACCTCCACAAAATCATTACCAGCAGGAAGATCTAATTCACCATTCCAGCCGTCTCCCCAGCCCACCAATTCGCCATCAGTATTGATGGCAAGACTGTAAGTGTTACCGGCCGCAATATCTATGTAATTACCAGGAGTCACATTTAACCTGCCATTAGCGCTATTTCCCCAAGCGTAGATTTCTCCATTGGCACGTAAGGCCAGATTATGTGTTATCCCGGCGGAGATTTTGACATAATCATTGTGAGGCGGAGTATCTGTTAAGCCATATTCATCATTTCCCCAACCGATCACACTGCCATCGCTGCGTAAGGCTAAAACATGAGTATCTCCTGCTGAAATTGCGATAAAATCATTGCCGGAGGGATTTTCATTTACCACATTGTCAGTATTTTGTCCCCAAGTAACCACACTGCCATCTGCTCTCAGGGCAACTCCTAATCTGTAGCCGGCAGCGATTTCGACGAAGTCTTCTCCGGCGGGCAAATATTTGGAGACATGATTGTGGGGATCGCCCCAAAGGGCGATGGTCCCCTGAGCAAAGAGGGATATGCTTAACAAACAAAGGGCAGAGATTATAAGTATGCGTTTCATCAGGCCTCCTTACCAATCACTGCTAAAATCGAAGTGTAAAGTGCCATCGCTGACATTTACCGGCACCTCAAAGCTTTGATATTGGATTATTACTTCTTTGATGGTCTTGGGCAAAGTGAGCTTTGTCTTCATCCCGGTTTCAGGATTCAAGAGAGCTTTAAATAGCAATTTCCCCTCGCTGGTTTTGAGATACAGAGGTAAGCGCCAAGCGCCCTGTATGTCCACATCCACCTGAGTACTCATTTCAAAATCGAAATCATCAGGTACTTTCAGCTCGTTGATATCGGTCTCGGTAAGTTTATCCGAACCGCTGTCACATGCGGCAAATAGCATTAGCAGCAGCACCATGATGCAGGATAGTATATACTTCATATTGTACTCCCTTTTTCTCATCTTCAATTATAGCGCAAGGCTAATGCAGGATGATATTCATCCCATACTTGAAGAGTGAGCTATAGGTTACACTCAATTTAATGATACTCAAATTAATAGGTCATGTTTTGTTGTCAAGGATTATATGCTGGGATTTGCAAATTTACAATATGAGACTGTTCAAAAAGCACAACCATCTTCAGCCGCTTTAGATAGCGTAAGGTCTCACACAGATTACACTGATTTCACAGATTTTTTTTATAAGGAGAGGTTATGCGTTATACACACAGCGTAAGGTCTCACACAGATTACACTGATTGCACAGATTTTTTTTATAAGGAGAGGTTATGCGTTATGCGTTATGCGTTATCCCCGAGTTCCGTAAGAACGGCATTCAGATAGCATCCCGCAAAGCACTCCCACCATTCCCGATGGGACTCAGGGTGGTGATCCGGA
>JARRCD010000038.1 GCA_029982875.1 Candidatus Cloacimonadota bacterium | reverse complement strand
AGAATACTCTTATGCTGCCGACAAGCTGCGGAGTTCAAATGCCTCACTCCTCTTGAAATACCTCTGCACTAAAACGGTAAAGCTCAGCATTTGCATCTTGCCAGGCATTGTCGGGTAAACCGGCTTTGCGGCATACTTGTTTTAGAAATGTATCCCGATCCCACTTCCATTCGGTAGCTACCTGCGGTAAAAGCAATCCTGATGAATATGGATGCTGCAGATACAGACCATCCCGGCCTATCTTAATCTCAGAGATATCCTGTACCAGTTCCATAGGGCTAAGCACGGAGATTTCGATCTTAATATCCGGCAATTCATCAGCCTGAACCGGGGGGAACCGGGGATCACGGAAAGCCGCTGCTAAGGCCATCTCTTTCACAGCATCCAGGATAGACTTGTAAGCTTTGATATAACCAATACAGCCTCTGAGCTTGCCGCTTTTATGCAGACTCACAAAGAGGCCGCATTGTTCAGCGAAAGCGGGATCATCCGGGCTTTGATAGGAGCCCCGATTTAAGTGGGTAGTTATCACATCGCGGGCGAGTTTTAACAAGCTCTTTTTTTGACTATCACTTAGCATATTGCCTCCCTAACAAATGATCTTGGCGGCCAGATAGCCCACCACTTGGTTATTCATCCCAGATACCTTGCCGGAATGAGTATAATGAACAATTCTGGGCTCAACAGCACTATAACGCTCTGCCAATTTGAGCAAACTCATAATCCCGCCGATGCCACATGCCTCGATCTTTCTCTGCTGATTTGCAGTCCACATCCCATCGGCATCCATCTGCATGAAATAATGCGCCAGCAGATTGTCCATCTTTTCAGCTTGACTGGCCGAGTGATAATGAGAAAGATCACTGGAAACCAGGATCAAAATCCTGCGCTTGCTGTGGTAAACCACATCATATAAGATATCAGACAAACGTTCAGCCACCGCGGGAATCTGATTTCCGATCATCACCGGACATATCCTGACTGCGGGGAAGAAATAGCGTAATAGCGGAAGCTGGATTTCCATCGAGTGCTCAAACTGATGATAACTCAGGTCTATATCCTGATTTGCATGAGGGCTGATCTGAGCATAGATCTCTTCATCCAGAATGAGATTGCCTAAAGGAGTCTCATATTCAGAATATGGTGACAAGCTGAAATCAAAGTGGATAGCCTGATGGGAAGGATGCAAGATGATAACAGCATCAAGGGCTTCTTTGGCAATGGAAGCCAAACCCAATGTGGCGCAGCGTCCGGAATATACATAACCGGCATGAGGAAGCAAGAGCCCAAGACAGCGCTCACTCTCTGGAGCGGGACTGGCTTCTTTGAGCCAGGATTCGATCTGGGCTCGGATCTGTTCTGCAAAACGGGGGTAAAAGGTTCCCGCATGTGCCGTCTTGCGTATCATCGGCCTTCCTCCTCATTGCTGGCAGGTAAAAACAGGAGATGGGTGCCGGGCCGAGAGGAATCTTCGCTTTGAAGTATTTCCTTGTCGGGATCACCTTCCTGAGGTGTAAGCACGGCAATCTTGAGATCGGGCATACTATTTTGCAGCCTGGATACCGTACCCAGAAAGTTCCGGGAATGAAAATCTCCATTGAAGTGTATAATCCTTGCTTTGGGGTTGTCCTTGAGCGCTAATACTATGCTTTCCGCCATGGTGTCATCTTTGATGCATTGAGCCAGATACATGTTTTGCAGGTTATCCTGATTCATGGGATGTGAATTCATCTTGCCCATAACCTCAAAGAAGGCTTCCCGGTAGGCATCATCCGGAGCGGTGAGCTTGGCTGCAATCCAGGCCCTTTCTTCGGGAGGCAGATACTCTACAAAGTCCCAGCCTTCTTTGGCCGTGCGGCTGGCGTAGGCTCGGGGAACATTGGCTGCAATGGCTTTCAGCTTATTCTTTTGCGCAAAGATCAAGAGCGGACGGTAATCATCATAATTCGACCAGATCCGGCTTACCTTCTTGAAATCAGCTTCAGACATTTCACCTGAGATGAAGGAATCAAGAGCTTTTTGGGCATCCCGCTCCCACATCTCAAAAGAAAGGATCAATTCCCGTTCATCGTCCAGAAGACCTGGCAGAATCTCTCTTTGCAAGCGATGCAAAGCTTTATCCTCATGTCTTTCCCCAAAGAAGATGACATCGTAATGTTTCAGGTCTTTACTGAGGGTCTTGGGATCGAGCTCTAGTCCACTATCTGCCTTGATGATCCGAATCTCGGCAAAGAGACCCAAGCCGAATAGCAAGAGCAGGCTAAAGACAATAATCTTTTTCATGTTTTCTCCTTTATCACATATTCTAATCTGCCCAAAGCCTTATAGCTATCCATAAATTCACAAAAAGCTTCAGCTTCAGACAGAGGTATTTTCACTTTTAGAGAGATGATATCGCTATATTCGGCATCAAGTTCTTCACCGGCGTGCTTTTGCATCTGATGTCGGAGAATCTCCAGGCTATTGTAGCCCATTTGCAGATCAAAATAGCGATACGGTTGATATGGGATCAGCTGCGCAGCTTCAATAGCCAGGGCAGAGGCCTGAGTGTATGCCTCGATCAACCCCTTTACTCCCAGTTTGATCCCGCCATAGTAACGGGTGACGATCGCCAATACGCCGGAGAGTTCATTGCGCAGCAAGCTGTTGAGAATCGGCTTTCCGGCACTGCCTCCGGGCTCTCCGGCATCTGAATAGTATTGTGTCTCGCTCTCATATCCCAAGACATAAGCAAAGCAATTGTGAGTGGCCTTGGCATAATCCTGTTGATGCTGATGCAGAATATCTTGCACCATCTTGCTATCCGCTGTCGGAAAGAGAAAAGCGATGAATTCACTGCGCTGAATCTTGATGCTGGCCTGCACTGTTTGTTTGATCGTATATGGCATCATTTCACCTTGGGGATATCCTTCCAGCGTGTAGTATAGCTGGGGCTTAATTGGGCGCGTTTCATTCCCCAGCTTTTGTTGGTCCCGCTACTGGCATATTGCACTGTATCCCGCCCATGCCGGCGATTTAGCCTATCAATGGCTTGCATTAGTTTCCCGCGCTTGTCATCCAGATAGTTGGGCTCGAGAAAACTTAAGGGAATGTCTTGCTCTGCAATGATATCCGTAAGCATTACCCCGCCCTTTTTGTATTCAAAACCGGGTAGCCACAATTCTCGCAGTAGCTTAAGCCCAGTTTGAATCATGGTGGCAGTATAGGCAGTTGGTGGGAACAGAGTGCAAGCGATGGAGTTATTATATTGAGGCCCTTCTTTAAAGCGATTGGTAGCCAAAAAGATCATCATGTGTCCAGCTACAGATTTCTGCTGTCTTAGCTTCTCCGCACTGCGTGTAATATAGGTGGAGATCGCTTCTTCCAGATCCTCGATTTCCACGACCTGCTTACCAAAGGAGCGCGAGGTAACAATGCTTTTTTTGGCCGTAGGAGCTTCTTCTAAATCGATGCAGGCATATCCTCTCAGTTCGAGGATGGTCTTATGCCCTACCACAGTCATATAGTGATCAATGAATTTATCATCCGCATCCCTAAGCTGCAAAGCCGTCTCGATTTTGTTTTGACGTAAAAACTTGTCATATTGCCTGCCAATCCCCCAGATATCCCCCACTTTCGTCCTGCTTAAGGCTTCTGCGATGCGTTTATCATCCAAAAGACACAGAGCTCCCCCAAATGCTGCTATCCTTTTGGCATGGTGATTGGCAATCTTGGCCAGGGTCTTGGTGCGTGAGATTCCCACCGAAACGGGGATTCCCGTATAGCGATATACCGTACGCTTGAGTTTGCGTCCCCACTTTTCCCAATCCTCGACCCGGATGCCTGTAAGTCCCAAAAAAGCTTCATCAATGGAATAGATTTCCACATCGGGAGAAAACTTGCCAAGCACATCCATCACGCGAGAACTCATATCACCATAGAGGGCGTAATTTGAGGAAAGCAGTTTACCTCCGTGCTTTTTTATCAGGGCTTCGTATTTGAAACCCGGCGCACCCATGGGAATCTTTAGAGCTTTGATCTCATTGCTGCGTGATACAATGCAGCCATCGTTATTGGAAAGCACTGCTACTGGAATATTATGTAATCGTGGATTGAATACCCGCTCGCAGGATACATAGAAATTATTGCAATCCACGAGTGCTACTATCTGCTTATCTGACAATCCTGTGTTATCCATAATACTCCTTCTATTGCCAAAATATCCAGGTGCATTTGTTTGTCAAGAGCCAGTGAGTATCTCCAGATATACAGGCAGAAAGGCGAATTATACGCGCAAAACCTGCTTTCTAAATTAATACGCCTGCCACAAATAATCTGCAGCAGGCATACATGCACATCTGGGAAATATGATTATGGAATCTGGTAAATATAAGCTTCATCCCGATAGCCAGGAAGATTCTGATACCAATCCGGGTATGAAGTACCTGAGCTTTGAGCCCAGTGCTTGAACTTCAAATAACCCTTGGTAACCTGAGCTTTTTCGATGGGATAGTCCCAAATTTGTGGGATGTTTACCGCCCAATTCAGGTAATCTTCGGTTTTATACCAATTGTCGGGCAGGCTGGCATCATCACCGGTATTGAAAAGCTCCATATTCATCCGTGCTGTAGGAGGATGACCGGGCAGGTGAACCTCATGCGAGCGGACACGATTTACAAAGATAAATGGATTATAGGGAGCGCCGGGCGAGATGGTGGAAATGGCTACGGGGTTATTCAGCATAAAGCTCACCGAAAAATCAACCGGTTCGATATAGCTGTCGCCCACTTCGGTATTGATGAAGCGATTGGGAATTTCCGGGATAAGATCAAAAGCGCTGTTAAACATCTTCAACACCGCCGTATCACTATCGGTTTCATGTTCACAAAGCGCCGGATGACTGGGAGTAAGATCATAGATATTGGAGCTCAAAAATGGCACTTGTACTCCAAAACCATTAGCCCACCTGGCCCCGATAGCCTTTAGTGTGAAAAGCATCTCAACCTTTTTCACCCTATTGCCAGGTTGGGTGATCTGGTTGTAATTGTAATCCACAACCATGTCGTTAAAATCATAATCTCCTACCATTGGCCAAAGGTCTTCAAAGGCGACCGTACCCAATCCCGCAGGACCATAGGTATAATTATCAAAAGTCAAATCTGCATCATCGGGATAATCGTCAAACACATCACTAATCCCGTCCCCATCCGAATCCTCATTGGTATCCAAAGGCGGAATATCACTAAGATCAGCAGCGGTAATGGGATCCACAGTCAGAAAGAATACCAAATCGTTAAAATCATCGTCCGAATCGGAATCCCGGGGAAGGTCCTCAAAACTCATCACCAGGCGCTGAGAAATATCGTCAAAAACCAGGATACTATGCTGCTTAAGAGCAGGACTTGCTTCTGGATTGAGATGAGGAGAGGAGTAATAACGGGGCGCAGTAGGGCTTACATTGGTTCCGGGAGGGCCCTGAGTAAAACCATCGGCCACCAAAAACCAACCCATCGTAATCCCCGCTTCAAATACTCCCAAATTAACTGTATCACCCGCAGTCATTATGCCCCCGCTACCATGTAAAGAAGCATTGGGCAAAACTATCGTGTGCTCCTCAATTTCGGCTGGAGTTTGCGGCTCCTCTGAGGTAGGATAAGTGTGAAATCCCAGAGCATTTAGATATTCAGCTCCTTCACTAACAAAAGTAAGCCATACATGGGCTGGTTCTTCCAGCTTCAGGTTGGTCTGCAGACCTGGTTCCAAATACTGCGGATGAGAATCACTGATTGCAATGCCTTCCGGTAAGGTTGTATTTAAGCGATTCAGAAAATCTTCTTCCAAAGGGGTATTTGTCATGGGACTGGGTTTGCCATGAGGGTTAAAACTCATCCCTGGCAAGAAGCTCCAATCCTTTGCCTCTGGCACCATGTATGCTTCCGGACTGGCGCTTTCTTCATAAGCACCACCAAGAGTCAATTCTGCTTTACCATCCACAACGGGAATCTCATAAATACCCATAAAACCGCGTGCCCATATACTGTGCTCAGATTTAGGGAGAATTATTTTGCTCAGGTATTTACCATCTTCGTAAGTTGCGCCTTTGGCTATAGGTGGAGTCATAAGCTGGGGTCGGGTTCGAAAGATTTCAAATACTATCCCATTGATCGGAGCGTTTGCACTATTGAGAACCTCGATCATTAGCTCCACCTCATGGCTACTTTCCCAATCAAAGTCCGGAGAAATGGTAAGATCCTGCATTGGAACAAAGCTATCGTCTTCTTGAGTATCACAAGATACGATAAACAATGCGGTTATTATTAGCATAATAAATAAGTATCTTCTCTTATTCATCTTCTACCTCACAGATTCCTAAGTTTTAGTGGAAATATAATCTGGGAGCTAAACTTGTCAAGCAATTTTTTCAGTTCTGCAATTTTCTACCTGAAAAGACGTAGAATCGACCTCGCCTGTGTTGACATTAAATAGCGTAAAGACCTGAAATTATCGCGGACGCGTAATCTGACCAACTCACTTCTCCGCTTGTCCTTTCTCAAAGATAAGGGTATCTTGGGTAGTTCAATTTCCTGCTGTCGCGCCCAATCAATTAATTCGTCGATATAAGCCATATGACTATATGCTTGGAGAGTAAGGTGTTGCCATGGCTTAGGTTTGAGGCCAAAGTGGATGCAGTGAGTCTCGGGATCCTTATCCATCAAATACTCAGCTGTAGCGGGAGCTTGACTCGAGAAAGCCATGAGGGAGTTCAAGACAGATTCATCGGTCATGGAATATGCAATACTGTGTTTATTATACACACCTTTGGTATCGTTTGGAATCACTTTCAACATCTGTTCTTGCCAGAGATTGATAAAATCTCTATGGGAATTATTCAGCACGAAGCAATTGGTTTGATATACGGTTTCTATTTGCGGCCTTTTAAGGTCTGCCACGTCCTTTTGCCAAATCTCCAGGACGCGCTTGGGAATTTTGCCTCTCTGGTCTGAAAATCTGTAGTAGTTCCTATAGATAGTAGCGATCTCATTTTGTTTGCGTTTACGGATCTGTAAGCCGTTATGTGGAGTTACAAAGTACTTCTCGAGATTGCCAATTACCATACAATCCGCATCCATCCAAACCACGATCTCGGTATCGGCTGTAGCGATAGCCATGGGTTTTTGGGTGCAAACACTGCGCGTATCGGGCTTGGACTTGGGGTACAGCTTGGTATCCGGAATACTACTCAAGACCTTGCTCTCGGCATCGCTGAGGTCATAGGCCAAGATATGGTAATGGCACTTCATCCCTTGAAAGCGCAGGGATAAGCCCAAGAGCAGCGCACCCCAGACAAAATTGCTATCGCAAGCAGTTACAACCGTTTTGGCGTCAGACATGGCAAGCAGTCTCCTCAAGCTGCACTACGGCAGCACCGCTCCCCCATTGCGCCTCACAGGCGTAATGGTGGCGTAATGCCCTCAGGAATGTTCTCTTCAGCATATCCTTAGGCGGTATCAAAAACACACACTACCGGCTATTCCAAGGTCTCATCAAGCAGATTTTGGGAAAGCAAATAACTTTGAAACTTCTGTTTGAAATCTTGGGAGATTTTTTCCGCTGCGGTACGCAAGGCTCGATCTTTGGCATCCGCAAAACTGAAATGCGCTTCTCGATTGGAATCCGAAAAATTGAACATCTCGCGCCCCTGATGGTCTATCACCGAAATATTCATTTGATACCTGATATATTTATAAGTGGGGTTATCCAGATTCAGCTCTTGGGTCTGATAGCTGATCCGGATCTGATTCTCTGCATTTTCGGAAACCTTGAAGCCGAGATTGGTGATCACTTCCTTGACTTGCGTGAGCAGAGGGAGTGCTTCATCGTCAGTACTGCTAACATTGAAGCTGATCTTTTGTTTGATCGCATCCATTTGAGCACTTAGGATTTCGGCATCATAGGGCAAAGAGATCAAAGCCGCTTCGTCACTGCTGAGAATGCGCATTTGGGCAAGCAATTCTTGATTTGTCTGACTAATTTTCTCCGCCGCACTAAGCAAGGCATAGTTTTCCCAGATCGTGCTGCTTTCTACGGCTCGAGTCAGCAAAGCCATGATTTGCTTGCTATTGTCTTCGATCATGCGACGTTGAATCTCAGCGGTGGAGCTGCGATGCAGATAAGCTAAAGCATAGACTCTGCCCAGATCGTCGGTCCAGCTGGGACCAATCTTCACATTACTCAAGGTCTGTGAACTGAGGACTTTCACAGTGGCGGATTGCTCAGTTTGATTGCTAAAGCTGGAATTTTCAGAATCCACCAACTCCTGATAGCGCTCTTCATAGCCGCTGCTACTGGAGACCTTGGTTTGGAAGATCTTAGCCAGATTGGCGCGGGCATTATCTTCCGCCTGAGCGCGAGTTGAACCTATCCCCACCGCACTGAGATACTGCAGAGCATGATACTCCAAGGCGGGGTTATCCACCCAAGCTGGACGTGGATTTTTCTCCTTTTTACCATCCAACGTTACCCAAAAAATAAGGGATGCAAGGCATAGAATCAAGCTAAATTTTGACATGGTCTTTTCCCCTTGAAAGATTCTTCTGTCACATTGGACAAACTATTGCGAGTGTCAAGCAAAAAAAACAGACTGCTGCACATTTTCATTGACAGCTTTTACTGCTCTGGATAAATAACTATAAACATGAAATTGGTCCCAAACTTGAGGTGTGTATTATGAAAATGGAAGAGCTTAATTATTACTACAATAAATTTAAGTTCGGCGAAGATATCTTTCATCAATTGATGCAAAAGCGGGTGCGAGATATCCTTTTGGTTTCAACCTTTTATGATGCTTTTATCTTTGAACAGGATGGCAGATTATCGGAACAAATCTTTGGCGAATATCGTCAACTTAATCTCTCGACTGCACCCAGGATTACATCTGTGCCTACCGGAGCTGAAGCTCTGGAAAAACTAAAGGAAAATTCCTATGATCTGGTAATAACAATGATGCGCATTGGCGAGATCGGTCCCTTCGACCTGGCCAAAGAGATCAAGCAGCTTCACCCGGACCTCACGGTGCTCTTGCTGCTTAATGTAGCTTCAGATTATCTGATCTGGGAAAATCATGAAGAGGAGCGGCAGTATATCGACGACGTTTTCCTTTGGAATGGTGATACTAAGCTCTTTTTGGCTATGGTAAAAAACGTGGAAGACAATATCAATGTGGAATACGACACCTCTCACGGCTTGGTGAGGGTCATCCTCCTGGTAGAGGATAGTGTGCATTACTATTCCATGTTTTTGCCCTCTTTATACTCCGTGATCATGAAGCAAACGCAAAAGCTCATTGAAGAGGAAGTAAGCGACATCAACAAACACCTCAGAATGAGAGTAAGACCCAAAGTGCTTTTGGCGCATGATTATGAACAGGCCGTGCAGCTTTATGAAAAATATAAGGAATACATCCTCTGCGTGATCTCAGACGTGCGCTATCGGGTAGAAGGTAAGATTGATCCCGAAGCTGGAATCAAATTGATCCGACACGTGATGGCCAAAAACCGTGATCTGCCGATGATCCTGCAATCTTCTGAAGATGAAAACGAAGCTATTGCCCAAGAATTGAATGTGCATTTTTTAAATAAGAATTCCAAACACCTCTTCAAGGATTTACGTGAGTATATGGTATTTAGCTTGGGCTTTGGCAATTTTATCTTTCGCAATCCCCAAGGAGAGATCATCGATGAAGCCTCAAATATCGCCGAGTTTGAAGAAAAGATCCTAAAAATCCCCGTAGAATCACTGGAATTTCACAGTAAATTCAACCACTTTTCAAACTGGCTCATCGCCCATGGAGAGATCCAGATTGCCAAAAAAATACGGCCCATGAAGATCGAGGATTTTGAATCCCGAGATGAACTGAGGCAGTTTTTGTATCACATCTTCCGCACTGTGCGCATCGAAAAAAACCGGGGTAAGATCATCAATTTTGATGCCGTTTCTCTATCCGAGATGAATCAGATCATCCGTCTTACCGGAGGTTCTCTTGGTGGCAAGGGGCGGGGCTTGGCTTTTTTGAATGCCCTCCTGTGTACTATGGACTATGAGAAGAAATTTGAAAATACTTCAATCTCACTGCCCTCCACGGCCATTATTGGCACTAATGAATTTGACCAATTTATCGAACGCAATAATATTCTCGAGAGTATTCAGGGTAAATCCGACGAGGAGATCGACAAGCTCTTTATCGAGGGTCAACTATCCGAGATTTTGGTAAAACGACTGGAGATCTATCTTGATGCAGTAAAATATCCCATTGCCGTGCGTTCATCCAGCTTGCTGGAGGATTCGCAGGCTCAACCCTTGGCGGGAGTATATCGCACCTTTATGCTACCCAATAATCATAGAGATAAGATGCATCGCTTACGTCAACTCATGGATGCCATCAAATTGGTCTTTGCTTCCGTATATCTCAGCGATGCCCGAAACTTCCTGGATTCCTTGAATTTTAAAGCAGAAGAGGAAAAGATGGCTGTCATCATCCAGGAAACCGTAGGCTGCCTGAACGGTGATAAATACTACTACCCCCATATCTCCGGGGTTGCCCAGTCTTACAACTTCTACCCCACTTCGCACATGCAACACGCAGATGGAATCGCCAATATCGCTTTGGGCCTGGGGAAATCTGTAGTGGAAGGAAAATTGAACTATCGCTTCTGTCCCCGCTATCCAGATCTCGATATGCTGCCTCCGGAAGAGATGATGCGCAATTCGCAAAAGGAATTTTACGCTCTGAATCTGGCCAACAACGACTTTGACTTGCTCGGAGGAGAAGAAATCACCCTCTCCAAGCTCACCCTCAAGGATGCAGAAAAACACGGTACTATCCGCTATCTGGCCTCGGTCTGGGATTATGAGAATTTCCGCCTTACTGACAATCTCCAGGAACGTGGTCTGAAGGTGCTCACCTTCTCCAGTATCCTCAAATACAACTACTTCCCCTTAGCCAAGATCGTGGAAGAACTCCTGGAAATTGGCGAAATAGCCTTGGGCATCCCGGTTGAAATTGAATTTGCTGTCAATTTGGACGACAAGAAATCCTTAACCCATAAGCCCACCTTTTACATTCTGCAAATCCGGCCTCTTTCCGTAAGCACGGATGCCTATCAAATCGAAACTGATAAGCTGGATAAGAGTGAGCTCCTGATGTATACGGAACACGGTATGGGTAATGGTATTATTGAGGATTTGAGGGATGTTATCTATCTGGATCCAAATACATTTGATAAAACTATGACCCAGGAAATGCAAACCGAAATCGAAAAATTTAACAATAAAATGGCTAAAGAAGGTAAACACTACATCCTGATCGGACCCGGCAGATGGGGCTCCAGAGACAAATTCCTGGGAATTCCGGTGCGCTGGCCGCAAATCAACCGCGCCAAGGTGATCTTGGAAACCGGACTGCGGGATTTCATCGTGGAAGCCAGTCAAGGAACTCACTTCTTCCACAATCTGGTGGCGATGAATGTGGGATACTTTACCATTCCTTACGTATCTCAGACCGACTTTGTGGATCTGGATTGGCTATTAAATCAACCCCATTGTGAAAAAGGAGAATACTTCGTGCATATCGAATTTGATCATCCCCTCGTAGTGAAGATGGATGGCAGGACTGGTACGGCGGTAATTCACAAATAATCCCTTTGTGTGTGAATTGAGGTTATGGTTGTGAACGTCACTGATTTTTGGGCAGAAGAAGCCGAATTACTGGAATCTCTGGCTCCGGTTCGGGTGCGCAGTGTCCTGCTGATTTCTTCTTTATACGATTCTTTTGTTTTCGAGGTGGATGGCTTTTTGGCCGAGCAGGTAGCCGAAGACTTTCACCTTTTGAATCTGAGTAATTTCCCTAATATCCACCATGCGTCGTCTTTAGAAAAAGCTCTCAACTTGCTGCAATTGGAAAGAATTGATCTGGTAATCATCCACTTGGCATCCCAACGTGCCATCGCTTTGGACCTTTTGACCAAGATCAAGGAATACAATCCCAAGCTGCCCATATTCTTCTTTTTGGGCGTGCCGCAGGATTTGATGTTTGTCGAAAACCACCTCCCCGAACTGGATCAGGTAGAAGATTTCTTTTATTGGAATGGCGATTCCAAGCTTTTTTTAGCTGTGGTCAAGCAATGGGAAGAGCGGCAAAACATCGATCATGATGCAGCAATCTACGATTTACCCGTGATCTTGGTGGTTGAAACCTTCATCCCTTATTACTCACAGTTTTTGCCCTTGCTCTATGAACAAACCATGCAACTGAATCAAACCATTATCCGCAGCGAACATCAGGATAGTAATAAGGGCTTGTATCTCAATGCCCGTCCCAGAATTCTACTGGTGCATGATTACGCTTCTGCCACAGCCGCATACAATGCCTATTCCCGTTGTATCATCGGTATTATCAGCAATGTCAATTACAACTACCGGGGCAATCAACATCGGGATGGTGGAATCCAACTCTTGCAATACATTCGCCAAGAAAATCCCAGCTTGCCTTTTCTGATGCAATCCTTTAACCCCAATTATCGGGATATCGTAAGCAGTAATGAAGGAGACTTTTTATACAAAGATCTGCCCGGATTATCTCAGCAGCTGTTAAGATGGCTCAAAAGTGAAGTTGGATTTTCTGCCTTTGCCTTTAGAGGGGAAAAGCGTGAAACCATCACCGAAGCTCATACTCTGATTGGCTTTTACAGTGCAATTAAGGAAATCCCGGATGATATTCTCAGCTATCACTGGCAGAATCGCCATATTCACCACTGGTTTGCTGTTCATGCGGAGTTGGGATTGTGCCGTTATCTGGCAAAACTGCCTATGGATATTGCGACCTCTGAACTCCGGTCTTCCTTGGGCTCTGCTTTGGAATCTCTGATATCCTATCGTCGGCGGGAAAAGATTCAGGATTTTAACGCTGAAGCAGATTTCAACCTCCCCCTCATCTACAAGATTGGTGAGGATTCCATCGGAGGCAAGGGACGCGGCTTGGCCTTTTTGAATGTAGTTCTTAATCGCTATAGCAGCATTTGTGCCAAATATCCGGAAGTCAAAATTACCGTTCCGGTAGCTGCGGTGCTTGCTACCGGTATTTTTGATGAATTTATCGCCCACAACCAGCGTCTACACGATATCGAAGCCTTGGAAGATTTGTCTGATGAGGAGATCGACGAGATCTTCTTAAGTGCGGACCTGGGGCCTGAGGCCTTTGATAACCTTGAGCAGGTCATCAAACTCTGCGATTTCCCTTTAGCCATCCGTTCCTCAAGTGTGTTGGAAGATCACATTACCAATCCCTTTGCAGGTGTATTTCGCACTTTCATCATTGCCAACAACCATCCTGATCCGGAAAGGCGGCTCAGCCAACTCATAGATGCAGTGAAATTGGTCTATTCTTCCATGTTTCTTAAGGGCGCCCGGGTATATCGGGAATCCTTGAATATCCCGGCCCGAGAAGAAAAAATGGCCGTGATCATCCAAAAAGTAGCTGGTTCACATCATGGGGAATATTTTTACCCTCTCGTCTCAGGAGTAGCTCAGTCCTACAGTTACTATCCCGGCCCCGGCATGAAGCATGAAGACGGGGTGGTAACTCTCTCTACGGGCTTGGGCAAAAATGCCGTGGAACGTGGCCGCACCTTTGCTTTTTGCCCGCGTTATCCCAATAAAGATATGTTCCCTGCCGTTGAAATCGTTAAAAACTCACAACGCTATTTCTTCGCTCTATCCGACCAGCAATGCTTGAGTATCAGTAGCGATGAATCCGCCAATCTGGTCAAAGTAAGGATTACAAATTCCCTTTTAGAGAGTCAGTTAGAGATGCTGTCATCGGTCTGGGATCACAATAATCTGGAATTTCTGAGTGGTAAATACATCCGTGGTCCCCGCGTGATCACTTATCGCAATCTCCTGCACTACAATAGCTATCCCCTCGCCCAAATCATTATGGATTTTCTGGAATTAGGCCGAAAGGTTCTGGGTTGCGAATCTGAGATTGAATTTGCCTTTGACCTCGATGATAGCACCGGTCAAGCTACCTTTAGCCTACTTCAGATCAGACCTATCTCGGTCAACAAATTGCTCTATAGTGAAGCTTTGGAAGGTTATCTGAAACGCAAAGATGAAATCCTGCTCTTTTCTTCCTACGCCCTGGGCAGCGATATCACGACCGCAATCACCGATGTTGTCTTTTTGCCTCCGGAGCGCTTTGATATCGTCAAGACCGAGCAAATGGCTCTCGAAATCGAAAAGATCAACGAAGAATACAAGAGCAAAAAGCAAAAATACATCCTGATGGCTCCTGGCCGCTGGGGTTCATCGGATCGCTTTTTAGGCATCCCGGTAGCATGGAGTCAGATCACCTCAGTGGCTTTGATTGTGGAGCTCGTGTTGCCCGATATGAGCATTGAAGCCAGCCATGGAAGTCATTTCTTTCATAATCTCTTCAGCATGGGTGTGGCATACCTCACCGTAGTGCAAGATAAAGACTATGTCAATTGGCCATGGTTGGATTCTTTACCCCTCTTGCAGAAACTGGAATACTTTGAAGTTCGTCGCCATAACAAAGCTTTTAACATCCTCTTTGATGGTAAAAATTCGGTAATCAAGAAAGAATAAGGAGAATCTGTATGTAAGCATTTGTGGATCATTTACTTGAATTCTACTTGCACTCGAGCTTTGATCCGCTGATGCTTAAATTGTGTGTAAACCCTAAATTGTGTAAAAAAACTCACAGGAGGTATGTGAAATGACAATGCACGAATTCCTGCACCAGGTATCGGCAAAAAACTCCGATCAACCTGAATTTATCCAAGCAGTCACAGAAGTGGTGGGGACCATCTGGGACGTATATGACAGTAATCCTCAATATCGCAAGGCCAAAATCCTGGACCGCATCGTGGAACCCGAACGGATCATCATGTTCAGAGTCCCATGGCATACGGATAGTGGTGAAGTAATGGTAAATCGTGGGTATCGCGTGGAATTCAATAGCGCTATCGGCCCCTATAAAGGTGGTTTGCGCTTCCACCCCAGCGTAAATCTGGGTATTCTGAAGTTCCTCGGCTTCGAACAGGTCTTCAAAAACAGCCTCACCACCCTTCCTATGGGCGGGGGTAAGGGCGGCTCGGATTTCAATCCCCGGGGACGTTCCGACGAAGAAGTGCAACGCTTCTGCCATAGCTTCATGCTGGAGCTCTACCGCCATATCGGACCAAACACGGACATCCCGGCCGGAGATATCGGAGTTGGAAAACGAGAAATCGGGTTCCTGTACGGAATGTACAAAAAGATTCGCAATGAAGTAACCGGCGTCTTTACCGGAAAAGGTCTGGATTGGGGTGGCAGCCTTATTCGTCCTGAAGCTACCGGGTATGGCAACGTCTACTTTGCCAATGAAATGCTCAAAACCAAAAACCAAAGCTTTGAAGGCAAAACCGTATTGGTATCAGGAAGCGGCAATGTAGCCCAATATGCCATCCAAAAGGTGAATGATCTGGGTGGTAAGGTAGTTACCGCTTCAGATTCGGATGGATTCATCCATGATCCTGATGGTATCAAAGGCGATAAATGGGAATATCTGATGGAACTCAAAAACATCCGTCGGGGCAGGATCAGCGAATATGCCGAAGAATTTGGTGTGAAGTACTACCCCGGTGAACGTCCCTGGAAGATCTCTGCAGACGTAGCTCTGCCCTGTGCCACTCAAAATGAGATCAATGGCGAAGAAGCCAAAATGTTGGTAAACAACGGCTGTATATGCGTTTCTGAAGGCGCCAATATGCCTACCACTCTGGAAGGTATTGAGGTCTTTTTGGGCGCTAAAATCCTCTACGGACCAGGCAAAGCTGCCAATGCCGGAGGCGTGGCTACATCCGGCTTGGAAATGACTCAAAACTCGATGCGCCTAAACTGGAGCCGCGAGGAAGTTGATCAAAAACTGCACGACATTATGATAAACATCCATCAGCAGTGCGTCAACTATGGTAAACAGCAGAATTTCGTAAACTATGTAAAAGGAGCCAATGTGGCTGGATTCATCAAGGTAGCTAATGCCATGATGGATCAAGGACTCGTATAAAAATATTGACAGATTCAAGCCTCACTATATATTGTGGGGCTTGAATATTAATTATTATTCCAGTCCCTGCGGATTTCTGTTTGCTCATACTTGCTTTGGCCTCGAGTTCAAGTCCTGATTCTCTCCTGCTGAGGACTCTATCTGGACTCAAACCTAAGCCCTAAGCAAGAATGAAAAAACAGCTATTTGCGGGATCAAAAATACCACCAATCAAGTTTGGGGAGGATGATGATGGATTATGAAAAACACGCTCTCAGCGCTGCGGAAACGATTTTTGCACTCAGAGAACGGATCAAGGAGCTTACCTGCCTTTACAAAATCGCAGATTTGGCCAGCCGCGCTGAGCTGAGCTTTGCTGAATTTATGGAAGAGGTAATCAAGATCATCCCCCGTTCCATGCAATATCCTTCTGCCACCGGATGCTTGATTTGTATTGATCAGGTCGATTATAGCAGCCCCAACCTCGAAAAAAGTGAGGAGTACATTTCAGCTCCGATCACGGTAAACAATCTGGAGCGCGGGTTTATCCAGGTCTTTTATCAAGAAGCTGCCGGAGTAAGCTTCTTGCCCGAAGAAGAGCAATTGCTTAAGGGAGTAGCCCAACAATTAGCTCTGGTCATGGAACGCAAAGGCGTGGAAGAAAACAATGCCAAATTGCAAGAACAGCTCAGACATGCGGATAGATTGGCCACCATCGGGCTGCTTTCTTCCGGAATTGCCCATGAAATCAACGAACCGCTCTCTGCAATCTTGGGCTTTGGTCAACTTCTGGATACCGAATACGAGCTGCCGCAAGCGGCTAAGAAAGATTTGCAAAAGATCATTGCCGCGGCCCTGCATGCCCGGGAAGTGGTTAGAAAATTGATGCTGTTTTCTCGCCAAGTCCCTCCCAAAATGGTGGCCGTAAACCTGAATAAACTGATCATGGAGGGTTTTTACTTTTTGGAAAACCGCTGTGCCAAACAAGGTGTAAACATTGTGCGTGACTTGCAAGAAGATTTGCCAGAAATTATCGCCGACCCTTCTCAAATTCATCAAGTATTGGTCAATCTCTCTGTAAATGCAATACAGGCCATGCCGAAGGGGGGAACCCTCACTATTCGCACCAGACATCAGGATGACACTATAGAATGGCAAATCTCGGATACCGGCATCGGGATGGATAAAGACCTGCAACAAAAGATATTTATGCCCTTCTTTACCACCAAAGATGTAGATCAAGGAACGGGATTGGGCTTGCCGGTAGTTCACGGCATCATCAGCGCACATCATGGCTCTATCTCCTTGGAAAGCGAACCAGGAGTGGGCACCACCTTTAAGATTTACCTTAATACCAATCATGAATGATCACGATATCCGCATTCTAATTACTGAAGACCATCCAGATACTCTGGAATTGCTGAAACGAAAGCTGCAATCCCGCAAATTTTACTGCCAAACAGCAGCCAATGTCCCCGCCGCTATCAAGATTCTGGAACACGAACGCATCGATATTGTGCTTACCGATTACAAAATGCCCAAAATCAGTGGCCTTGATCTAATCCGGCATATATCTGCCCATTTCCCTCATATCAGAGTGATTATGATCACCGGCTTCCCCAGCATCGAAGGAGCTGTAGAAGCTGTCAAAAAAGGCGCCTATAATTATATCACCAAACCTTTTACGGACGATGAGCTTTTTGCCGCTATCCAGGAAGCTATTAATGGGATCAAACTGAGTACCGCCCATCGCAAGAACAGCGATAATGCTTTTGAGCAGTACGGCTTGATCGGAAATTCCCCTGCCATGCAAAAGGTCTATCACAGCATCAAAAAATCTTCTGGCAATAACGCCACCGTGCTGATTCAAGGAGAAAGCGGAACTGGCAAGGAACTGGTGGCACGCGCTATCCATTACTATGGCAGCAATAGCAAAGCACCCTTTGTCCCCGTAAATTGCGGAGCCATCCCCGAAAGTTTGCTGGAAGCCGAGCTTTTTGGTTATCGTAAAGGATCATTTACCGGAGCTGCTGAAACCCGCCCCGGATACTTCATCACTGCCGATGGGGGGACAATCTTCCTGGATGAAATCTCCGAAACTTCGCTTGCCATGCAAGTGAAACTCCTCCGTGTCTTGCAAGATAAACACGTGATGATGATAGGCTCAAATCAAACCAGGAAAGTCAACGTTCGCATCATCGCGGCTACCAATAAGGATCTTGTCGATTGCATTAAACGCGGAACTTTTCGGCAGGATCTGTATTATCGGCTCCATGTATTCCCCATCATTGTGCCTCCCCTCCGGGAACATCCGGAAGATATCCCTGACCTGATCCACCACTTTATCGGTAAATTCGCCCATGAAACCGGACAAAAGTCTCCGGTATTCTCTGACGAAGCCCTTGAGGCCATGGTGAATCATAGCTGGCAAGGTAATGTCCGCGAACTCGAAAACCTTATCTATCAATTGCTCATGATGAACGATAGCACTACCATCAAAGTCTCTGATTTACCAGATTATATGAAGTTCAGCATCAATAGCAAAAGCGATTACAATCGCAGTTTAGCTGAAGTCGAAAGAGATTACATTTTGGATCTCCTGAATTTAGTGAAAGGAAATAAATCACGCGCAGCCCGAATACTGGGAATCGACCGCAAAACTCTCTACAGCAAATTAAACCATATCAACCCAGATAGATAAGGCTCATTACATCCCCAAGCCATAACCGCCAACCCGCCAACTTAAAAAAAGGCGTTAGCGATGGCGGCGACCTACTCTCCCACACAGTTGCCCATGCAGTACCATCGGCGCAGACGAGCTTAACTGCTGTGTTCGGAATGG
>JARRCD010000037.1 GCA_029982875.1 Candidatus Cloacimonadota bacterium | reverse complement strand
AGTAAATAACATCGGTATATTTGGATGGCCAAGTAATTATATTACGATGGGAACTACTTTCGAGTATTTATTAGACTTTTGGAGACCACCTCTTGATAAAATTGCTCCTGCCATATTATGGATGGAAGCACGAATCAGCAGGTGACAAATACCCGCAAACGGAAATGAGTTTTCGACAAACAATAAATGCTGTAACTTACTCAGATAGAGGATTCAAGGTAGTTATTGACGAAGCGGAAAAACGCTTTCTGGTAGAATTCAATCATGCCATGGTAGCAGAAAGACATAGAGAATGGCTAAATATAATCAAGCAAGGCATAGGTTTATCAAAAATCCATCCTCAACCCTATTGGGGTTTTTCGGACCTTGAACACTTAGCCGGCACAAAACTGCTTAATTGCTTTTATCTTACGGCAAAGCGAAAAAAGATCGGCACAGAGTACTATTTCAATTACGATAGCATACTGCTACTCAGTTCATTCAGTTTCATAAACTTATTAGAACAAATGAAATTGGGTAATATCTATATAGATTTTGATGCTCGCACGGGACACAATCATGGTACTAAATTCAGAATCAAGCAAGCTTCATTTGTAAAACTATACAAAAACATTACAGAAATCGAATAGGAAGCTTTAAGAGCGACAACTACACTGCTGTGCAGCTAACTCGGATCACTCAGGCTTGATCATTAGATAGCTTTGTACTGAGATTTGTTCTGCGGTACTGATGTGTGGGGAAGTAATAAAGCGGCAAGCTTCCGCTTCAACGCTTGGGAGACTTCAAGTTTCTTGCGGGATGGGACATATTACTTAGTATATCATGAGGTAGTTATCGATGAAGAAAGAGCGTTTTGAAGAGTTCCTGACTACCCATGAGAAGAGGATATTCCGCTATCTGATGGGGCTTACCGCCAATGAACAAGATGCCATGGATCTTGTGCAGGCGGTATTTATCGCTATCTATCAAAAATTTGAGTGGATTGAGGAGAGCACGGCCTTATCCTATACCTACCGGGTGGCGCACAACAAGGCGATGACTTTTTTGAAACATAAATCCCGCTATATCAATGTTGATCCGGGATCTTTTACTCATATCCCCGCGCCTGCTGCCGCCGAAGAAGTGGATTACTCTCCCTTGCACAAGGCGATAGCCGAGCTTCCTCCCCGCCTGGCAGCAGTAATCCAATTGCAATATTATGAAAAGCTATCCTACCAAGAAATCGCTGCCGAACTGGGCATCAGCCTTAAAGCTGTGGAATCCCTCCTGGTGCGGGCAAAGCGCATCTTGCGAAAAAAAATAATGCAGGATAGAAAGGATGATAAGGTATTATGAATGAAGCCATATGCGCTTACAATAAAAAAGGAGAGAATCATGAGATGCAAAACCGCAGCACGCCTGATCAGCCTCAAACTGGACAATGAACTGAGCGCAAGCAAAAATGTGGCTCTGCAAGAGCATCTTGAGCGATGTCCCTCCTGCCGGCAGGTTTTAGCCTCTGCGCAAGCGCTTCAAAGTGAATTGCAAGAGCTTAAGACTCCTGCATACCCCGAGTACTTGCATTACCGGATCTTAAGCAATTTACCCCGCACCTCCAAGCCCCGCTGGCTGCATCAACCCAAGCTTGCCTATCTTGCTGCCAGTTTGGCTATTATGCTCAGTCTCTTGGCCGGCACCTGGGTGGGCATAAAAGGCTATGAAGGGAGCAATGCATACGCTCAAAACCTCGAAGAAGATATCTATATCAGCTTTGGAAATAATAGTTTGATGGAACTGTTTGATGAGTAAACGCTTGCTTGCCATCCTGCTGATCATCTCCCTGGCCTTCAACCTCGCGGTTTTGGGCTCGATGTTATGGTTGCACTTTAGCAGAATCCCCCCCCCGTTCCCTACGCATCCCAGATTCTCCGGAATCCCCAAACCCCCAGTTCTGGATACTCAGAGCTGGGATCCGGCTATTCCCAAACTGCGCAACCAGTACGATAGCCTCAAGATCAAATTGATGCGGGAATTAGCTCAGAATCCAATCCAGGAAACAAAAATCATTGCCATTTTGGATAGCTCCCTGATTGCACAAAACTCTCTTGAGAAAGCTCTGGGACTCAGACTACTGGATATTCGAAAGCAAATGAGTGCGGAAGAAGCAGACCGGTATTTTAATGCCCGCGCTCGGCAAATGGAACAAAGAATTGAAAACATCAAACAAATGTATAACAGGAGAAACAAACATGAAGAAAATAATCCTAATCAGCCTGCTCACAGTAATGGCCCTCGGCATTCTAATTGCCCAGAGGCAAGAACAAATGACTACCTCAGAAAATCCCCCCTTATTCCGAACTCAGGGGAACCCCATGCACAATGTTTGGGAAGAATTGAATCTCACCGAGGCTCAGAAAGAGAAATTTGCGCAAGCGCGTATGAATTTTGAACGCCAGCAAAATACCATGAGCGCCGAAATTAAGAACCTCAATCTGGATATGATCCAAGCTATGAAAGCCGAAAATATCAAACGTGTAAAAGAACTGAATCAACAGATTAGCAATCTCGAACTGCAAATCAAGAATGCCCGTGTCGATCTGATGGCAAACCATCTCAAAGAACT
The DNA here is from genome assembly GCA_029982875.1 of Candidatus Cloacimonadota bacterium. GTDB lineage: Bacteria > Cloacimonadota > Cloacimonadia > Cloacimonadales > Cloacimonadaceae > UBA5456. The sequence continues at coordinate 16,564 of JARRCD010000037.1, read as the reverse complement.
AAATAAAGAACAAAAAACCATCATGATCAATAATCTGCCTTTGATGTGGAATCAGCAGAAACGGATGCACACCATGCAGAATAAGGGAGGATCCGATCAGATGGGCTCTGGACGCGGAGCACCCCGCATGAAAGCCGGCATGGGAGAAAAAAGACAAGACTGTCAAGATTGCGAATATTGTGACGGTGAAATAAAATTCAAACATAGAAATTAGATCCCTCCTCAGCGACATATCAATCAAGCCATAGAGCTCGCTCTGTGGCTTGTTTTGTAAGCCCAAGTTGTCCCTATGTTCCGGCGGAAGGGCATTTAGATAGCGTTATGCGTTATCCGTTATGCGTTATGCGTTATCCGTTATCCGTTATGCGTTAACCCAGAGTTCCATCGGGACGGCATTTCAGATAGCATCACGTACCCACGATTTCCACCCTGAGTTCCAGAGGAACGTTGTTTATAATGCATACAAATATACCGTGCCGCCGGTACTCGCAAGGCAACATCCAGAAAATAATGCTTGACATGCTAAACGACAGGGATTATCAGGAATATATCAAACCTGAGTGGGGATTCTCGCCCAAAAGGATGGTAAAGATGAAAGCAAAGATTTTAGTTTTTTGCGTATTCATATTTATGGTTTTTTCCCTTGGCAGCAGTGCAACCGCCTGCTGAAACAAGCTCTTCAACCCCTGCATATCCTACCTCCAGCGAGTTTCGAAACGCTCCACCATATAGCTTTAGCATTGCCCCAACTTTGATCCGCAGCACTTTTTACGACTACTTTCCTTCCGGATATAACGTCCATGCGCTCAGTGTGCTGCCGGAGAACATACCAGGAGCTTATGTCGGAGCCTATCACGCCAACAGAGTGCTGTTCAGCTCGTATCACAATGGCTTGGCTATGGGAAAGCTGGGCTTATTTTATCTGGATGACTTTACCTGGGGACCGCAAACCTTAGACTCTGAAGCTCAGCAATACGATGGAGGAAATCTGATGTTTGCCGAGCTCAAAATCCAATTCCCCAATCCTGGCACCGGTGAGCATATCCTGAATCTGAATGTGTATGATCAATCCTATCCCTAATGCTGAAATCAGTTTGGGCACCAATATTTACCTGAGTGAGAGCGATGGTAGCCTGAGTATCAGCGACCTCTGTGGCTGATCTTGGGACCTGGTGATCAGCAAAACGGGGTACAAAGACTATAGCGATGTAATCTATTTCGCCGATTCTCAATCAATAACACTGGATGTAACACTGCAAACCGAACTGGCTGTAGAGGATCAAAATATGCCATCATGCCCTGGAATCAACAACATCTATCCCAATCCTTTCAATCCCGAAACCACCATTGTATAACAGGTAGCTCAAAGAGAAAAACTGATCATCAGTGTATACAATCTCAAAGGACAAAAAGTGGCATCCTTGTTTAGCGGCATGGCAGAGCCTGGAGAACACAATCTGGCCTTTAGCGGAAAAACAGATCAAGGAAAGAGCCTGCCCTCCGGATTGTATCTTCTCCACTACCAAAGCGGAAATGTGCAACAAAGTAAAAAGCTGATTTTGCTCAAATAGAGATTAAATAGATCACTACTGAAACAAAGGTAAAAAGGACGGGATTTAGAGTCAGCCCAGTCTATAAATCCGTATACTGAGGCATTCTTCAGGTCTATGTCGTTATTAACCGAAACTGGATCATCGCATCTATATCATTACAAAGTGCTTGTCTGACTTGGAGACTATGTGTTTAGTACATTACTGGACAAATATGGGAGTGGATTTGCAAATTTAATAGAATGTTTGGATGGAGCTGTTTCCCCGCCGGTCGGCACAACACTTTGAGTGCAGTATTGCTTGACAAAAATTGCCTTTAGCTTATCATGTAATGAAAAACTAAAATTAGGATTGGTAAAGTTATGGCATTGCTATTAAAGACCACCAGATTTGTGGAATCTCAGATCGATACTTTTTTGGATATGGTGAGCGACTCTGCCACTACCTTCCAGCTGGCTATCGAAGATTATCTGGGCGAGCGTTACGAGCAATTTGAAGAGCGCCTGACTAAGATCAGAGAGCTGGAACATCGGGCGGATGACCTCAGAGTAAGCATAGAGCGCTTTTTATACGAACGTACTTTGATTCCGGAAAACCGGGGTGATGTCTTGGCCATCCTGGAAAATACCGATGAGGTGATCGATAATATCAAGGATTCTCTGCTGCAATTTTCGATCGAGATGCCTGATATCCCGAGTGAACTCGATGATCTCTGGGTGCAGACCAGCAAAGCATCTGTAGCTGCTGTGGAGCAGCTTGTCTTTGCCGTTCGCTCCTTTTTCCGGGACTTGGCGGCCGTGAATAACTACATCCACAAAGTTTATTTCTTTGAGCGGGAAGCGGATCAGATCGGCGAGAAACTGCGCCGCAAGATCTTTGGCATGAATATAGAACTCTCGCAAAAGAGTCAATTGCGTTTCTTTGCCATCCATATTGAGAAAATCTCGGACGCCGCCCAAAACGTCTGCGATCGTCTCTCTATCTACACCATTAAAAGGCAGCTCTAAAGCTCAATGTTCTTCTTCTATTTGCTAAGCGGCTTGTTTTTAGGCTGGTCTCTGGGAGCAAATGACACCGGAAACATTTTTGGTGCGGCAGTAGAAACTCGTATGCTGAAATTCAAAAAAGCCGCTCTGATTGCTTCCATATTCATCACTTTGGGAGCTGTCTTTGAGGGTAGCGGGCCGGCAAATACTCTGGGCAGATTGGGTTCGGTAGATGCCTTAGCCGGTGCTTTCACGGTGGCTTTGGCAGCCGCTATCGCCATCACCCTCATTGTCCGCTTGCGCATCCCGGTATCTACTTCTCAGACTATCGTGGGTGCTATCATCGGCTGGAATTTCTTTGCCGGGCGGCTCACAGATTACCGCTCCTTGATCACCATCGCCTCTTCCTGGGTCATAGCCTTTGTGCTTTCGGGCAGCATTGCCGCTCTGCTTTTTTACCTCGCCAAGCCCTGGATCAATCGCAGTAAAGTGCATCTTTTGGAGCAAGATCTCTATATCCGCTATGCTTTAATCGTGATCGGAGCTTTTGGTGCATATTCACTGGGCGCAAATAATATCGCCAACGTGGTGGGAGTCTTCGTTCCGGTTTCTCCCTTCAAGGATATCAGTATCGGCGGCCTTTTTGTCCTCTCAGGGGTGCAACAGCTTTATCTTTTGGGCTCGCTTTCTATCGTTACAGGTATCTACACCTTTTCGCACAAGGTGATGCGGACTGTGGGCAAAGATCTCTTTCATCTCTCGCCCATTACTGCTTTGATAGCTCTTTTGGCAGAGGCCATCGTACTCTTTCTATTTGCCTCGCGCGGGCTATACAATCTCCTGCTGAGTTTAGGTTTGCCCACCATCCCTCTGGTACCCGTTTCTTCTACCCAAGTGATAGTGGGAGCCGTAGTGGGCATCGGTTTGGCCAAGGGGGGCAAAAACATCCGCTACAATATCTTGGGAAAAATATCTTTGGCCTGGATTGCGGCTCCGGTAATTGCCTTTATTATCAGCTTTACCATGCTCTTCATCATGCAAAACGTATTTGAACAGAAGGTGCAGCAAGAGACTCACTATATCTTTGACCGCATCACGATCACCAAGATCGTAAATGATGGCTATGATAACGCTGCTTTGTCAGTGGTAAACGGCCGTCGCTTTGATTCCGAACAGGACGTCTATCATGAACTAAGCGAGCAGCATTCCCTTTCTCGCCAGGAAATTGTCGATATCATTCAAATCGCCGAAATCTATCCCCTGAAAGTCGATACCATCAAGCTCACCCAAAGTGGCATGCAGCGGCAGTTCTCCGCAGCGCAACTCCTTGCTTTAAGACAATATGAAGCCGCTACTTACCGCCATAAATGGCAATTGCGGCAAGTCCTGATTCGCTATCCCGGATTTGAGCTTTACGAAGCGCCTGATACTCAATTAAAAAAGGAGCATAATCGCCGGATTGAGGATCAGCTAAATACTTTGTACCGGATTTTTATGGTAGAGGAGACTGGGTAAGAGAATTGAGTCCTTTTGTAGAAAAGATAATACCCCTGATAATAGCCTTTTTTGCCGGAGTTGCCGCCAAAAAGCTGAAATTACTGAGCAAGGATGACGCCCCCGTCCTGCTCAGCTTTGTGCTAACCATCAGCCTCCCGGCACTCACTATTATGGCCATAAACAACGTCCAGATCAGCCCAGGCATGCTTTTGATCCCGATCCTGGCGATGGTGATAGTGCTATTTATGTATCTGATCTCAAACTTAGCCAATAGATTGTTAAAGCTACCCAAGGCGATGTTCGGCAGCTTCTTAGTAGGCACCATGATCATGAATACCGCCTATGCGCTTCCCTTTTTTCAAGCAGCTTTTGGTGATGAAGGGCTGGCACGGGCTTCGCTTTTTGATATTGGAAATACCTTCATGATCTTTACTTTCACCTATTTTAATGCCATCAAATACGGCGATAATGTCAAGACAGACAGAATCCAGTGGTCAAAGTTTCTCAAACTCCCGCCTCTGTGGGCAATGCTGATTGCTTTTATGATCAAACTCGTGGGCCATGAATTATCCCCAATATCTTTGAATTTCTTAAACCTAATCGGGCAACCTACCACGCCCCTGGTGATGATCGCATTGGGGCTGTATTTTGAACCACGTTTAAAACGGATGGGAACAGCATTCCTGGCAATCTTTATCCGTATGGGACTGGGACTGGGAATAGGCTACGCATTGACCTGGATTTTGGGTTTGGAGGGTCTCACCGCTACCACCGTGACCGTATGTGCTGCCCTTCCCATAGGGTTTAATACCCTGATCTTTGCCAATCTGGAGAATATGGATAGGGAATTCGCCGCCACCATGGTCAGCTTTTCCATTATAATCGCACTCTTTTACCTGCCACTCCTCATCTATCTCTTTGGGTAAAATGGATAGATTTAATCAAGCCCGGGGGGGGGTTATACCAGGCAGCGTGATGATCAAAAACTTAAACTTTATTTTGTTGGTGTTTGATCTGAGCTGTGCTTTCTCTGAGATATAGCGGTTCCAAATCAAAAAGTTTTTCACCCCGATAAACTTGGGGGGGAAGAAGCGCTGGCAGAGCAAAAAGGACTTCGGCTTTGGGAATCCGAAAATACTTGGGGGCATAGCTTGAAGCCAAGTTCGCCTTGTCTAAAAGAGGGCGTACCAAAGCAACCGCACTACCGGTAATCACCGTGCCGGAAAGATCCCAGTCCAGCAGCTCTTGGGGATCAAGCACACGGGGCGCCTGCAAGACGCTCAGATCAGGATTGTACAAAGCGGCATAGACCTGTTTCATCCTGGCATCTATCACCGCCAGGATCTTCTTATTGCTCAATATGCAGGGAAATGCGGTCAATTGTAAAGCATCAAAGCCATACACTGGAAGGTCCAGCCCATAAGCCATGCCCTTTGCCGTTGCCAGACCAATGCGGAGTCCCGTGAAAGAGCCCGGACCCAAACAGACATATAGTTCTGAGATCTCCTTAGGGCTTGCTCCGCAGGTTTTGATAGCGGCATCAATGGCAGGCATGAGGGTCTCACTATGGGTTATCCTGAGATCAAAATAAGCGCTATAGAGCAGCTTATCCGCGTCTGCCAAGGCAATTGAGCCAGAAGTCTGGGAAGTATCAAGCGCGAGCTTCAATTTCCTTTACTGAGAAAATCGTCGTAGAGCAGCTCAAAATGCAGCTTGTGTTTGGCTTCATCCGAAGCTAAGCGCTTAAAGAGATTTACTAATTCCTGATCGGAGAATTTCTGGCTCATCTCGGTATAGAGCTTGTAAGAGATTTCTTCTCTTTTCATGGCCTTGATCAGGATGTTCTGGTAATTGAGTTCTTTCTGCTCGAGCTCTTTGCTCAGATACTCGCTGATCTTTAGATTGGGAGTTTTTTGGATATCTTCAGGTTTAACTCCCTTTTTGCGGATGCTCTCGATCACCACTATATGCCCCATCTCCATCTCTTCCAGTTCCTTGAGCATTTTTTTCTGATCTGCAAAAGCGGCTTCTTGTTGCAGCTGCCGATAAAAGGATACTGCTTCATGTTCACGCTCCACGGCAAAGTCAAGGATTTCATTGAATTCCGTAATCGTCATAGTTCCTCAATATACTTTTCATTATTTGAATTTACAAAAAATAGCCGGGGAGCAGAACTCCCCGACTGGTTAACTTCTTAATCAAGTGGTTCAAACATGTCTTTCCCGACTCCGCATTCCGGGCAAACAAAATCATCAGGAAGTTGTTCAAACGGGACATTGTCGTTTTCTGCAGGATCATAGATCCAGCCGCATGCGATGCATTGATATTTCTGCATGGGATTCCTCCATGGTATTATTTAGTAGTTCTCGCAATGGACTTCGAAATAAGCTTGCGGATGATTACATGTAGGACAGGTCATAGGTGGAGTTTCACCTTCGTGGATGTATCCGCAATTCAGGCATTTCCAGAAGACCTTCTGATCTTTCTTGAATACCTTTGAGTTTTTGACGTTATCGTAGAGTTTGCGAAAGCGCTTTTCATGCTCTCTTTCCACTTTTGCTACCATTCTCCAGGAGTTGGCGATTTCCTTGTAACCTTCTTCTTCTGCAATATCTGCAAACAAGGGATAGAGCTCTGTCCACTCATCCTTTTCACCATTGGCAGCGAGCTCGAGATTCTTCAAGGTAGCATTTTCAGCCTCACTCCAGCCCACCGGATAGGAGGCCATGATATTCATCATTTCGCCTGCCATCCCGTTTTTGAGCAGGTAACGGAAAAAGACCTTGGCATGCTCTTTCTCATTATTCGCAGTCTCCGCAAATATCTCGGAGATCTGTATAAATCCTTCTTTCTGGGCAGTCTTGGCAGAGTAATCATAGCGCATTCGTGCCTGGCTTTCGCCGGCAAAGGATTTTAACAGGTTCTCCGCAGTTCTGGTTTCACTAAAAGGCATTTATTCCTCCCTAAATATCGCTTTTATACTTTCCAGAGTCCGTGAATATTGCAGTATTCCCGCACTAATTCCACATCGGCTTTTTTAACCGGGAATTCAGCTACTGGTGCCTCACCAGGTTTGAATTCATGACGATATACTTTCTTTGGGGTAAGGACTTCTACAAACGTGATATAGTGTTTTTCTTCCATGGGATGAGGAACAGAGCCCACTTCCACCTTGATCGAATTTCCCAGATCAGTAACTACCGGGATGTGTTTTTCTTTGGCTGCATCGACTGTGTTTCCTGCCAGGAGTTCCATCGGTTCACCACAGCAGACCAATTCACCTTTGCCACCAAAGACGGCTTCAACGGTATTCCCACAGATAGGGCAATGCCATATTTGACGTAGAGTTATCATATTAACCTCCATGATATTATCTTCGTGTTGCTATAATAGAAGTACCTTGATCTTTTGTCAACTTATAAATTCTGAACTTCCTGTAAAAAGTAATTTTTAACGCTAAAAACGGCACTCTGGGGGGATTCCTGGATGCGGGATGTTAATCTTACGCTTCTGGTTTTACATCCGGCTCTGTTTCAAACAAAGTGGTAAGCTATCCTCATTTTATGGCTTACACGGCACTGATGCTCCTCCTCAGCCTGGGCTCGGAAACGCTTTGGAGAGTTTTAGGATGGCAAGCAAGAGGCCGGAGGGAGCAAACTCAGTTACCCAACCGAGCTGAACTGAAGCCTTTTTTTGGGGCTTTTGCTATACTCCCTTAGCTTCCTACCCATATTTGCTAAATCTGCGTGAACCTCAAAACCGGAACACCCTTACTCAGCTCATATCCGTTAGCCAAGCCTTACTTTCTTGCCCAAAGATATCTCTTAATCTCGCCAGAGACACGGGATTCAGCTTGCCGCTATGCTCATCCATGAAGATCTTTTTAAATTCCACCGCAATGCAGATCAGTTTATCCGGATAGCTATCATGCAGCCAACGCGACAAATGACCTCCGGAAAATTTCACATCGCAGCGCACATCCAGGGGATGGCCGAAAAAGTCCTGCTGATCCAGACGTTTCCGTAATTTCTCCACCCAAGGATACAGCTTTTGCGGCATATTGCTGCGCCCCAGGATGATATCCGGATTTTCGGATTGCGGAGCCGGCTGGACAGTGGCTCCGCCCCTGCGGTGATTGTAGCTATGAATGTCAAAGACAAACAGGAAGGGATGACGGCCAAGTATCCTGTCAATTTGGTAACTCAAGGCTGAATACCAATTTGTATAACTCTCATACAGAGCCTTGAGCAGGCTCTCCGGCAGATCGGGTTGTCGCACATTCAGTCCCCAAGCGTCTTCAGGCCTCAGATAGACGGCATGTTGCAGGTCTCTGTTTAAGTCCACGGCAAAACGACTGGTTCCCACAATAACGTGATTATCAAAGTACCCGGCAATATCACCCGTATAAGGGTCTTCCTCACGAAAGCGGATAGCATCCGATAGCGGTGTATATGGAATTAGGGCTTCGGGCAGGTGATGCCCATTATGGATCGCCACAGCAAGGACAGCTTGATCACTGTTAGCGAGATGGAAATTTGAGCTAATCATGATTGAACAGGGAAGGTTTCCATGAGTTCCATCAGTTGGTACAGGATGGTCAGATATCTTTCGGCATCATGCAGTTCCAAGCTGTTTTGTTTAAGCCAGATAGCCATGGCATTGATATCGATTTTGCTGATCAGGCCAGCTTGTTCAAAGAGCTCCTGCAAGTTCTGAGGATAGGGATGATTGGCCAAAAAGAAAAAGCCCTTAAGCGCTGGAATCAGGGAGCTAATGGAAAGATGCATGGTATCCCGCAGATTACGGGAATTGAGTTTCCCCTCCAGCAGCACCTGGCGTGTGAGCAGCCATTTACTCTTAAATTCACGCTCCATCTGCAATCTCACATCAGCGGGCTCAAATTTGAGTTTTTCCAGGAGATTTTCTTTGAGCAAGAGGTTTACACTGGGTGAACTGCTGATATTGATGAATTCCAAGGGATAGGAATCCAGGGAGTATTCGATAAAACGTTTATTGATGATTAAAGGCAGATTAAGCTTCTGCTTCTGTATATATTTGGCCACAGGTGACAGCAAGCGAAGCCAGCCCGGGGGGTCTTCATCCAGGATGATCACTGCAAAATATTTGTTCATCAGGTCTTGATATACATATACTTGAATGAGATGCTCGGAAAGCTGGTCCAAGTTTGAGAGTAAATTGGTATAAGGGTGATTCATTTTTCCTCCTCTGTGTATTTCTGGATGTATTTTGCCGCACAGGCTTTGGCCAGATTGCGAATCCTGCCGATATAAGCTGCTCGCTCGGTAACGCTGATCACGCCGCGGGCATCCAGGAGATTGAAGGTATGCGAGCTTTTTAGCAGCATATCATAGGCGGGATACACCAAATCTTTAGCGATCAGTGATCTGCTCTCCTGCTCATATTTGGCAAAGAGTTCAAATAGCAAGGCCGTGCTGGCATGCTCAAAATTGTAGGCCGAATACTCCACTTCCCTGGCAAAAAAGAGCTTGGCGTAAGAGCTGGACTTGCTGTAGGATAATTCGCGGTAATCCGCCACATTCTGGATATACATGGCCAAGCGCTCCAAACCATAGGTCAGCTCGACCGAGATCGGAAAGACATCCATGCTTCCGACCTGCTGAAAATATGTAAATTGCGAGATTTCCATGCCATCCAACCATACCTCCCAGCCCAGTCCCCAAGCACCTAAAGTAGGAGATTCCCAGTCGTCTTCCACAAAACGAATATCGTGTTTTTCGATCTCTATCCCGATCGCTTTGAGACTCTTAAGGTACAGGATTTGAATGTTATCTGGGGTGGGTTTGATAATAACCTGAAATTGATAATAATGCTGAAAGCGATTGGGATTTTCGCCATAGCGTCCATCTTTGGGGCGTCTGCACGCTTGGGGATAGGCAATAGTGCAAGGAGTCTTGCCCAAAGCCCCAAAGAAGGTAGCGGGGTGAAAGGTCCCGGCTCCCATCTCGATATCATAGGGCTGAATCAGATCGCAGCCCTGCTCTGCCCAATACTGTTGCAAAGAGAGAATAATACTTTGAAATTCCATTATTTATGTCCTGTGATTTTACTGCATCTTTGTTTGAGGCGGATCAACTCATCACGCAGCTCTTTGAGGTCTTTGGCAATGGCCGGGAGTGCCGCATCAAGCTTTAGTTTCTGCTTGGCGAGGGCTTCTTCCCTGAGCTCCTGTTTCAGGTTCTTGTCTTGCTTGAGTCTCTGCCGCGCGCCTTCTATCGTAAAATGCTGATTATAAAGCATATCCTTGACCTTCTTCAAAGTCTCGATCTGCTGTAGATTGTAGCGTCTTTGACGCCCCCTGCGCTTGGGACGGATCATGGGAATCTCGCTTTCCCAATAACGTAAAACATGGGGCTTGACGTCGAGTAAGTTGCTTACTTCGCCGATGGTATAATAAAGCTTTGTCATGGCTCTCTCCTGGCAAATAGGAAGCTTAGCACAAAGAGAAAACCAGCTATCCCCACAAATATCCAGGGATAATTCCGAATCCGGGTATACAGAGGGATTACGTTGCTGGTGTATAGCTTAGCACTGATGTTTTTGATTTCAAAGAGTTCCGTTGATGCCAATATCTCTCCTTTGGGATTCACAATCATCGAGATGCCGGTATTGGCACTGCGGTAAAACTGCAAGCGGGATTCAATTGCCCGAAATCTGGTCATGATGCCATGCAACCAAGGTCCGTAGGAAGTGCCAAACCAGGCATCATTCGTGATATTAACATGGTAATCCACTTTGTGCAATCCCTGCTTGTCCTTAGTAAAATTTGCCCTTTGGAAAAAGTGCGGGAAGGCCAATTCATAGCAGATGGAGGGAGAGAATTCTTTCCCTTCAAATTCATAATGCGTGATGCTGCTGCCAAATTCCCAATTTGCCTGACCAAACTGCAGGTTCCAAAGGATCGGGAATTGCTTTAACCACAGCATCCTTTCCCCTACCGGTACCAGGATATTCTTGTAATACAAGTCGTGGGCTTGCCCGTCTTGAGTAAAGAGAGTGGCAGCATTGTAATACAAAAAAGGCATCGGGTGCTGTGCGGGGGCGCTTTCGGCATGCGGAAATCCCGTGAAGACAGCGATCTCATGTTTACGCAAAAGCTCTTTAAAATCCTGCTTGATGTGCGGGACAAGCATCAGATAATCCGGAATCGCGGCTTCGGGGAAGATCAAGAGTTTATACCCTTCGGCACTCGCTTGAGCACAGAGTTCGTCATAGCGGTTCAAGATCGTTTGATATTGCTCATTATCCCACTTATCCTCTTGGGCGATGGAGGGCTGCATCACAGCCACCGCACTGCTTTCTTCCTGCATGGGCAGGGTAAGCAGACGGTACCTTCCATATCCATACCAGAGCGCAAAGATCAGGACAATCCCTATCCAGGCACGGGAGTTCTTTTGCGTGAGCTGAAAAAAGAGGTAATTCAAACTGAGGATGAGTAGGGCCAACAGGCTCATTCCCCCCAGATCAAGTGCTTGCAAGAGAGGTAAATAATCCGCCAGTGAGTAGCCCACGTTCCACCATGCAAAACGCATTTCAGTGAAGTTTTGCAAAAACTCAAAGCTGATAAAGATACTGATAAAAGCCGGCATTCTCAGGGCAGGCAGACGATACCAGATTCTTTGTAAGATCCTGAAGCAGATAAAGTAATACAAAGAAAAGATCAGCCATATCCCCACCAAACCAGCAGGAGTAACCAAAGCTATCCAGTTGTAAACCAGCACTGTCTGCCCCAGCGAGAATATCAGAGCGCTGATGATATGCTCTTTTACGCTGCGATAGCCGCCATCAAAGAAGCTGAGCAAGGGCACAAAGGCGAAAAAGACCAGCCAGCCCATGTATATGGGTAATCTGGATACTCCCAGTAAGAGCGCCGCAATCAGCGGCAAATAATAGGTTTTAAAGAACCGGAGCATAATCCAATTTGAGCAGACGCACCTGAGCATCCACTACGAGTGCCAAGGTGTCTTGGGAGATAGTCATGGCTATAACCTTACCGGTAAGCGGTAACCAAGCCGCACTCATTTTGCTCACCAGAGCGTCATTTGACCGGCTGATGGCATTATTATAGGCATCGTAAACAATCTGACCGGTATCATTTGAGATATGCTGTCCCAAGCTGGAAAACTGCACACTCTGATCTCTGCTCTTGTCATAGGCTACCACATAGTCACGATTGGCAAAGAGCTGATCAACGCGTTGCAATTGGAAGCGGCCAAAACGGTATAGCTCGCTGCCATCCAGCAGATTGAAAGCAATGATTTCGGAGGAAGCTGCATCGAATACATAAACGGTTTGTTGTGTGCCCAGAGCCAATTTATGGGGCTGTTGCACATAGCTGAGTTTCATGCTGCTGATAAATTTCCCCTCGGCCGTAAAACGCTTGATCACCTTGGTTGAGCTATCCAAAGCATAGATGCTGCCATCTGATGCTACGCAAAAATCTGCCAAAGACATGAAGTTAGCATTATTCGAACCCATACCTCCGATAGAATTGACTATCTTGCCATTCTTGCGAATTTGAATCTGATGAGTTTCAGGATACATCGCATAGACGGTTTCCCCGGCTTGATAGTAGAAAGCCTTACTGATTCTGGGCTCAAATTCTACTGTTTTGATCAATCGAAAGCTCGCGATCTCAAGCGGGGAGTTTCTTTTGTTTGGGGAGCAGGCTGCCAACAGCAGCACCAGCACCAAGAAAACAAGATAAAGATATCTTTTCATGTCAGACTCCTATGATCTTCAAGTCCTTTAGTTTTCCCTGAATTGACGATTTGTTGCCAAAGCGGTTGTATTCCAGGCTATAGGCAATATTTATGACGCTATTTTTTTTAAGCAGATTCAGGTAATCTCCCAGATTGTAGCCGATCAGATCCAGCTCGATGCCGTCTTTGACAACTTTGAGTTTAAGATGATTTCGACCCACATTATAGGGATAATTTGCCACTGTCACCGCTTTTGTCATAAAGATGGGACGGTGATTTTCCGGTCCGAAGGGCGCAAATAGTTCGATGGCATCCAGGAGGTAATTATTGATGTCATAAAGCTCGATCTCGCTATCTATCATCAGTGGTGGTTTGATCTGCTCTTGTTGGATATGGTCTGCCACATACCGGGCTAATTCGTTTTCGAAGCGATCGATATATTCCTGATAGATGGTTAGGCCTACGGCGTATTTATGACCACCAAAGCTATGCAAATTGTCCTCGGTATGTTGCAAGGCAGAGAAGAGATCAAAATCCGCCACAGAGCGGCCGGAGCCACTGCCAAAGCCATCTTTGAAAGAGATCATAATTACAGGACGATAATACTTTTCCACCAGTTTTGAGGCCACAATCCCGATCACTCCCGGATGCCAATCATCGGAAGACACCACCATACAAGGCGTATTGGCCAGGTTTTTATATTTCTTTTCAATAATCTCGCAAGCTTCATGAAAGGTCTTCTGATCTTCCTGTTGCCGTAGGGAGTTATCCCGCTCAATCATCTCAGCCAGTTCTGCACTTTTTTGCTCGTCGGTAGAAACGAGGAGTTCTACTGCCAATGTAGCAGATCCCATTCTGCCGGCGGCATTGATGCGCGGTGCAATCCCAAACACGATATCGGTAGTATCCAGGGTCTTTTGATCCAAGCCACAGAGTTGAATCAGCGCATTTAAGCCCAGATTCTTCTTCTCAATCAGATGCTGCAAGCCGATGGAGGCAAATACACGGTTTTCTCCGATCAGCGGCACGATATCGGCAATGGTACCGACCGCTACAAGATCCATATATTTGAGCACATTTTCGGTGTCATTGATCCCCAATTTTTGATATATAGCCATCAGGAGTTTGTAGGCCACACCCACTCCGGCCAGATGGTGGAAAGGATAGGCGCAGCCGGGCAATTTGGGATTGATAATAGCCAAGGCCGGCGGCAGGTCTGCTTTGGGATTGTGGTGATCCGTAATAATGATCTCCATGCCCAGATCTTTGACGGCTTGGATTTCTTCCAAAGCATTGACCCCGCAATCCACACTAACGATGAGGCTGCATCCCGATTCATGAATCTGCTCCAGGCTGCTGAGCGACAAGCCATAACCATCTATCATCCGGTGGGGAATGTAATAATTTATCCGGGCACCAATGCGTTTGAGACCCAGTAATAAAAGCGCAGTAGCAGTGGTGCCATCCACATCGTAATCGCCATATATGGTAATCAATTCGCCCTTATCCACGGCTTGGAGGATGCGGTCTACAGCTATCTGCATATCTTCAAAAAGATAAGGATCGGCCAGATGCAAAAGGTGAGGATTAAAGAACTCCTCAATCTGCTGTTCACTCCGGATTCCTCGTCTAAACAGCAGTTCTGCAATGAGATCGGGAGCCTTCAATTCTGCCTTTAAGCGCTGTATGGCCTCTCTTTCCGCAGCATTCAGACCCGGTGGAGTAAGCCACTTCTTGTCCATGCTTTTTTCCTTTATATTTTCTTTTTATATCTTCTTTGCCAAGTATCTGTACTTAGCGCTTCGAGCTCGCTTGACTCAGGAATCCACCCGAAACGCTACCATACACCTATTAAGTCAAGATATTGAAGCGGGCAAATCTTGTAAAGAATTATTTGCCTGCTTAAACTTGCTGGCGATTTTGCTTGCCAGAAAGTGGATCAATGAATTTTTGGAATCTATTATGAGGAACAATTTATGCAAGTGATTATCGGACTTTTAAGCTCGGTGCCCCTTTTTTGGGTTTTATTGAGTCTTTTTATCATACTCAACATCGTGGATGGGATCTCCACATATCTGGTAATGAAGCCAGATCACTACAAGCGTGAGCGCAATCCGATCGCACGTTTTGTGTTTCGCAAACTCGGTATTCCCAAAGGCATCATCATCTTTAAAACCGTGCTCTTGAGCATTCTGATCCCGGCCATGGGGTTTTATGCCGGACACGATGTTTTTACTATCAATATTGTGCTGGCAATCAGTAATTTAGTTTTTTTCTTTGTAGTAATCCACAATTATCGTGTCTACCATAAGATCAAAAAATGGAGTATAGTATGAAGAAAGCGCGTTTAATCCTGGGCGGGGGTTCCGCCTATGGACTTGCCCATATCGGGGTGATCAAAGCCATACAAAGTGAATTTGAGATCACCGGTATAGTGGGAACATCTATGGGAGCCATCATCGGCGGCTGTTTTGCCTGTGGAATGAGCCCCGAAACCGTGCTGGAACTGGCGGAAGATTTCTCCACTCTGGAGCTTTTCAATCCCCTCAATCTGGATTTTTCCCGCAGCGGTATCTTCGATGGCAAAACCCTCGTCAAACTCTTTGAGAAATGGACCGAATCACGAAAGATAGAGCATGCTTTAGTCCCCTATGTCGCCGTCGCCTTTGATCTGCACCGGCAATTAACCGTGCTCATCGATAAGGGGCTTTTTGCGGATGGAATGCGGGCTTCGAGTTCGCTACCCTTCATCTTTGCCCCTCATGAAGTAAATGACTATGCCTTTGTAGATGGCGGAGTGTCCCATCCCCTCCCTTTGGCTTTCGCCGATAGAATTCCAGGGGAAATCACCATTTCCGTCAACGTCCTGCCTGCCGTCTCCCCCAAAGCTGAGATTTATGAACCTGGTAAAAAGAAAAAGACGGAAAAACTCAACCGCTATGATGTCTTACTGCAATCTCTGATGCAAAATCAAGGCTTTATGGCCATCCAGTCTATCGTGCAATACCAACCGGATATCATCATCGATGCCCACCATCCGGACTATAGATTTTCCGAACTCGCTAAGGCAAGGGAATTCAGCGAATATGGGTTCAAAGCAGCCCAAAAGGCAATTGCCGAACACGCTAAACCGGGTTTCCCGTCCAAGCTAAAACTCCAGTACGAGAAGCTACTGGAGAGAATCGTTACCCAGCGGAAATCATGATTATGGGCACAAAATGGTGTTATCCATTTATAAACAAGCATATAAACGCCGGCACCAAGATAATCTTCCTGGCGTACTAACCGAATGAACTCCATGCTTATGTCTGATTCTAAAACAAAGACTCAGAGCATGCCGGATGACTTTGCAAAACCACGATTCATCAGCCTGTCGCAAAGTGAAACATTCCGCCTTGGAAGATCAAACCTCAATTGCGAGGTTAAAGCTCTGGAAGTACCCAACGTAGAAGGCGTCACATCGGAACTCAGAACTGCTGTCCAGGAATTCAGCAAGGTGCTGGTTTCGGACTCTGTGCCGAAGCTGCTGCCAGCTAAGTTAATGGCAGTGTATATGGATAATCCTGAACTTTTTGAAGCCAACTACGGTTTGGTGAAAGAAAGCAACTACAAGCTTTTAAACTATAACAAATCGAACAAGTAGGATGAGATCATGAAAAGAATTGTATACTATCTATTTCTCTTGAGCTTACTACTGATCTTTGGATCATGTTTCTATCCCTCAAGTCCAGAATATAATCCTAGTGAAGAGCCTTGGCTTTGTAGCATCAATGCCGATGGAACGGGATTC
>JARRCD010000036.1 GCA_029982875.1 Candidatus Cloacimonadota bacterium | reverse complement strand
GATCCTTTGTATCAGGATAAACATGCCTTATCCGCTACTCTGCATGAACGCATCGAGTCAGCCCTGCAGGAGATGTAGATGAAGCTCGTGCTCAAGAATATCAGGTGGATACCCAATTCCGCTATGGCATGAGCGGTGGTGATCCCGGATATCGTGATGCTATCTGATATGCCGTTCCGCTGAGACTCGGGGGGAATTTAGAATTGGTTTGAGACGGTTGAGAGGGTTGAGAGGGTTTAGAAGGTTAGTGCCATCAGCGCTTAAAGATAACGGATAACGGATAACGCATAACGCATAACGGATAACGCATAACGCATAACGGATACCGATGGGAGCAATGCTATTGTTTTGTAAAGCGCAGTCTTTACTTGTATATTTCGTTTTACCTCGGCTTCAAGTCCAGATCAAGTCCTGGTCAGGAGATAATCTGGACTTAATGTCGAGTTGAGTTCAAGCTCATCTTAACTGTGTTGCCTGATTGCTTTTCGATTTAGGTTGACAAAAGCAGCACTAACATTTATAAGGATCAAAAAACATAAACAATGGAGTCCCAAAATGCTTAGGCAGATTTTATTATCAAAGCTTCATCGGGCCACGGTGAAGGAATGCGATTTAAATTACAATGGCAGTATAAAAATTGATGAAGCCTTGCTTGAAGCTTCTGGTATGCAGGAATTTGAGCGGGTAGAAGTATTTAACATTACCAATGGAGCACGGTTTAGCACCTATATCATCAAAGCTCCCAAAGGAAGCGGGATGATTGGGATCAATGGCGCTGCGGCCCGCCTGGCTCAGGTCTCGGATAAATTGATCGTAGTAAACTATGGCATGTTGGATGAGCGGGAAGTGCAAGGCTTTAAGCCCCGCATTGTAATCCTGAACGACGCTAACAAGGTGAAGACCATCATCTAATGCAAGTAATTCGCTCTATCCCGCAAATGCTTGCGGTACAATATACTCCGGCAGCGCAGGTGGGTTTTGTCCCCACGATGGGTTATCTGCATGATGGGCATCTTAGCCTGGTGGATGCCGCACGCCGCGATTGCGACGTGGTCGTGGTATCAATCTTTGTCAATCCTGCCCAATTTGGCCCCTCTGAAGATTTACAGAGCTATCCGCGGGATATGGACCGGGATCTCAGCTTGCTGCAAAAACACCATGTAGATTATGCCTTTTTGCCCGACGCTGAGGATATGTATCCCGAAGGCTATGCCACTTGGGTGGAAGTCTCAGGACTTTCCGATCTGCTTTGCGGTGCCTCCCGCCCCAATCACTTCAAAGGGGTATGCACTGTAGTCCTCAAGCTCATCAACATCGTTCATCCGCATTGTATGTATATGGGAGAAAAGGACTTTCAACAGTATTTCATCCTCCGAAAAATGGCTGAAGATTTGAATCTCAACCTGCGGGTGCTATCTTGCCCTATCATCAGAGAGGAAGACGGTTTGGCAAAAAGCAGCCGGAATAGCTATCTTGATTCCCAGCAGCGTCAGCAGGCCAGCTGTTTGTATCAGGCTCTGCGTAATTCCCGCCAGATGGTAAAAGCGGGAGAGTGTGATGCTGCCAAGATCATCGCTGCTGCGGAGGCGATTCTCATCAGCAATAATGCCAAAGTGGATTATATCCAGATCGTAAATAGCACAAATCTGATGCCCGTAGACAGCATAGATGAAAATAGCCGCATGTTAATTGCCGCTTGGATCGGTAAGCCGCGCTTAATTGATAATATGCTACTCAAAGCTTGACAGAACAAGAGCTTTCAAAAAACTGGTTTTTCATTTTAAATCGTATATAATATCAGCAATTGCGAAAGTGGCGGAATTGGCAGACGCGCTGGACTTAGGATCCAGTAGGTTCACTCCTGTAGGGGTTCGAGTCCCCTCTTTCGCACCATGAGCTTTGATTTATAAAGTAAGGAGAATATAGTGCAGGTAGATTTTGATACCATCAATGCCGTTAGTAAAAAAATAACGCTTACAATCCCGGTCGAAGATGCCGAGCAAGCTTGGCAGAAATATCTTCGCAAAGCAGCTAAGAGCATAGAAGTTCCAGGCTTCCGTAAAGGTAAAGCCCCACTTTCTATGGTGGAAAGGATGTATAGCAATTCTTTGAAAGACAACTTCTTGAAAGATAGTGTAAGCGAATATTTTGACCAAGCTACCAAAGAACATGAGATCAATTTTCTCTTGTATCCCGATGTCAAAGAGATGAAGTGGGAAAAGGGCAGTGAAATGATCTTTGAAATTGAGATCGAACACGAGCCGGATTTGGAATTTAAGCAACTGGATAACCTGGAAGTTCCATATCATCCGATCACCTTGGAGAGTGAGATTGATACATACTTGGAAGAACTCATAGAAAATAACGCCCGGATTCTTGACGTGGATCTTGCCGCTGAAAATGATATGGTGGAAGCTGAGCTTACAATCTCTGGCAGCAATGAGGAGATCGTGGAAACGGCATATCTTTATGCTGGTGAAGAACCACCACGCCGGGCAATACCTGAATTGGTCGGCCAGAAAATTGGGGATACTTTCTCAACTGAAATGGATGGCGCCAGCATCAAACTCGTTACCCAGGATAGCTCCCTGGACCTGGACAATGATACCAGCTATCCGGTTAGCATTATGGTAAATGCCATCAGTCGTACTCAGTATCCGGAGCTTAATGATGACTTTGCCCGTGATCTGGATTATGACGATATGGCTTCTATGCGGGAAAAGATCGCGGAAGAGATGAAACTGTCAAATGAGCATAAAAATCTGGATATCGAAAATTATGCTATCGTGAGTAAACTCTTTGTGGATAATCAGTTCGATCTGCCCATGAAAACCATAGATTTTATGGCTAATCAGGAAGCGAAACAGCATTCCATACCGGAATATCAGCAGTATCTGCAATATCAATTTCGCGTGCAGATCTCGCAGGAATTGGTAAGCCTTTATATCTTAAAGAACCTGCGCAAAGTGATCGAGCTGGATATTACTGACGAGATGATCGAAGAATATATCACCCATGAATCAATCCTGGGAGAACATACTGTAGAAGTATACAAAGAAATGCACAGGGATGAAATCGGTACCGAAGAATTCAAAAACGGGGTGAGAAACTACTTTATCCTGCGCAAACTTGCTGAAACAGCGAATTTCTTTGTTCCCGATCCGGAATCCCAGCAGGCAGAGATGCCCGAGGCTCAAAGTACAGAAGGGCAAGATGATGATGCCGAGGTGGAGACGCCGGAAAAAGCGCAGGAATCTTCTGAGACCGATGTATAAATGAATGGAGGTATTATGAATTACATTCCCATGGTAATCGAACAAGTGGGGCGCGGAGAACGCGCTTATGACATATATAGCCGTCTTTTAAAAGATCGCATCATCTTTGTGGGCGGAGGCATAGACGACAATCTTGCCAATACAGTGGTAGCTCAGCTTTTGCATCTGGAAGGTGAAGATACCCAAAAAGATATCTACATGTATATCAATAGTCCGGGGGGAAGCATCAGTAGCGGGCTGGCTATCTATGACACCATGCAATATATCAAGCCTGCTGTATCTACCATCTGTATCGGGATGGCGGCCTCAATGGCGGCAGTGTTATTGGCAGCTGGGGCAAAGGGCAAAAGAACTGCTCTGCCCAATAGCCGGATTATGATCCATCAACCCTGGGGTGGCACTCAAGGCCGCGCTGCCGATATCGAGATTCAAGCTAAGGAAATCCTTTACTTAAGAGGCAGAATGAATGATATTCTGCACCAGCATACCGGGAAATCTGTCGCTGAAATAGCCGCTGATACGGACCGGGATTATTTCTTGAGCGCAAAAGAAGCCCAAAAATACGGTTTGATCGATGACGTAATCGAAAAGCGAGATCAGGAGAAATAGTATGGAAAACAAAAAAGTACTCACCTGTTCCTTCTGTGGACGTAGCGAAGCTGAGGTCAAGAGTCTCATTCGCGGAATCTCCGGTAATATCTGTGAAGATTGCATCCAAATGTGCCATACCATCATAGATGTTAGTGATGTCCCGGAAGACCTGAAAGATTTTGAAACCCCCATTCCCAGTCAGATCAAGAGCTATTTGGATCAATATGTAATCGGGCAAAACCGCGCCAAAGAAATCATCTCTGTGGCAGTGTATAATCATTATAAACGCATCTTTTGGCAAAAAGATGATGATGGCGTCGATCTCGAAAAAAGCAATATCTTGATGATTGGTCCTACTGGCAGCGGGAAAACCCTCATCGCTCAGACTTTGGCCAGATTCCTGCAGGTGCCCTTTGCCATTAGCGATGCTACCACTCTTACCGAAGCCGGATATGTGGGAGAAGACGTGGAAAATATCCTGGTGCGCCTTCTGCAAAGCGCAGATTACGACGTGGCCAAGGCAGAACGCGGAATTGTATACATCGATGAAATAGATAAGATCGCCCGCAAAAGCGAAACGCCTTCCATCACCCGCGATGTCTCAGGCGAAGGGGTGCAACAGGCTCTGCTCAAAATTCTCGAAGGAACCAAAGTAAATGTGCCTCCCAAAGGGGGCAGAAAGCATCCTCAGCAGGAATTCATTGAAATCGATACCACAAATATCCTCTTCATCGCTGGAGGAGCTTTCTTTGGCCTGGAAAAGATCATCAAAGAGCGTACCGATAAAAAAGCCATCGGCTTTGACGTGGAATTAGGGAAAAACCTTGAAGACAGCAATATCTTCGATCACACCAATCCCCATGATCTGCTGAAATATGGCTTGATTCCTGAGCTCATCGGCAGAATGCCAGTAATCTGTACCTTGCACGAACTCAGTGAAGACGCGCTGGTGGATATTCTTACCGAACCCAGGAATGCCATCTGCAAGCAATATCAGAAGCTCTTTGATATGGACGGGGTGGAATTGAGCTTTGATCGTGAGGCGCTCAAAGAGATTGCCCGCGTGGCCATTGCCCAAAAGACGGGAGCCCGTGGTCTACGCTCTATTATGGAACGCTTTATGCTCAAAACCATGTACGACATCCCGGATCTCAAGACCGTGAAAACCTGCAAAATAACACCGGCAGTCGTTAAAGGAGAAGCAGATCCGGAGCTGAGCTTTGTAACCCCAATCAAAAGGAAGGCCAAGGTAGCAGGATAAATCCTTAAAAGAGAAGGCTATGAAGAAGCTTCTGATCCTGATCCTGGCGCTGTTCATGCTTGTAATTGGTGCCTGTTTCTCAGAGCTGGAACTCATAGTAAAGAATAACACAACTTCCGACGCCTGGGTTAGGCTTGATAACGGTAATGAACGCTATATCCGGCCCCAAGGCAGCATTAGCATAGGTATCTCTTCTGAGCGGGTTGTGAATCTCAGCTATCATGGCTGGCATCTGCTGCCGGGGAATATCTATGTAGATATGGATGCCTCAGCTCTTAAACATATCAGCCTGGAACCAAATTGTGGGGCTTTGCGTTTATTCAATAGCTCATCATCTGATATCTACTCTCTGAGTTTTGCAGAAGCCAGTACCTACCATTGGTCTGAGAACCTGCTGCAAGCCTATCTGAGACCGGGAGAATATGAATGCTTCAGCCTGCCTCCCGGCTACTATGATCTGAGAATTCGGGATGGAAATAACGTTTACTATTATGTAACGGCAAAACACATCACTCTGGATAATACCAGCACTTATACTTTCTCTGGATTGTAGGGCACTCAGGGAGCTTTACTCTTGATCTGGCAGAGCAGCATCAGACGTACCAGCCTAAGCTCGGTATAGCTGTATCTTTCTTCGAGATACTCCCTAACGGGTTTCAAAGTACTCATCCCCAACTGGCGAAAGGCCGTGGAGATTTCACTGAAAGCCTGTTCTTCGATGGGATAGAAGCTCTGCATTTGCCCGGCATCCAGATATCCATCCTGCTCGATAAAGCGCTGCAAATGATCCAGAATTGTACTCAATTGGATTCCAAAGCGTAGCATGGTTTCTTGGGCACTGTGGCCAGCTTGCACATATTCTGCCACCAGGCAGGACTTACTCTTGAGCCTTGGCTTGAGCTGCGGCAGGTCATTGCTCCGGACTGGTATATAGCTAAGGCCGTGCTCCTGACAAAAGGAAGCGATCTCTGCGACAAATTGGGCACCATATTCCTGCGCCTTATACTCTCCCACACCTGTGATAGTCTTGAAACCCTCAAGATCGCAGGGATATCTTGCTGCCATCTCTCGTAAGGATCGATCCGAAAACACAACGTAAGGAGGCAGGCCGCGTTCTTCTGCCAAACGCAAGCGCAATTTCCTCAGGATCTCAAAGAGTCCGCCGCTTTCCTGATTCTCATCATTCTCCACCAGCAAGCTGATGAGAGATTCGCTCATGTTGAAGGGGAGCTCAGCTTTGAGGATTTTCCAGCTTTTATCGTTTAGTTTTAGTTTGTTATAATCTTTCACTACCAGGCAATACTGTTGTCTGAGAGCCTGATAGAGAGCAAACCAGTCTTTGGTTGACATTGTCTTCCCGATGCCATAAACGCTGAGTTTGTCATAACCGGCACTAAGGATTTTTTTAGCAGTTGATCCCCGTAAGATCTTGATGATCTCATCAGCAGTGGCATTCTCTTTACAGCGGTAGATGGCAGAAAGAAAGATCTGAGCCTCACGGCTGGCATCGATTTTTGAGCCCTTATCTCTTAAGCAGTTATCACACATCTCACAATTGTCTTTCTGATATGTCTCGCCAAAGTACTCGAGGATCCTGGTTCTGCGGCACTTGGTAGATTCGCAGTAGCTCACCATTGCCTCCAGATGATTCTGGGTGATATAATTCTGCTGTGAGTCGCTATTTCCAAAGATGATCTTTTTGAGTCCGATCAGGTCGCCAATGCTATAAAAGAGCAGACAAGTAGAGGGCAAACCGTCTCTTCCTGCCCGGCCAATTTCCTGATAGTAAGTCTCCAGACTCTTGGGCAGATCCATGTGGATCACAAAGCGTACGTTAGATTTGTTTATTCCCATCCCAAAAGCAATGGTCGCGACTATGATTTGTACTTTATCGTGGATAAAGGCTTCCTGATTGGCATAGCGTTCCTGGTCTTCCAAGCCCGCATGATAGGGCAGCGCCCGAAATCCATCCGAGATCAGACGATCGCTGATGGTATCCACCCGCTTGCGCGTCATGCAATATACAATACCGCTTTCCTCCGGATGCATGGCAAGAAACCTGAGCAGGCGGTTGTATGAATCTCTCTTCGGCTCCACGATCAAGAGCAGATTATCGCGGTCAAAACTCTGTATAATCTTATTGGCATTGGCAATTCTCAGACATTGGCAGATATCATCCTGCACTCTGGGAATAGCGGTAGCCGTAAGAGCACAGACCACCGCTTGCGGAAAGCGGTCTGTGAGCAAAGTCAATTGCCGGTAATCCGGACGGAAGTCATGCCCCCACATCGAGATACAATGTGCTTCATCGATAGCGATGAGATCGATCCTGAGTGTGCCAAGCTCTTTTAAAAACCAATCCTTCAATAAAGTTTCCGGCGCCACATACAATATCTTCAACGCACCGGAGTGCAATTCCTTCAGAGTTTCCTGACGCTCGGATTCGCTCATCAGGGAGTGGAAGCTCTTGGCAGGAATTCCCAGATCACGAATCTGCATTACCTGATCTTGCATTAGGGATATCATCGGCGAGACCACCACACATAAGCCTTCAAACATCAAGGCAGGAAGTTGAAAACAAAGGGATTTTCCCGATCCGGTGGGCATTACAGCCAGAGTAGATTTGCCCTGTAAAAGGTTCGATACTACCCTTTCCTGAGCGGGTAAAAAGCTCTCAAAGCCAAATTTCTCCCGCATTATCCGGTACATGGATTCTTGTGAATACTGCATAATGCCTCTTCTTTCGTATATTACCAATTTCTTGTTTTCCAATAATTGGTCAAGTATTTTTTCGAAAGCAAGGATAGTATGACCGATTTGTATTTGACAAGAAAGCCCTTTTCTATAGAAGTGCAATCATCACGTACAAGGCGGTAAGATGGATACAATATACACGATAGGTCATTCAAATCACGAGATTCGGGATTTTATTGCTTTGTTAGAAAAGCACGGCGCAGATATGGTCCTGGATGTTCGCAGCACACCTTATTCCAAGCGCTATCCTCAATATAACCGGGAAGAGCTGCAATTGGTATTGAAGGCTCATCAGCTGGGATATCAAGGCTTTGGGCTGTGGTTTGGGGCGCGTCAACCGGATCAGGAGTTTTACACTGAGGAAGGCTGGTTGCACTACCGCGCCTTTACCAAATCCGCTCTCTTCAAAGAAGGAGTTCGCACTCTTGATCAATGCCTTATTCAAGGCCATATCCCGGCCCTGATGTGTTCCGAAAAAGATCCTTTTGATTGTCACCGCGCAATCATGGTCTCCAGAGCTTTGACTTTGATGGGATATGAGCTCAAACATATCCTCGCTGATGGCAGCATTCAGACTCAGACAGAGCTCGATCAGCGGCTTTTGGATAAGTATTTTCCCAAGCGTGAACAAGGCAGCATCTTTGATCTGATCGATGGCGCAATGAGTCCCGAGCAAATGCTGGAAGAAGCCTATTTCAAACGTAATGAAGCCATTGCCTGGCGCATCGAAAGTCCAGAGGAATCATGAAACTCTATACAATCGGATTCAGCTCCAAATCCGCACAACAGTTTTTTGAATTGCTGCAACAGCATAAGATCAAGACTCTGTGGGATATTCGCTTAAATAACAAATCCCAATTAGCAGCCTTTACCAAGAATCCGGATTTGCCCTATTTCTTAACACAAATCGCGGCTATCGGGTATCGTCATTATCCTGAATTAGCCCCAGATGCTGAGCTCTTGAACCTGTGGCGGGCGAAACAAATCACTTGGGAAGCCTACCAAGAGGATTTTTCAGCGCTGATGCAAAAAAGAGACAGCAACGCCTTTCTCAAAAAACAATGGCGACAGAGCCCCAAGCCCATCTGCTTGCTATGTTCTGAAGTGACGCCAGAGTATTGTCATCGCGCGCTGGTCGCTTTACAGATCCAGCAAATATATCCTAAAACCGAGGTTATTCACTTATGATCAAAGAACTCATCTTGCTGGCTGTATCCAAAAAATACGGAAGATACTGTGTGGCAGGAGTAGACCGCTACACCGGGGAATGGTACAGACTGGTGAGCCACGATTCTACGGCACATTATGCCTTATCCGAACGGCAGATCCGCCTTACAAACAATGAATTGGCCCAAAAGCTGGATATCGTTCACGTTTCAGTTTATGATAAAGCAATATCCTATTTTCAGACCGAAAACTATCTGATCTCGGCAGGATATACGTGGGAAAAAGTGGGAGTAGCGGACATCGACGAAGTAAGAACTGTGCATCCTCCCGATCAAAGCGAGTATCTCTTTTACGATACTCAAAGCAGTCTGGCAAAAATGTATTACAAGAACTTGTCGGTAAACGAGATCAGCTCCCTGATGCTTATCTCTGTGCCAAACGCCATCGTTCAAATTCGGGAGCTGGGAAACAGCCGCAAAGTTAAAATCAAATTGATCTACAAGGAACGTGAGTATGAGCCGCTGGCGGTTACCGATCTCGAATTTCTAAGCCTCTGCGAGCAGCTTAAACCAGGCGACTATCCCATCAGAAAAGAGGGCATCATGCTCCTGAGTGTGGGAGAATGCTATGAAAAAAATAACCGGCACTACAAATTGATCGCGGGGATTATGCTGAAGTAGCACGTACCTGAACCATGACTTTGGTGAGTTGTGAGTAGAAGAGTGGGGAGCTGCCAGAGAGTGTAAAACCATAGTCAGGCTTCATCCCTTGTAACTGCGGGACAGACTTTTCGGGATCAGGTAAAGTTTTTTTTGCTTCGCCGGCGGATTGGAATATAGCATAAGCTGCAGACTGCCGCCCAGGTTCCTGCAAGTATTACGGGCATCGCAGCTGTGCTGAGGAATTTTTCTGGACATAAGATTGGAGTCTGAGAAACTGGTATCCGATAAAAATGAAAATAAACACATTGGAGCATAAAATGAATAGTGAAATTACCATTCCCCGCCGGGAGAAATTACTCTCCAGCTTGAAGGAAAAAGACGCCGTCATCCTCTTTGCCGCAACTCAGGGCAAACTTGAAAAATTCCAACAGGAAAACAACTTTTTATATCTTACCGGACTCGCCATTCCTCATGCCATCTATTTTGCCTACAAAAGCAGTACGCGCTCGGCGGAATATCTGCTTATAGAACGCGGTTCTCCCGAACGTGAAGTATGGGAAGGCAAGGTGATGGACAAAGCCACTGCAAGCGAACTAAGTGGTATCAAGCAGGTGAATTACATCGATGAACTATCCCGTATCCTGAGCATGTATTGTCCTGCCATCAACTGCATTCATGCCAATATCGGGAAGCAATCCCTTGATGCTCCGCTTTCTTACGCCATGCACCGGTTGTTGCCGGTTCGTGAGAGATTTCCTCAGATCGAGATTCGGGATATTACCGAGCTCCTTACCCCCCTGCGTAAGATAAAGAGCGAGTGGGAGATCCAGCAATTGCAACGCGCCATCGACATCACCGGAAAGGGCATCATGGATATCTGGCAAAACTCTCAGCCCGGCATGATGGAGTATGAATTGGAGGCAATGCTCTTTTATCGCATGCAACTCAGCGGGCTCAAGCACTGGGGTTTTGCTCCGATCATTGCAACAGGACTTAATGCCGCTACCTTGCATTATGATAAGAACGAATGCCAGATTGCCGCCAACGATCTCGTGCTCATGGATGTAGGTGCCGCAAATATGAATTACTCGGCAGATATCACTCGTTGTTTCCCTATCAGCGGCACTTTTAGCGAGCGGCAAAAGCAAGTCTATGCTGCCGTCCTCAGAGTTCA
Organism: Candidatus Cloacimonadota bacterium; assembly: GCA_029982875.1. Classification (GTDB taxonomy): domain Bacteria; phylum Cloacimonadota; class Cloacimonadia; order Cloacimonadales; family Cloacimonadaceae; genus UBA5456. The sequence continues at coordinate 8,537 of JARRCD010000036.1, read as the reverse complement.
AAAAAAGATCATCGGGATGATAGCTCCAGGGGTAAAGCTGATGGATTTGCAAACTGAATGCAGAGCCCTTCTTACCGAAGAACTCAAAGCGCTAAAGCTGATCTCAGAGGATGATGAAGTTACTAAGTATTACATGCATGGTGTGAGCCATTTCCTGGGTATGGATACTCACGATCTGGGCGGCCGGGATGCAATATTGGAATCCGGCAATGTAATCACTGTCGAGCCGGGCATCTATATCCCTGAAGAACAGCTCGGGGTTCGCATCGAAGATGACGTCCTGGTTATCGATGAAGGCCATCGTGTGCTCTCTCAAAACATTCCCAAAGAGATCTCCGAAATTGAGGAGATCCTGGGTGAGCGCTCATGAAAGCCATCTATCCCGGAACCTTTGATCCCATCACTTTGGGGCACTTAAACATCCTGGAAAAAGCCTCTAAGATCTTTGATGAAGTGATCCTGGGGGTGGCGGATTATACTGCCAAGCAAAACTACTTTGATCCCCTCGAACGCTTTGAGCTCTGTCAGACTTGCACTGCTCATCTTAGCAATGTCAAGGTGATTCGCTTTACCGGTCTGGTGGTGAATTTTGCCAAAGAGCAGAATTGCCGGATCCTGATTCGCGGGCTTAGGGCAGTCTCGGATTTTGAATATGAATTGTCTCTTGCTTTGCATAACGTAAAGCTTAGCCCCGAGATCGAGACCATCTTCCTGGTGCCCAGTTTGCGCTATATGTATCTTTCCTCTTCCATGATCAGGCAATTAGCCGATTTGGATGCAGACCTGAACGACTTTGTGCCCCCAGCTGTAGCAAAGGCTCTCAAGCAAAAATTGAACAGGAAGAGCTGATGGCAAAATCCCAGCAAGACGGAGTAAAAAGCATATCCGAACGCAAATTACCGGCGGATATCAATGCTGAAGCCGCGGTGATTTCCGCCATGTTAATCGATAGTGATGTGATCAGCAAAGGCATTGAAAAGTTGAAAGAGAGTTACTTTCACCGTCAGGCACATAAGCTTATTTATCGCAATATTTGCGAGCTTTTTAATGATGGAATCGAAATCGATCAGCTTACCCTGATCAATCGCCTGGAACGTAATAATCAGCTGGAAAAGGTCGGGGGAATCCCCTATATCAACGAGATTGCGGACTATGTGGTATCCAGCGCCAATTTCGATTATCACATTAAAATAGTTACCGAACAAGCCTTGCTGCGCCATTTGATTGTAGCTTGCAACGGGATCATCGAATCCTGCTACAGCTCCACCGCTGAGGTTAAAACTATCGTCGACGAGGCCGAACAAGCGATCTTCTCTGTGGCAGAAATACCCAAACATCAAGGCTTTGTAAAGATCGACGAAATCTCTGCGGAGGTTTTGCACAATATTGATCAGATCGCTTCTACCAAAGCCCCGGTAATCGGAATCGGCAGCGGTTTTGGAGATCTCGATCATCTCACCGGAGGCTTTCGGCCGGGACAATTCATCATCATTGCCGCCCGTCCCGCCATGGGTAAGACCTCGTTGGCTCTCAATATTGCTTCGCATGCCGCGGTAAACCTGAAGAAAAAGGTTGCTATCTTTACTATGGAGATGGCGGCGGACGAGGTGATCATGCGGATGTTTTCCTCCGCTTCTGAAGTTAATATGGATAGCATGCTCAAGGGCTATGGCATGAACGAGGAAAAGCTGATCCGCATCATGCAAGCCTCAGAAGTGCTGAGCACCAAGCAAATCTATATCGATGAATCCGGAACCAATACACCCCTGGATATCAGAGCCAAAACCCGGCGTCTGGCCGCTGAAGTGGGCGGGCTTGACCTGATCCTGATCGATTACCTGCAGCTCATGGGGCTATCCAAAGAGCGGGATAATCGGCAACAAGAAATCTCCGAAATCTCGCGTTCTCTCAAGGTTTTAGCCAAAGACATGAAAATCCCCGTAATCGCTCTGTCTCAGCTCAATCGGATGCTGGAAAACCGTGAGGATAAGCGTCCCCGTCTGGCCGACCTGCGGGAATCCGGAGCTATCGAACAAGACGCTGATCTGGTGATGTTTATCTATCGCGATGAATATTACTATCCCGATAAAACCGAAAAACCCGGCATTGCGGAGATCATCATCGGCAAAAACAGGCATGGCTCCACCGGACATGTAGACCTCGGCTTCGAAAAAGAATATACCCTCTTCAGGTCACTGGAAACCCACATACAAGAAAACTAATGATAACGGATATCCTGGTCGGAATCGGTGAATACAGCATCTTTGTGGGCAAGAGCATTGCCGCCCTAACGGCATTGCCTAAACGGCGGCTGGAATTTTTGCTCCAATTCAAACGCATTGGCTATGATTCCCTCTTTCTGATCTTTCTTACCGCCGCTTTTACCGGCTTGGTCACGGCCCTGCAAGCAGTCTATCAATCCAAGGGTTATGTCCCGTTGAATCTGCTCAGCGTTTTGATCGGCAAATCCACCATGATCGAATTGGCGCCGGTACTCACAGGTTTGGTGCTTACCGGAAAGATCGGAGCTGCCATCGCTGCCGAGATCGGCACCATGAAGGTATCCGAGCAGATTGATGCCCTCTACAGTATGAATATCTCGCCCCACGAATTTCTGTATATGCCCCGCATTCTCGCCGGTGTGGTTACTTTCCCGCTTATCACCATTTTTGCCGATGCGGTGGGGGTCGTCTGCGCCTGGTATTTCTCTTTTCTGCGCTATGGCTTGCACCAGCATACCTTTTTTTCCAATATGCGTGCCTATTTTGAACCCTTTGATCTCTGGAGTGGCTTGATCAAATCTATGGTCTTTGGCTTTATCATCACCTCAATGGCCTGCTTTTTTGGCGATCGCAGCTATGGCGGGGCCGAAGGAGTGGGACGCGCCACAACTCAGACCGTGGTATATTCTTCCGTATTCATTCTGATCATGGATTTCATCGTGGCCTGGATCCTGTTGGGAGCTCAATGATGAGATTTCTCGCTTTACTACTCATCTTTGCCTTGATCATGGCTTGCAGCTCAGAAGAGCCTCAGCAACCTGAACCTGTAACACCACCTTCAGAAACTCTTCGCATCTACGCTCTCGAGAGCTTTCGCAGCTCAAAATTGGAAGCGGCCTTGATCCCGGATTTTGAAAAGGAGTATTCCTGCAAAGTAGATTTATCCCTCTTCGCGAGTAGGGAAGAGCTGCTTGCGGCCATCCTGGCAAAACCCGATACGGTGGACCTGGTATTGGGCATAGATAACGCTCTGGCCGCCGCTCATGATCTGCAGGATTACTTCAAGGAACACAATCCTATTCACTATCAAGAGCTTATCCGGGATGGTATTGCCGATGAAAACTACTGCCTCATCCCTTATGCTTATAGCTATATCGGTTTGCTCTACAATCCTCAAATCGTAGACCAAGCTCCGCAATCTTTCGGAGAATTGCAAGATCCCATTTATGCCAATCAATTAGCCCTGCTCAATCCCCAGATTAGCGCTTGGGGACAAACCTTCTTGCATTATGTGGTAGCCGTGTTCAATGAAGAAGGCTTGGCTCCACTCTTTCGTGCCATTCGCAAGAACGTCTGCCGCAGCTATTCTTCCAGCGCAACGGCACTAAATGCCCTCCAAAACGGAGAATGCGGAATGATCTTTGGCATGTTTAGCGCTGCCGCCTGGTTGCATGAACAGCAGCCCCTGCTTACTCCTCCCATCCAGATGCTGCTCTTCCAGGAAGGCTCCTATCTGTATACCGAAAATGTTGCACAATTTAAAGGCAGTAAACAAGATAAATTGACAAACGCCTTCATTAAATACCTGCTCGGTGAAACTGCTCAAAGCAGAATATTATACTCCAGCGGACTCCTGCCCTCCAATCCCAAAGTGATCCTGCCTCAAAGCTTTAGTAATCTTACCTTTTCTGCCTTTCCCCAAAATGAACGCCTCCCCCAAAAGCTGATCCTGACAAATAACGAAAACTGGCTGCAGATCTGGCGCCGAATTCTGGGAGATTTTGCCCGCTGAGTCAAACTTCCCTGCCCTTCCCGCCCTTAGCCCGGCTTGTTTAAACGTCTCTTTACCCATTTCCCTTGAATTTTGGCATTTATCTGCGCAACCGATTATTTAGCCTTGATCTTGATTACTTCGCAGCTTTAAGTCCAGATTCTCTCCCCAACAGGACTTAATCAGGACTTAATCCGGAGTTTTATGCGAACACGGAAAAAGGGGAGGGGAAGTTTGCGGGTTTTCGGAACAAGATGATAGCCCCTGCGCTTTAGCCACCGTAACCAAAGCGAGTATTGCGGGGATAAGATGAATTCCGGTTTGCTTTAGCTACCGGCGATACCAGCGCTTTTGAAACTGGACTTATGGATATTATCCGTAAAACTCCACTACATCTTACTCCAGATTCCGACGATGGGGTGCCAGACCAAACGGAATACCTGGTAGAATGAATGTATGCTGAGGCTATCCGATATTCTGCCCCAAAATTACTGCTATAGCCGGTGGCTAAAGTCGACCGGAATTCATCTTGAGTAATCGCCTGATATCCTTGGGGGTACGGTGGCTAAAGCCGACCGCCTATCATCTTATCTCCAGGTTCTTATTGCATGGCATACGGTGGCTAAAGCGCACTGCCTTTCATCTTCTCCATTCAATCATTCCCCATCTCCCCGAAATGAGCAGGCGGAACAGCGACCACCTCTACCGTACCGGCACTCGCTCAAAGCGCCGAAGTTACCACCTCGCCCTCCACTTACCACTCACCAACTATAATATTACTCACATTATCCCTGCTCAATCTGAAAGCAAAACCAAAAAAAACTACCAAAATTCCTTGACAGCATCCTGGAAAAGCTAAATATTGGTTTTGTGAATCTTAGTTGGCGGTTTGCAATAGTCTAACAACCTGCCAATAAAGAAGATATTTTTTTATTATAACTGTTTGCCGCTTTGCTGAATTAGTCGGTAATCGGCACTCATTGGCTCGTTTATTTGAAAAACGCGGGAGAAATTGATGGATTTTTATTTGTACCGTGCACAAAATGCTAATGTCCTGCAATGCTGCACTTTGAAAAGGGATGGTGTCCTATCTTACCCTTTGTATGCACTAAATCTGTCGCAATTTTTCCACAAATCAAAATACGTTCCCCATTTTTCCATTAACAAGGCCTTATACTATGCCCTTATAATGTTCACACTTTTCGCTAATATTCTTCCTTCTCTGCTTAATGAAGGAATTCCCTCTAAATCTTCGAAAAAATCCGGCTCAGCTTCATGCTACAGCCATAAATTAAAAAAATCTTAATATATGGAGAAGAAATTATGAAGAAAATTATTTTACTGATAAGCGTCCTGGCTTTAGCACTGGGATTGTTTGCCGTTGAAGTAACCATCGGTGATGGAACAGATTTTAATGGATCATCTGTCTCGCCTTCACCGTACAGCGGTTGGTACAAAAATGAACGAGATCAATATTTGATCACCGTAGGAGAGCTGAATGCAGCTGGAGGCGGTGCAGGTGATATCACCTCCATTGCCTTCAATGTTGAAGCTTTGAACTCTGTTGGAGCTCGTCACCTGACTATAAAAATGGGACATACCTCTTTGAGCGAATTGACAACAAATTTTATTACCGGTCTTACTACCGTATTTGAAGCAGATCCTTATACCCCTACATTGGCTTGGAATACCCATACTCTGGATAGTACCTTCAACTGGAATGGCACTGATAACCTCGTTATTGAGGTATACTATGGTGATTTAGCCCAAAACTACACGAGCAATGCAAGTGTATACTACACCACTACTTCGACATATAAGGCATTGTATCAAAGAAGCGATGACGAGGATGTCAGCATAGCTACCATCGGTATAAGAAGTAACAACCGGCCTAATATGCAGTTCAATATGGCCGAACTGCAAATCACAGATCCACCTTCACCAGCAATTGCAGTATCCCCTCTTGATGAAGCAACTGATGTATCACTGGATGCGGATCTGAACTGGGCAGCTGGTACCGGTTTGCCCACCGGATACACGCTATATTTTGGTACCACTGAAAGCCCAACACAAATCGGCGACCTTGGCGATGTAACTACTTACGATCCGGGAACTTTGAGCTATAACACCACTTACTACTGGCAAGTAGTACCCTACAATACGTATGGCGACGCTGTTGACTGCCCGATTTGGAGCTTCACCACGATACCTGATCCCACTATCACGGCAGCAGATCTGCCCTATCTGGAAAATTTCGATGGTGTTACAGCGCCGGATTTCCCTATGGGATGGGATACTATAACAAACACCGCAAATACATATGCAGCTTTTGGAACTTACACTTACTCAACCCCTTATAGTACTCCTAACCATGTTCGTATGTACAACTCCGGAGATGCAGAGGCAAAATTCACGTTAATCACTCCTCCCATAGATATTGATTTAGCTTCTCTGAGAGTAAGGTTTTATGCAATGTATTCAAATGGCGGCTATTTAGATGTAGGTGTTTGGGATGGTTCTACATTCTCATCAGTCGAAACTGTCACTTTGAATACTTCATATACCGAGCATACTGTTAACCTGGATGCTTATCTTGGCACAGGAGACAAAATCGCTTTCTGTGGCTATTTTGACGGTACTTATGAATACATCTACTTAGACGATGTAACTATCGAAGAAATCCCAACTGCCCCGATCATTTCCGTATCTCCGGATACTTGGGATTTTGGCACCAAGCTGATTAATACCATTACTCCCAAAGAGTTTACTATTAGTAATGTGGGTGCCGGAACTCTGACAGTGAGCAGCATCAATGTAACTGGGACCGGTTTCGCTCTTGCCGAAGCATTTACCCCCGTTTCACTGCTAGCCAATGAGAGCGATACTTTCACGGTGAACTTTGCTCCTACTACGGAAGGAACATATAGCGGCTATGTCGCTATAAATGATAACCGCGCCACTACAAACATCGCACTTAGTGCTGAAGCACTTGATCCTACTATTTATGCTGAAAATATGCCGCATATAGAAAACTTCGATGGAGATTGGACAGGCAGTCCGGCAGCTCCACTTGGTTGGACGGTGATCAATGCCAATAACGATATCTATTATTGGAGTCAAGATAATACTTACATCTCTCCCACTCATTCCGGTAACTATGCCGCCCATGGCATGGGAAATACTAATGATTACCTGATCACTCCACCCATTGATCTGACAGGCGTCGATGTTAGAATCAGCTGGTGGGACGTAGTAGAAAGTGCATCTTATGCAAATTCCTATAAAGTTCTGCTTTCTACTACCGATACTCAGATCTTTTCTTTCACCGAAGAACTAGGAGATTTCACTTGCACAAATACGACTTGGACAGAACACATTATAAATTTAGATGACTACAATGGTCAAACAGTATACATTGCCTTTTATCAATACTCCTCTGCCTCTACATACTTTGGTTTCGGTATAGATGACGTATTGATAGAAGAAATGCCTTCCACTCCCATCTTTAGCATAACACCAGATGTCGACACCTGGGATTTTGGTGCTTTGCAGATCAATACAACAGCTTCCAAGACCTTTACTATCCAAAATACCGGTGGTGCTGATTTAGTAATATCTGATGGCGGGATTTCAATCGTGGGCACAGACGCTGATCAATTCGGATTGGGGGAGATCACTTATCCAATGACTGTAACGCCTGGTGGGAATGCCAGTTTCACAGTAAGTTTTACTCCTACTACAGTTGGTTCAAAATCAGCTACTCTGCAAATAGTCGATAATATTGGAACCAAGGCCTTGCATACTGTAGCTCTGACTGGTCAAGGTGTAATCTTAAATACAGTCCCTTATGCTGAAGCCTTTGCTGATGGCTGGGGTGATTGGATTGTTGTAAATGGCGAAGAGACTAATAAGTGGTTCGTAGGAGATCCTGATGCACCTGCCACAAAGGGTCAATTTGGATCCAATGCGGCTTTTATCAGTAACGATGAAGGAACTACTTGGGCTTATACTGTTAACGCTACCTCTGTTGTACATTTCTATCAGGATTTTGCCTTCCCGGCTGAGAATTCTGATTTCAAGCTGAAATTTGACTGGCTCTGCAATGGTGAAACTGGATATGACTATCTCAGAGTCTTTGCTATTGATACATCTGAAACGCCAACCGCGGGAATTCAGTTAACCGGAGCCCTCGGGACCTATATCATGCAATCAACTGTACAGCATACAACTCTCGATCTGCCGGATGCTTTTGCCGGAACCACCCAAAGAATCGTATTTACTTGGAAAAATGATAGTTCAGTAGGTAATCAGCCCCCGGCAGTTGTCGATAACATCAGACTGGTAATTGGTGAAGCAAATGATACCGGCGAAGTAGAAAACGGAGTGGTCAATCTGGATACTGAGGTCACCCCGGATGGAGGCAGTTCCATCAATCCCAATGTTGAGATCAGCAATATCAGCGGGGACGGGACTGTGAATCTTATTGCTGGATATGGCGAATCTGATTTGCCTAATGCTGGACTGAATCTTACTCTTTCCGGTAC
>JARRCD010000035.1 GCA_029982875.1 Candidatus Cloacimonadota bacterium | reverse complement strand
CCTCCGATATCTTCCAGTTCCGAAGCCAGCACGAGGTATTGCTGGTGGAAATTTTTAAAGTAGGTACCGTAGGGTGTAGGGGCTCCGGTTTCTGTGTTTGTAGCAGTCCCTTCACCGAGGGTAAGAGTTACCTGGGCATTAAGGTTTGAGAATGCTCCCCAAACAAGTGCCAGGAGCAAAATGATCAGCACAGAGTGTTTCATCGCTGAATCTCCTTTATTTTTATTAACTATGGTTATCATATACCAGCTCCACCACACGATATTCGGATCTTACTCGCGAATGGAAAATAGCAGTATCACCGCCTTTTAGGGAAGCAAGATTTCTGCCAAAAACAAATAAATCTTGCGCTTTGCTCTATTTTATTTTGAGGTTCCACACCTCTTTGGCATATTTTTTGATTGCCTCATCGGCAGAAAAGACTCCCATGCCGGCAATGTTCGCGGCACTCATCTGATTCCACAAAGAGGGCTCACGATAGCTGCGCTCTACGTCCTTCATCACACGGATATAATCCGGTAAATCCTGGATCAGACAGTATTGATCTCCATCATAGAGCAGCAGTTTGAGCAAGGGTTCAAAGTGTAGAGGGTCCAGCGGACTCAATTCACCGGAACCGAGGAAGCTCATAATCCGGGCAAGGTCAGGATTGGCTTGCACCTGTTGGTAGGGATGATAGCCGGTGGATTTTAACTGCACCACTTCATTTGCTTTGAGGCCGAAGGGGAAGAAGTTTTCTGCACCTACCTGCTCCCTAATCTCGATATTGGCGCCGTCCAGTGTGCCGACAGTGAGTGCCCCATTCAGGGCAAACTTCATATTTCCCGTACCACTTGCCTCCGTTCCGGCCAGAGAGATCTGCTGAGAGAGTTCTGCGGCGGGCATGATCCTTTGTGCCAGGCTGACATTGTAATTTGGCAGAAAATTCACACTCAACCTTTGGGCAAGCTCTGGATTGTGCTTGATATATTCACCCAGATGGCAGATCAGGCTGATGATGAGCTTTGCCACCTTATACCCTGGAGCGGCCTTACCAGCGAAGAAGAAGCTATGTGGGTATATCTCTTTACCTTCACGAATTTCATGGATGAGGTGGATGATGTGCAGGGCATTGAGCAATTGTCTTTTATATTCATGCAGACGTTTAGCGTGAAAATCAAAGATACTATCGGGATTGAGCTCGACATGCAGGTTTTTTTTGCAAAACAGGCAAAAGTCCTTTTTATTTCTGAGCTTCACTTCGGCCAGGTCTTCCTGAAAGGCCAGGTCTTTTTGCATTTGGCGGAGTTTGGATATCTTTCTCAAATCTCTCCGCCAGCTTTTACCTATCGCCTTGTCTATCAGGTCTGAAAGTCTTGGATTGCAGAGCATCAGCCATCTTCGGGGTGTAATTCCATTGGTGATGGCAATAAATTGATCGGGATTCAGCTCATAGAAATCTTTGAAGACCCGTTCTTTAAGGATCTGAGTATGTAATTTGGAGACCCCGTTTACTTTGTGCGAGCCAATTATAGCCAGATGAGCCATACGAACGGATTTGACAGGTTCTTCCTCAATCAACGATAAGCGCCGGCGGCAAGAGCTATCCACCTGAATCGCATCCAAAAAGCGCTGATTGATTTCGTAGATAATCTCCAGATGTCGCGGTAATACCTGATGCATCAGCTCTACAGACCATTTTTCCAAGGCTTCCGGGAGGATGGTGTGATTTGTAAAATTACAGGTCTTTCTGGTGATATCCCAAGCAATTTCCCAAGGCAGCCCTTTGTCATCAACCAGGATTCTCATCAATTCCGCCACCGCGATCGCGGGATGAGTATCATTCAACTGGATTGCGGCAAATTCGGGCAACAAGGTAAAGTCATCCGTCTTCTTAAGGAAACGGCGCAGGATATCCTGGATGGTAGCGCAAACAAAGAAGTATTCCTGCTTGAGCCTTAATTTTTTGCCCTGCATATTGTTGTCGTTTGGGTACAGAACCTTGGAGATGATTTCAGAGTGATTCTTGTCTGCAACTGCCTGCACATATTCACCCTCATTGAAGTAATTGAGGTTAAAATCACGGGTGGATTTTGCACTAAATAAACGCAGAGTATTTACATAGGCATTCTTGTATCCCGGAATCAGGTAGTCATAGGCCATAGCCATCACCGCTTCAGAGGGCTGCCACACGCGACTGTGATTGCCATCACAATCAAATCCGGGCTTTACACTACCACCAAAATGAACCGGATATAAGCGTTGCGGATGAGCTATCTCCCACACCGAGCCATATCGCAGCCAGTTATCCGGCGTTTCGACCTGTTCGCAAGCTTTGATGTGCTGAAAGAAGATACCATATTCATAGCGGATTCCATAGCCATATACCGGGATTTTGAGACTGGACATAGAATCCAAAAAACAAGCCGCCAAACGTCCCAAACCGCCATTCCCCAAGCCTGCATCCCATTCCAATTCGTGAAAAGTGGAGAGATCATAACCGAGATCCTGGAGGGCTCTTTCTGCTTGCCTTGTGATACCGAGATTGAGGATGGCGTTGCTCAAACTCCGCCCAATCAGATATTCCATAGAAAGATAGTAAACCCGCTTTCTCTGCAAAGCATATTCAGAAGCCTGAGTTACCAGCCATTGATCCAGCAGGAGATCCCGGATGGCTAAAGCAAAACTAAGGTAACAATCAATGGCGGTCGCCGCAAAACGATCCTTACCCTGTTGATACTTAAGATGATAAATGAAACGATTGACTATCTCCTGCGCACTTTTCTCCAAGTGCGTGGAGTCGAGCATTTCGGCCAGAGCCTTTTTCATCCTTACCTCCTCATAAATCCTGCTGATAAATTAATCCATTTGGGCTAAAAACACAATAATTCTTCCCGGACTAAGATATTGATTTTAATGGATTATTGAAGGACTATGGGGGATGTGGATTGATGTTGATTGGGAATTTCGGGAGGCCCGAGTGGTGTCCGCATCTATCCTTTTGCCGCAGTTTGAATCTATGCCTGGTTGCCTGATCTATGTGTGCTATTTAAACAGGTCGTGCCGCTGGAAATTTAATGGGATTAGCTATTAATGCCATGTTTTTATGAGTGGCATCTACAGCAAGATACCTTATCTACCTTACTTGCATTGCTCCACCATTACGCCACCATTACGCCTGTGAGGCGCAATGCTCAAGCTATGTTACTGGGAGAGTGGTGAGTGGGTGGTGCCGCGGATGTGGGGCAGGCGGTACAGCGACCGCCTTTACTGCAGCGCTCGCCGTTGTCAGCAACACTCTGGTGGACTCCCCGCTGAACAGGTGTCATGACTTCTCTCAGTCCTTCGGCGCAGAAAGCATTTTGGGTGAACAAAAGAACTCGCAGGATGCTGCGAGTTCCAATTGTTCAAAAACCCACTTTGGGGGCTGCGCTGTCCCCATCAGCATCAAGAGTATTTTAGGGTTATATCCTCCATCCCGGGGAGGCTGAGGACTTTAAATTGATCCACCCGAATCGTGCTGTCTTCGGCAAATTCGATCTGATCCCGATAACTGATAAACTCTTCATTATGGACCTTGATATGGTTCAGCAGGTCGGGGTGTACCATGATGCGCAGCCGTTTGTTTTTGATGAAATATTCACTGCGTACCAGCCAGCGATAGATCCTCATGGTAACGGCATCCTTGCTCACAATGCGGCCACTGCCATTGCAGAAGGGACAGGCTTCGGAGAAATTTGCCATAATGGTAGCCCGCATGCGTTTGCGGGTAACTTCCACCATGCCAAGTTCGGTAAAGGGATAGACCTTATTTTTGGCGCGGTCTCGTTTAAGTCCTTTCCGCAGGAGGTCGAGCACCTCAGTTTTGTTCTTTTCGTCTTTCATATCAATAAAATCTATCACTATCACTCCGGAGAGATCGCGCAGTCTGATTTGCCGGGCAGCTTCTGCGGCAGCTTCGAGATTGGTCTTGCGCACGGTTTCTTCGTAGTGGCTTTTGCCAGTGAAACTTCCGGTATTGATATCGATGGCGACGAGGGCTTCGGTTTGTTCGATTTTGATATTACCGCCGGAGGGGAGGTAGATTCTGGAGTGGAAGATGGTCTCTATCTTTTTTTCTATGGACCAGGCATCGAAGATGGGTGAATCTTCCTTGTAAAGCTCTACAGAAGGGATAAGGTCCGGAGAGATGGAATCCAATTGACTGATGATGTTTTTGTAAAAAGCTTTGTCATCTATCACCAAGCGGTCGACGTGTTCGCCAAAAAGATCACGGATCAGGTAGTTTTCCAGGGCGTTTTCTTCAAAGACACAGACTGGTGCTTTGGCATATTTGAGCTGTTTTTCGATCAAACACCAAGTCTTGGCTAAGGCTTTATATTCGTTGCGGATGTCTTCTTCATCGGCACCATCGGATTCGGTGCGAACGATCAAGCCATATCCGGGATCCTTAATCTCGTTTAAAATGTTACGGATGCGGGTACGTTCGGAGGAAGAGTAGATCTTGCGCGAGATGGCTATCTTATTTTTATTGGGGAAGAGGACTAAGTACTTACCGGGCACAGAAATCTGTCCGGTAAGGCGAGCGCCTTTGGAGCCGATGGGGCCCTTATGAACCTGCACTACAATTTCCTGCTGCGGTTTGAGTAGTTTGCCGATCTGTGAGCTATCCGAGGAATTTAGCCTTTTACTGGGTTTATCATCTTCGTAGCTATCCAAAAAGTCCAGGACGATATCGCTATAATGCAAGAAGGCGGTGCGCTCCAAGCCGATCTCGATAAAGGCCGCTCCCATGCCAGGGAGCACATCTTTTACCACTCCTTTGTAGATGTTTCCGACTGGATTTTGGCGGTCTTTACGCTCTACAAAGAGCTCCACCAAGCGGTTATCTTCCAGCACCGCTACCCTTTTTTCCAGGGGGTGAACGTTTACTATGATTTCGGTATTTACATTGCTTTTACGCATATCATTCCACCACCCTGACCGGCATCAGATATAGCCATTTGTAGGGTTCAATCGTTTCCAGTTCGGCCAAAATCTGGCTATTAAGATCCCACCAAGGGGTAGCAAAGAGACTCTTGGTTTGCATTTTGAGGAAATCGGAATCTCTCAGAGCTTCAAAGAAAGAGATCTTACGCGGGAAGTTTTGTACTTGGTAAGCGGTGATATCGGCGAGCTCAGCAGCTTTTTGCACAGCATAATCCAGAGAGCCCAATTCATCCACCAAACCCACAGCCATGGCATCTTCTGCGCTGTATATCCTGCCTTCGGCGATACTGTTGATCTTATCCGGACTGATCTTACGCGCCGTCATAACCCGCGCCTTAAATTCATCGTAAGTAGCTTCGGAATTGCGCCGCAAAGAAGCAATTAGTTGGGGAGAATAAGACTCCAGGGGATTGATTGCGTTGGCATATTTTCCGAATTTAATCGTCTGTGAGCGCAGCCCGATCTTGCGGCTGAGACCGGTGGCTTCGGGCAACATCATGATCACTCCGATGGAGCCCGTCAAGGTTCCGGGATCGGCGATGATGTGATCTGCGGCACAGGATATATAATAACCTCCGGAAGCAGCTGTTCCGCCCATCGATACCACCATGGGTTTGCTGCTTTTGAGCTTTAGTAATTCCTGATAGATCAGTTCGCTTTCCAAAGCGCTGCCGCCGGGGCTATCTACTCTAAGTACCACAGCTTTGATGTTGTTATCTTCCTCAATCTGCTTTACAATCTTGCTAACCTTGGCCTGAGAGATCATGGCCGCATCAAAAGAGCCGGTGCCGGGTGCGATATTTCCACTGAGGTATATTACCGCCACCGAGGATTTGAGCGAGGCGGGACGGGGGAGAGAATACTCGCTGATGCTTACCAATTTATCGGGATCAATACCCTTTTCAGAGAGCATCTGAGTGCGGGGCATGGCGTGATCAATCAAGCGCATTTGCAAGGCGGCATCTGCATTCAGGATAAAGTCTTGCCGGTTGTTATAGACACTGAGGACATCATCATAGGTAAGTTCTCGTCTTTCGGCAAGGCCATTTAAGATCAGATTGAAGTGATCGGATAGCGCTGCTTCGATATTTTGCCGGGTTCCTTCGGAGAGCGAAGTCTGTGAATAGGGTTCGCCAGCTCCCTTGAATTCGCCGGCTTGAATGACGTGCATTTTTACGCCAATCTTGTCAAAAAGCTCTTTGTAAAACATAATATTTGCCGAAGTTCCACTTAACATCAATCCGGCTGAAGCAGATGGTTCCATATAGATTTCATCGGCAAAACTCGCCATCAGATAATCTGCATGAGACAGCATATCGCCAAAGGCTATGACCGGCTTACCGCTGGTTTTGAAATCCATAATGGCAAGACCTACTTCGTCTAAAGCGGCCATGGATAGTGAAACCATCGTAGGTTCGAGCAAAAGTCCGCTGATGCGATCATCGGTTTTGGCCTTTGCGATCTTAGCAGTGAGATTTTGCACACTGTTTCTGCTCATTTTGCCCAAGAAACTAAGTGGTAAAACCTCGTTATATTCTGGGAGATTAGCGCTAAGATCCAGACTCAGCCAGCTTTCTGTCTCCACAACGGTGGAGGGGCTGTTGAAGGCAAATTTACTCATCTGCCGCCCGGTCCAATAGGAAAGAGCGATCAGTACGATGAGTACTGCGATTACTATTAAAATGATTTTTTTGGTGCTCATGAGAGCCTCCTTTGTAAAATTGGTAAAAAATTGATGAATTCCCTCTGTGCAAAGCACAAGCAAGGGATTGAACAAATCTCTGACCCCAGTTGCATAAAAAGTGATGGCGGAGATGTAGGGATTCGAACCCTAGAAACGCTCACACGTTTACACGATTTCCAATCGTGCTCCTTCAGCCAACTCGGACACATCTCCGCAGATGCAAAGGTCAATCTTTTGATGGGGCCTAATCTGTCAAACATTTTAGTGTCGAAAGTGTCTATATCCGGTAAATACCATCGCCATATCGAGCTCATCACAAGCCTGGATACATTCCGGATCACCTTTGGAACCTCCAGGTTGGATTACAGCTTTGATTCCAGCCTGATACAATTCGTCGATGCTATCGCGATAGGGGAAAAAGCCATCGGAAGCACAAACTGCGCGTTTGAGATCATGATTAAATTTCTTGGCCTTCCAGATGGCGATAGAAGTGCTATCGATGCGACTGGTCTGCCCGATCCCTAAACCCACTGCCTGATCCGGATAAGCCAGGGCAATGGCATTTGATTTGAGCAGAGATACGGCTTTCCAGGCATAGACCAGGGCCGCAAATTCCGCCTGCGTCGGCTCTCTCCGGGTTACCACCTGCCAGTCCTCAACCGCTTCGGATACACTATCCCATTCCTGAGCCAAATATCCCCATTGCATCGTCTTTATCTCCAACGGATTGGAGGGCTTGCGCAAAAATCCCGGGGCATAGGTGATCAAGCGGCGACTCTTCTTTTTACGCAAAACATCCAGGACTCCATCTTCGTAGCCGGGGGCGATGATGATCTCTGTAAAAATGCGGTTTATCATCACCGCTGTCTGCAGGTCAAGCTTGCGGTTTACCACCACAATCCCACCGTAGGGAGCCACGGTATCTGTGCTGAAAGCATGACGATATGCATCTGCCAGATTTACTCCGCTGCCTATGCCGCAAGGATTGCAGTGTTTGATTATGATCACAGTTGGTTCATGGAAGAGCTTTATCGCGCGTAGTGAAGCATCCACATCCATGATGTTGTTAAAAGAGAGTGCCTTGCCATGTAAAACCTGCCATCCATCCGGACGATTGGTATAAAATGCAGCTTTCTGGTGGGGATTTTCGCCATAGCGCAGGCTTTGCAACAAATTGGCACTGATATCGATGAAGGGCGGCAGGTCTGGGGAGGTGCTCCGCTCAGCCCGATAATCTTCCAGATAGTCTGCGATGATCGAGTCGTAATTTGCGACCATAGCAAAGGCTTTCTGGGCGAGATAGCTACTCCAGCATTCCGGAATCTGGCTATCTTGTTTGAGGTGTTCCAAGGTGGGCAGATAATCCCGAGCATCTGTGAGAATAGTTACATTGCGGTAGTTTTTGGCCGCAGCACGAATCAAACAGGGACCGCCGATATCAATGTTTTCGATGATCTCCTCGTGTTTACTATCCTCTTTCATGCGCACTTGGGCAAAGGGATAAAGATTTACCACCACGATATCGATCTGACCAATATCATGTTCGCTAAGGTCTTTTAAATGGCCTTCCTTGCTCCGGTCTGCCAAAATAGCCCCATAGATCTTGGGATGCAGAGTCTTGACCCTGCCTTCAAGGATTTCCGGAAAACCTGTATAATCACTCACCTCCTGCAAGGAAGAGCAAAATTGCCGTAAGTGCTTAGCGGTTTTTGAAGTAGAAAGAATCGTATAGCCCAGGTTTTCCAATTCCATGGCCAGGGTCTCGATTCCCGTTTTGTCCGATACGCTGATCAACGCGTATTTTTTCATGAGTCTCCATCCTCGTCGAATTGCTCGACTAATTCTTTTATATCTTTTTTATTTATATAACTTTCCAGACGTTGATTAAGTTTGTCGTCGCTGTACATTTCCAAACTGATGCGTACTACCTTTTGGGGGCTTTTCTGGATCACCTGGCTTCGCACGCCTTTGTCGATCACACTCACCATGACGATGCCACCCAAGATGATAATCCAATTTACATAGATCCAAAACAGAAAGATCGGCAGTGCAGCTACAACTCCATAAACAGCCTGAAAACTGGTGAGATTGTAGATGTAATAATCAAATCCGCTTTTTACTATCATCCAGATTACCGTGGTCCAAAAAGCTCCCAGCAGCAGGCTTTTGTGTTTTACCTTGATCGAAGGCATCAGCATATAGAGGAAAAATAGGGCCAAAAACTGCAAAATAAAAGGCAGGATATACATCAACCAAGTGAATACTTTAAGCTTCAAAAGCCGCGAGATGATCGGCAGGGAAGAGCTGGAAAACAGCAGTACAATGATCAATAAGCCAAAGACTACTGTGCCAAAAAACTTCACAAACTGAGTGAATAAATCCGTATGTTGAGGCGCATGAGTACTGAGGATGCGGTCAAAGGCGTAGCGGATGTTATTAAAAAGTAAATAGGATGAAATCAACAAAATGATAAAGACCATGATATTGAGTCCCATCCTGCGTGCTATCATCCCATTGATCATTTCCATCACCGCTTCTGCAGAACCGGGGATGAAGTTTTGTGCCACCACGTCCCCAATTTTTTCCTTAAGATTCAGAAAGGGGAGATCAGGGGCCAGCATTAAGATAAAAGTGATAAAGGGAATAAAGCCTAAGATGGTTATATAGGCAAGACTGCCCGCCTCGCGGGGGACCTTTTCGCTCAGGATGCGTCCGAACCAAAGCCGCAAAAATTCCCAGATTCTTGCCCTCAGCGCTTTTCTTCGTTTCGGATTCAGCAGTAAGTGCCATCTCTTGTAAAGATAGATCGTAATCACCTTGCTGAAAGGAGCAAAAAGCTGCAAAAATCTATGGAAAAAGCCAGTTTTTCGCTTGCCCATCTCACTCTTCTCGCAGGGCAACCACAGGGTCCAGATTGCTGGCTTTGATCGCTGGAGTGATACCAAAAATCAAGCCAACTCCTACCGAAACTAAAAGCGCCACTAATATCATTCGCGGCTCTGCCAGCATCGGCATCTGCAGATAGCCACTTACCAAATCCAGGATCAAATAACCCAAGATAATTCCCAAAATTCCACCCAAAGCGGTGATTAATACGGTCTGTACCATAAACTGCACAAAGATGTCCATCCTATGCGCTCCAATGGCCAAACGTACACCTATCTCCCGAGTGCGTTCCTTGATCGAAGCCAGCATGATGTTCATAATCACAATCCCACCCACAAAGAGCGATATTGCCCCGATCATAATAAAAATGGTGGTGAAGATCAGGCTATTTTGCTTCATCTGCTGCATCATTTCCTGAGCTGAGCTGACCCGGAATACGGCTCGGCCGTTTTTGATCCGCAGCAGCAGCATATTGATCTTATTCTGCAAGTTAAGCGCATCTTCCGGATTTTTGGCAGTGACCTGAAGCGAACTGATCTCGCTGCCGGCCTTGAGTTTGTGCATCATAGTGGATAGCGGCACAAAGCATTGCTGATTCATATATTCCAGCATGTTACCAC
Organism: Candidatus Cloacimonadota bacterium; assembly: GCA_029982875.1. Taxonomy (GTDB): domain Bacteria; phylum Cloacimonadota; class Cloacimonadia; order Cloacimonadales; family Cloacimonadaceae; genus UBA5456. The sequence continues at coordinate 9,574 of JARRCD010000035.1, read as the reverse complement.
TCCAGGGACCACCTCCGGGATTTTCCCAGTTTTTGCTATCCATAATGCCGATCACTTCCAGAATCTGCCCTTGCACCATGATCCGCCGACCCATCGGATTTTGTCCCTTAAAGAGGTCTCGGGCTACAGAAGAGCCCAGCACTATCACATTGGAGTTTTCTCTCAGATCTATCTCTGAGACAAAGCGGCCTTGCTGAGGATACCAATTCTCTACGATCTGCATATCGGGAAATACTCCCAAAACCGCGCCCCTATAGCTAAAACCCCGATATTGCAGCTTAGCATCATTGATGGCAACCGAAGGATTGATGGCTACCGCTTCCGGTATTTGCTGTCTGAGTTGATTCAACTCGCTCAAACTGAGCGTGGCACTGCCACCTTGCCGAAAGTCATAATCCCAATTGCGCCATATCTGTATCTTATTTACCCCACCACGCTCATTCATCCATTCCATGGTGCTGGCATTCATGCCGCTGATGATGGCCAATACTACCATGATGCACATCACTCCCAATACTATGCCCAGGATAGTGATCAAACTCCGCAGCTTGCGGGTTAGGATATCGCTGATACCGATATACAAAGATTCACTAAGCGAGATGGCCATTGGCGATCAAACCGTCCTGAATCTGGATGATTCTATCCGCACGCTCGGCAACCTTGGGATCATGAGTTACCATGATCACGGTATGGCCGGCTTTGTGCAATTGAGCAAAAATTTCTAAAATATCACCACCAGCCTGAGTATCCAGATTTCCGGTGGGTTCATCTGCTAAAAGGATGAAGGGATCATTTACAATGGCCCGGGCTATGGCCACGCGTTGTCGTTGTCCTCCCGAAAGTTCATTTGGTTTGTGTTTCAAACGATCCGATAAACCTACACTGTCCAAAATATAGCGGGCTTTGTCTCGCCGCTGGCGAGTTGATATGCCGGAGTACATCAAAGGTAATTCTACATTTTTGAGGATATTCAAATGCGGCAGCAGATTGAAGGATTGAAATACAAAGCCGATCTTGCGATTGCGAATGTCCGCTAGAGCTTTTTTGGGAAGCTCGCTCACCAAATCACCATCCAGATAATACTCCCCCTCTGTAGGACTATCCAGGCAGCCAATAATATGCATCAACGTGCTTTTCCCCGAGCCGGAAGGGCCCATAATGGCTACGAATTCTCCAGAATCAATGCTGAGCTCTATCCCGGATAAAGCACGCACTTTGACTTTACCCAATGAATAATCTTTGATCAGCGCATTAGTCTTAATGATTTCCATAATACTATACTTTTCCACCTATATATCCCATCTGCTTGATTGTGCCCAATGTGTCAACAAAAAAAGTAGATATCGCTCTTCCCGACCGCTGACGAATGTAGACTTCAACAGTCTTGCAAAGAATGAGCTTGACAAAATTTCCCCTCCCAATTTTAAGGATAAGACTACTAGGAGGATTAGTCCTAATTGGTAAGGCAGCGGTCTTGAAAACCGCCGGGTTCTGCCCATGGGGGTTCGAATCCCTCATCCTCCGCCAGATCATAGAAGTGAGAAAATATAAAAATGCCAGGAGAGGTGACCGAGCTGGCTGAAGGTGTGCGCCTGCTAAGCGTATGTAGGTCAAAAGCCTACCGAGGGTTCGAATCCCTCCCTCTCCGCCATTATCTTGTGTTGGGCAGTCGCCAAGCGGTAAGGCAGCAGGTTTTGGTCCTGCCATACGGGGGTTCGAGTCCTCCCTGCCCAGCCAGATATTTTTTTAAGCTATAAAGCGACAGCATAGCGTTTTTACAAAAGAATTTGTTGGGATGTCGTCTAATGGTAGGACAGCGGACTCTGGATCCGTATGTGAGGGTTCAAATCCTTCCATCCCAGCCAATATTCCCGGACCTGGTTCCCCCAAACCGGGTCTTTTTTTGGGCGTGCATGAACTATGTTTTCCTGACCATATATTGAGCCAAGCCAGAGACAGCCTGGTTTTTTATATGCTTGAGCTTAGCTTCCTACAGGTCTCCTGAGCCCGGCACAGGAACTATTCGGGAGGCGCATAACCGGTGCGAAAGCCAAGGGGATGCCAGCCTAATTCAAAAAAAGGGGTAATGCAGCCTTGCCACATCACCCCGAATTATCATTATCTTCTATTGGATTTTACAGGCTTCATACAGTTTGCGGGCCGCTTCACCGGCGGCAGATGCATAGTCCTCACCTTTCCCGGCAAAGATGATGCCGCGGGAGCTGTTGATCAGAATGCGAGGATCATCATGGCTATCCACGGTGTTACTTAAAACAGCCTGCAGATCACCGCCCTGAGCGCCGATTCCTGGGATCAGAAAGAGTCTGCCGGGCATCTTTTGCCGCATGGTTTTGAGGTCTGCGACTTGCGTGGCACCGACTACTGCGCCCACTCTTTCCAAAGGATAATCTTTCAACCAATCAGGCACTGCGTCTTTGAGCGAACTGCGGTGAAAAAAGTCCTCGGCAGAGGGATTGGATGTGAGCGCCAGCACAAAAGCAAAGCTGTGTTCAAGCTCCAGGATTGGTTTTAGGACATCTTTTCCCATCAGGGGATTGATGGTAATAGCATCTACCTTGAGATCGCAGAAAAAGGCCTGGGCATAAGCCTTCATGGTGCTGCCGATATCACCGGCCTTACAATCCAGAATGACCGGTATTTCAGCGGGTATACTCTCGATCGTATCGTACAAAGCGGTGATGCCCCGCAGTCCATCCGCCAGATAAAAGGCAAGATTGGGCTTGTAGGCAGTGGCATATTCTGCGGTAGCTTTGATGATGGCTTCATTGAAATCCCTGATCGGATTGGCGGATTCACGGACACAGGCAGGCAGCTTATCCAATTGAGTATCCAGGCCAATACAGACAGGACTTCTCAGCTTTTGGTAACGCTCATGGTATTTATGCCAGAACGATTTTGACACTATCTTCTCCATCGATATCTTTCAGGGACACCTTGATAATCTCTTCTTTGGAAGTAGGGACGTTTTTGCCCACATAATCTGCCTTGATGGGCAATTCCCGGTGTCCGCGATCGATCAAAACCGCAAGCTGAATCTGGCGGGGGCGGCCAAAATCCATCAGGGCATCGATAGCGGCGCGCACGGTTCTACCGGTGTAAAGCACGTCATCCACCAAGACCACGATGGCATCTTCGATCTCAAAATCCAGCTCCGAGCCTTTGATCACGGGTTGGTGTGAGATGGTGGAAAGATCATCCCGGTATAGGGTAATATCGAGGATGCCAACGGCAATTTCCTGATTTGAGATCAATTTCAGATAATCCGAAAGACGCTGGGCTAAGGGCACTCCACGGGAGCGGATACCTACCAGGCGGATGCGTTCCAGTCCCCGGTTTTGCTCGATGATCTCATGGGCCATACGCTGAATACTACGTTCCATCTGAGCGCTATCCATAATTTGGCTTTTGATCTGCATTTGAGTCTCCTTTAATCTGCTTTTATCACGGCCAGGACATCGCCCTTGCCTACGTTTGCCCCTTCTGATAAGGGGGCGGATACGAGGGTCCCATCCAGGGGAGAGGGGATGTTATTGTACATCTTCATGGCTTCCAGCACCAAAAGGGTTTCCCCGTGTTTCACCTTTTCGCCTACTTTTTTCTCGTATTTTATTATCATCCCCGGCATGGGAGCGGTGATGGCTTCTCCACTTGCGGCAGATGATTCCGCTACCGGAGGGGCTGCTTCAGCTTTGGGAGCCGGGGCTTTAGCGGGTTCAGCCGGGCTGGGTTGAGGGGAATTGGGTGCGGGAGCAGCAGGGCGTCGGGAGATCACTCTGGGCGTCCCCCCTTTTTCTGCTACTTCTACCAGATAATAACTGCCATCAACATAGACGTCAAACTGTCTGGCGTCTTCAGGCTTGGCGGGCGCTTCCGGTTTTTCGATCAGCTTACCTGCTTTGGCTTTTTCGATCAATTCCTGTTCTTTCTTTACGTCTTCCAAGCTTTTGGCTTTCATCTCTTCGGGCATGGGCTCCAACCCGTATTTAATGCGCAGGAATTTTTTGCCCGTGATATTGTATAAAGCCACGATCAGTTGATCATCGAGGTCTTTGGCCAGTCCCTTAGTTTCTGCTTTCACCTGTTCCATTGCGGGAGGGATCACATCGCCGGGGCGCACCGAAATAGGCTTTTCACCTTTGGGATACCCTTTGAGGGCACGGGCTTGCAGCTCTTTGTTTATGGGCAGGGTAGTCTTACCATAGAGGCCATAACAGAGATCTTTCACCTGCTCAGTAATGCGGGCATACTCACCATCTTTGCTATCGAAGAGGGCATTATTTACCGCTTGGATACCCACGATCTGAGAGGTGGGAGTTACCAGGGGGATCTGACCTAAGTCTTTGCGAACTTTGGGGATTTCTTCAAATACGGCGTCAAGCTTGTCCAGCGCATCCATCTGCTTCAATTGATTTACGAGATTTGAGAGCATGCCGCCGGGGGTCTGATGGATAATGACATCGGTGTCGATGATGGAATATTTGGTATTATTGGCAAATTGCAGGTATTTGGGAATGTCTTTTTCCATCTCTTTACCGATTCTATTGAGCAGCTTGATATCCATGCCGGTGTCGCGATTTGTGCCCAAAAGGGCGATTACCAAAGGTTCCACGCCGGGATGTGAGGTCCTGTAGGCATAGGGTCCGATGCAGGTATCGATGATATCCACTCCGGCTTCGATGGCCTTTAAGAGGGAAAGATCGCCCATCCCCGAGGTGAAGTGGGTGTGCAGATGAACTGGAACTTTGAGGTTGGATTTAAGGGCCTTGATCAATTCATAGGCATCATAGGGAGCAATCAAGCCGGCCATATCTTTGATGCAGACGCTATCGGCACCGAGCTCTTCCAGTTGTTTGGCCTTATTTACATAATAATCTATATTGTAGATATCTCCGCCCATCCGCTGTTCGGTGAGGGAGTAGCAGATACTGCCTTGAAAGTGTTTTTTGTTTTTCTTGATGATCTTGACGGCGGTCAGGAAATTGCGAAAATCATTCAGCGCATCAAAGACTCTGAAGATATCTATGCCATTATCGCAAGCTCGCTGGACAAAGGCTTCCACCACATCGTCAGCGTAGTTTTGATATCCTACCAGGTTTTGTCCTCTGAGAAGCATGGAAAATGGGGTTTTGGTGATGTACTTCTTCAGAGTGCGAATGCGTTCCCAGGGATCTTCTCCCAGATAGCGGTGCATGGCGTCGAAGGTGGCTCCACCCCAGACTTCCATGGAGTAATAACCTACTTGATCCATTAGCTTTGCCACATGCAAAAGGTCTTCGGTTCGGCCTCTGGTGGCAAAGAGAGATTGATGACCATCGCGAAAGCTGAGGTCTTGTATTTTGATAGGATTGGCGGCTGGGGGGCGATCCGCTTCATAGCGCATCTTGGTCATTTCGAGGATGCCGTGTTTATCCATAGTATCTCCTTTTTATCTGCTTCTTTTTATAATTCTGCGTTGAGTAATATCGCGGTATTGCATGGTCAATGAGCGTCCATAAGCTGCCCAGGGATGGCTGGGCTGGCCGGCAAGCGGGGCTTGGTAGATAATCTGATCTTCAGAATTTACCAGCATTGCCAATACGGCTGAGACGGCAGCGACTTCTTTCTTATCTTTCATCGTGATTCTACCTTAAGCTGGGATATTGCCGTGCTTTTTCGGCGGGAGGCTTTCACTCTTGGTGCTCAGGATTTCCAGCGCATCCACGAGCCGTTTCCTGGTCTCAGCGGGAATAATCACTGCATCCACATAACCTCGGGAAGCCGCCACATAGGGATTGTTGAAGCGTTCTTCATAATCTGCGATCATTTCAGCGCGCTTGGCAGCTTGATCTTCAGCTGCGGCAATCTCTTTGCGGAAGATTACGTTAGCCGCACCTTGGGCACCCATTACGGCGATCTCGGCCGAGGGCCAGGCAAAGACCATATCCGCACCCAAATGTCTCGAGCTCATGGCGATATAGCTGCCGCCGTAGTCTTTTCTGGTTACGACCGTGAGCTTCGGCACGGTTGCTTCAGAATAACACCATAAGAGTTTGGCTCCATGCCGGATGATGCCATTGTGTTCCTGTTGAGTGCCGGGGAGGTATCCGGGCACGTCCACAAAAGTTACCAACGGGATGTTGAAGGAATCGCAGAAACGAATGAAACGCGTGGCTTTATCCGAAGCATCGATGTCCAGGCAGCCCGCCAAAACTGATGGTTGATTGGCCACGATGCCGATGCTGTGACCATTGAGCCGGGCAAAGCCGACAATGATATTTTGAGCATAATAATAGTGCGGCTCAAAGAAGACTCCATCATCTACCACGCTTTTGATCACATCTCGCATATCATAGCTCATCCGGGGGCTATCCGGGATAATGCTATCCAGCTCGGGACATTTTCTCCAGGGATCATCACTACACTCGCTGTGCGGAGGATCTTCCATATTATTAGCGGGCAAGTAGCTCAGCAGAATTTTGATTTGTTCGATGGCGTCGGCATCACTATCACAAGCAAAATGCGCATTTCCGCTTTTACTATTGTGGGCCATGGCGCCACCGAGATCCTCCTGAGTGGTTTCCTCACCGGTTACAGCCCGAATCACATCCGGACCGGTGATAAACATGAAGCTGGTCTTTTTTACCATAAAGACAAAATCTGTCATGGCTGGAGAATAAACCGCTCCGCCGGCACAGGGTCCCATGATGGCGGTAATCTGGGGAATCACGCCACTGGCCCGCGAATTTCTAAAGAAGATATCGCCATAGCCCTTGAGTGCGTCCACCCCTTCCTGGATGCGGGCTCCACCGGAGTCGTTGATCCCAATGCAGGGGACACCGCTTTTGAGCGCCATATCCATCACTTTGCAGATCTTGGCGGCATGCATCTCACCCAAAGAGCCGCCGCGGGCAGTAAAATCCTGTGAGAAGGCAAAAACCGGACGACCATTCACCAAGCCATGCCCGGTAATCACGCCATCCGAAGGGATCTCGATCTTTTGCATGCCAAAGTTAGCACAGCGATGGCTGACAAACATATCCATCTCCCTGAAAGTGCCGGCATCAAAGAGCAGATCCAGGCGCTCACGAGCTGTTAATTTTCCCTTTTCCTTCTGTTTGGCGATGGCTTTTTCGCCACCCATTTTTAAGATTTGCTTTTCCTGGTCCAGCAGTCTCTGGATATTCTCCTGTGTAGTATGCATTTATACCTCTTTTTTTACTTCATTTAACTATCTTTATACTCTATAAGCGACACAAGCAAAAGATTATCCCCTTTGTCAAACAAAAAATTGCAACTGTAACTCAAAGCACAATTTCAGGATTGGTTCGATCAAGCTTGATGCAGGGATAAAGAGTCACCGAAAATTGCAAATCGGCTTTAGCGCATGACGGTGAGGGTGACCCATAACTGCAGATCATTAATATAACATAAGTGCCGTGGGGAGCACCGGGCGGTGTCCCCACGACTCGGAGGGCATTCTATGTAGGATCTGTAGGTTGTATCCAAACTGAAACTGGGCTGGATTTCTGTCAATGAAAATTCTGGCACGGTAGTCGAAGGTCTCACACAGATTACCGGCCTCACACAGATTACACGGATTTCACAGATTTTTTTTATAAGGAGGGGTTATCCGTTATTGGTTATCCGTTATCCGTTATGCGTTATGCGATATACATACGGCGAAGGTCTCACACAGATTACACGGATTTCACAGATTTTTTTTTATAAGGAGGGGTTATCCGTTATGGGTTATCCGTTATCCGTTATGCGTTATACATACAGCGAAGGTCTCACACAGATTACACGGATTTCACAGATTTTTTTTATAAGGAGAGGTTATCCGTTATGGGTTATCCGTTATGCGTTATACATACAGCGACGGTCTCACACAGATTACCGGCCTCACACAGATTACACTGATTTCACAGATTTTTTTATAAGGAGAGGTTATCCGTTATGCGTTATCGTCGAGTCCCAGCGGGACTCAGGGTGGTGATCTCGGGTATCGTGATGCTATCTGAAATACCTATCCTTCGGGACTCTGGCTGGTCAATTCTGCATTGTATGTGGATATTTGGGTGTTTCGCCCACTTTTTTGGTCAACCCAATGCGATAACTTATGGGAAATAGATCAGGCCTTTTTGAACTGTTATGAGGGAGATGTGTTTTTTTGCCATGGGATTTTGCCGGTTCAAAAATCTTGGATCAGCTCCATACATCATCAAAATGACAGCTGCGTTGAGGCTCACCTATTCTATTCCTACTTGCTTATGCCATCTTAAAGAGTATCCTCTCAGAGGAAGCAAAAAAGCTATGCTCAATACTCAAAATCAAGGTCTCAAAAAACCAAATCATACGCAAAGTAAAAGTGTAGAGTTTAGTGCCCAAAATGAAAAACGAGGTATATGTATCAATACCTTAGAAGAAAATTTGCTCAAGTTGGGCTAAGGGCATATTGAAATTTGAAGCGACACAACAATTCTGATCCTCTTGAAACCTCACACGGAGCCTTGAAAAACTCCTGTGGAGAATTCTGGTCTGAGGCTAAAAAACGGATTAGATTGACTATTGGGAGTATATCATGATCAAAATTACACAGTATCAAGCAGTAGATCGAAGCGCACTGATGCCGATGATCAAAGCCTTCAGAAAAGAGCTGGCGCTCTTGAAGAACAGAGCGCTGGAGCTTAGCGATGAGGATGCTGCCCAAGAACTTGCTGATTTTCTCAGAGCCGGGTTCAAGCTGCAGCTTGCCTTCTATAATAACGCCTGCGCCGGCTTTTTGGCTATGCACACTATGGATGAAGTTTGGTGGGTGGACACTCTGTTTGTGAAACCCGAATTCCGCCGCAAAGGCATCGCTAAAGCCCTGATTGAGAAGGCAGAACAAGAGCTTGCTGAGGCCGGACCGGACAGCCTCTTTTTCTGGGTGCATCCCAATAACGCCCCAATGTTGAGCTTCCTAAAAAGCTGCGGCTATGATGTGCTCAATCTGGTGGAGGTCCGCAAAGCCTGGAAGAATGAAAAATTTTCTCGTGCATACCACTTTGATGAGCAGAGCTTGAACTACTAATATATTGCTATCGTGGTCATTGCACGCTCAATAAATAATGAGAAAGCCCTGCTAAAGCCAACATATAGGCTTGATTTTTAGCCTGGATTCCGGAAATGTTCCATAAGACTCCGTCCCCCCGAAGTGTGCTGCGGCTATCCGAGATCTAATCCCAATATTACTGCTATTGCCGGTGACTAAAGTCAACCGGAATTCATCTTATTTCCAGGCTCTGATCGCTTAGAATACGGTGGCTAAAGCCGACCGCCTATCATCTTATTTCCAGGATCAGATCGCTTAGAATACGGGGAGTAAAGCCGACCGCCTATCATCTTATTGCCAAGCTCTGATCGCTTGGATACGGTGACTAAAGTTGATCGCCTATCATCTTATTGCCAAGCTCTGATCGCTTGGATACGGTGACTAAAGCCGACCGCCTATCATCTTATTGCCAGGATATTGTAGCTTTGGATACGGTGACTAAAGTTGATCGCCTTGTATCTTATCCATCCAATCACTCGC
>JARRCD010000034.1 GCA_029982875.1 Candidatus Cloacimonadota bacterium | reverse complement strand
TTCCGGCTTACCGATACCCAGGATCATCCACAAGTCACATCGGGATGGCATATCAGATAGCATCCTGCATGACGCCCCACCATTCCCGAGTGCCATAGTTACTCTTTGGGCACCTTGTATAGCCGCACCCAGGGATTGGAAGACACTATCTCGGCTTGAGGCAGATCATAGAATTGATCCACTTTTACCGTATATTCATTCCAACCCAAGTAGTGCGTTAAGCCTAAATAGTGCAACACGTAATCAACATCATACAAATCCAGTATTTGTTGCTTGTTTTCTATGGTTGTGTTTGGAGGAGTAAGGATATAGCCTCGCTTTGTATATACATTGTAACCATGTATATTGCATAACACTATAGCTTCGTCAGGCACATTATTCGCATCCAGCACATCATCTGCAGCAGCAAAGACTTCATTTCTTACGTTGCCTGCTACAGGAACCCACTGAATAAAGTTTGCAATTTCCTTGACCTGAAAGAAGAATGTAAACATTAGTATTACATACGTAGGAATTATAGCTTTATTTGGGAAAAGTTTCCTTATTGTCTTATCCAGATAAGAAGCACCGTTGATTATTAGCGGGACAAAAATCGGAAATATATAGCGAGGGTTGGGATTACCCCTGCTTAAAGCATAAATACCGTAATTTGTAAATAATAATAACCAGATAATCTGTTTTTCCTTATCATTCGGGTTCCCAGCCAAGTAAAGCAATACAAAAGGAAATAGTAAGCCCAGGTTTTTCAAATTCAGGCTGATTTGTAAGAACTTGGCTGATACATCTGCAATCTGTTTCGCAGAAAACAGAACTCTGGGAATAGCAGAGACTGTATGGCTATACCCACTATAAGGAAAACTATGGCTAAAAGGATACAGAGGGGGAATTTGCATTACATAGTATCTTAGCCCATACCAAAGGGTTATGAAAATTCCAAAGAAGAGAGATACCATTATAAAACGACGATAGTTCTTCTGGAATATAAAATGAAGGATAAATGCTGCAGCAATCGGCATGTTGGATCTCTTTATCGTAAATAGTGAAGCTACAGCTAAAGCATATAGCAGGTATTGCCAGACCGGATTTTGATCCCGCTTCAGCAAGTGCATATGTAATAAAAATACGATGACAAAGTTAAACATAGTAAAGCTTTCCAGCCATGCACCAAAAGAATATTCAAAGAGCGTAAAACTCCCTCCAATCCACAATATTGCTGCCAGATGAGCTATGTGTTGTTCAGGAAATTTCTTAAGCATGTATTTGTAGATAAGAAGCAATGACGATATAAACAAAATAAGATTAAGTAAGTTTACTCCCAACATAAAGTGTTCTTTGCCACTAAGCAGATAAATGAAACTCATCGCATATACATAAACCGGAGCTCTACTCATCCCCTGATAACGATTCCCGTAGGTATTGACATAATTACTCAGAGTTTCGATATCCATATTAAACCGGCTTACCGAACACACAAATCCCTTGCCCTCAACCACATTCCGTGCGGTTTCCATATACATCGATGAATCACTGCCAGTTATTGCTGGACTCCACAAAACGAGCACAATAACTCTTGACAGAAGCAACGCAAGTAATAAAAGCAGTACATAAAATTGTCTATATCTCAAATCTTTCTCTCTTCGCAGAATTGGTTGGGATTTACATACTTAGAGTTTATTTCTATTCACAGTAGCAGAGCTTGCGGCACTTGCTTGGCTATCAACTATAATCATCCCCAAATACTCATATCAAAAAAGGGGATTTTCATCCCCTTAATATCGATTTAAAATCGGCGATTCCATTAAATTAGGAGGCGAATCCAGCGGTTTCAATATCAGAAACTGTAGTTGTGCTAGAAACATCAATAACCTGAGCGGAAATACTCCCTTCGGGGAAAGTAATGGTTGTACGAACTGCAGGTTTATTTCCACCTTTTTCTTCTTTACCAAGACCATAAACAGAGACTTTATTGTTCGTAGCATCCGGCACTACTTTATAATCCCCATTCTCATTATCGGTTAGAGTAGCTCCACCCCAACCTATGAAAGAGCCAATATCATCAGCAATTACACCAGTCAAATCTCCACTAAGTCCACCTTGAGAAGTAGGGGTTTTGTAATATTGCACGACCTGAGAGGCATAGCTCTGGGCGTCTGCGGCAATGGCAGTCTTATTGGCACTGTATGCCTGGTTATTAAACATTTGGATACCTACGGCGATAGCGGCACCGACGATGATGACACTAAGTACAATGAGTAGAATTTGTTGAGTTCCCATGGTAATCTCCTTGTTTTAGTTATTTGTTTTGGGTTTCACTCTATAAGTGATGTCCACATGACATCTGTCTGTAGTTTAGTGCAAGCTTTGAGCCAATTCCGGGAAAAAAAGATTTTGCTTCCTGAATAAGAAGCATATCATTCTATGTTACAATATCTTAGGAAATCGTTCAAGAGCATATATTGGGCTTTTTGCGGCCTCATTAGCGCAGTAAAGAGTGTCCTCTATTTGATATTTCATGTTCTTTTATGTGTCTTTTTGGCAACATTCTGAGCTGTAGCTACGGCTCTCGTTCTAACTGCGCAGGATAAGAGCTTTCTATTTCGCCTCCTGAGTGCCTTCTAAAGCACCTTCTTATCACTTAGCAGCGGCATCGAGCCACTTTGAATGCTTACTGCAAAAGAATCAATCAATGCTAAAATCCCGGAAAGGTACAGTCTATAGCTCGGGATTTGAATGCCGGGATCTGTTTCTTAGTTTCTGTATTGTAAAGGCGGTCGTGGTACCGCCTTTCATCTTGTTTCCAGGCTCTGATAATTTGTCATACGGTGATTAAAGTCGACCAGCTGTACAGTAGCGGTGATCACCTGAAGCGCCGAAAGAGGAGCGGCATTTCAGATAGCGATATCGTTATGCCTTACGCGTGATGCGTTAAGCGTTACACATAACGGATAACGGATAACGGATAACGCATAACGGATAACGCATAACGGATAACTCATAACCCAAAATCTCTCCTTATAAAATCTGTGAAATCCGTGTAATCTGTGTGAGGCCATCGCTGTGTGTATAACTCATAACCCAAAATCTCTCCTTATAAAATCTGTGAAATCCGTGTAATCTGTGTGAGGCCATCGCTGTGTGTATAACGCATAAATGCTATCTAAAATGCTCCCGCTGGGACTCAAAGATAAGGCAAGCAGCTTAAGCTGGTTGTGCTTTTTGAACAGTCAGGCACATTCACCAGCACAAATTATCTTGACATATAGTGGGCGCAAAATAGTGTGGGTTGCACGCGGTGCATCTTTAGCTCAGCTGGCAGAGCAACTGACTCTTAATCAGTGGGTCCGGGGTTCGAATCCCCGAAGATGTACCAGATTTTAGGGCGATCTGCACTGCTTAGTCCTGCACTAAGGTTTGTCAAATCGCCATTAATTAAACAGCAGAGGCAGAAGCTTAAAGAGCTTTTGTCGGAGAATACAAGTCGCGGTAATTTGCTCTTTGCTCCGCGCAAAAATGTGCTAAAGTGCGGATTTATCCGGCTTTAGCGGCCGGTTTTTTTGTGTGGAAGCAAAAGCTGATCGTGCTGGTACTTCGAATAGTATATTTAAAAAGGAGTTATAGATGACAGCATTGCATGTTAAGGAGGAGGGCAAGAGAAACGGATATATATTCACCTCCGAATCCGTATCAGAAGGTCACCCGGATAAGGTCTGCGATCAGATTTCAGATGCCATATTGGATGCCTATCTCGACCGCGAGCCCAGGAGCCGGGTAGCCTGCGAAACACTGGCCACGAAGGATAGGATTATCCTCAGTGGTGAGGTTACTTCTACTCGGACTATCGAGCTTGAGCCCATAGTTCGCGATGTAATCAAGCAAATTGGCTACATTCATCCAGACCAAGGCTTTGATTACAATTGTGAAATACAGAATTTTTTGCATGAGCAGGAAGGAGATTTGGCGCGCAATCAAGGGGCTGGGGACCAGGGTTTGATGTTTGGTTATGCCTGCAATCAGACCAAGTCTTTGATGCCGATTCCGATCGAGGTGGCGCATCAGCTTTTGGTCAATCTGGCTGCTGTCCGCAAGAGCGGAGCCATCCCCTATCTTTTACCGGATGCCAAGAGTCAGGTAAGTTTCCGGTTTCAAGGGCGCAAACCGCAAAACCTGGAAACTCTGGTGATCTCTACGCATCATCAAAACTTAGATGAGCCGGGCTTTGAAGAGCTGAAAAGGCAAATTATCGAGTTGGTGGTAGAACCCACCATTACCGAGATGGAAAATGAGGTGGATTTTGATGTGGAGCATCTGAAGGTTTTGATCAATCCTTTAGGACGCTGGCACGATGGTGGTCCGGCGGCCGATACCGGGCTAACCGGACGCAAGATCATCGTAGATACTTATGGAGGCTGGGCTCAACATGGTGGCGGAGCATTTTCGGGTAAGGATCCCACCAAGGTAGACCGCAGCGCGACCTATATGGCCCGGCATATCGCCAAAAGCGTGGTGGGCAGTCAGCTGGCAGATGAATGCCTGATCCAATTCAGCTTCGTGATCGGCGACGAATATCCGGTTTCGCTGATGGTGGAGACCTTTGGCAGCGGCAAAATCCCGGATCTTAAGATAGCAGAGCTGATCCGGCAAGAATTTGACTTGACAGTAAAAGGAATCATTGAATACCTTGATCTTGATCGACCAATATATCTTGCTACTGCTGCCTATGGTCACTTCGGGCTCAATACCAAAACAGCAAGCTGGGAACAGATCAAAAAACTCGTATAGGAAAAACGCATGCCACTATATCAAAAGCTGATCAATGCCAAGACGTTCTTTGTAATCGCAGGACCCTGTGTGATCGAAGAAGAAAGCACCATGCTATATACTGCGGAATATCTCAAGCAGGTATGCGAGCGCCTTGAGCTGCCGCTCATCTTTAAGTCATCCTACAAAAAGGCAAATCGCAGCAGCGGAAATTCCTACAGCGGTCCCGGCTTGGAAAAGGGACTGTCTCTTTTGCGACACATCGGCCAGGAATTTGAGCTGCCGCTGCTGACCGATGTGCATGAAATCTGCGAAGTGGATGCTGCCCAAGAAGTATGCGACATCCTGCAGATCCCAGCATTTTTGAGCCGGCAGACCGAGCTGATCAAAGCTGCAGCAAATACCGGCCGAATTGTGAACCTCAAAAAGGGACAATTTATGGCTCCCGAAGATATGCGCGCGGCCAGTGCCAAAATAAGCGATACGGGCAATCAAGAAATACTGCTAACCGAGCGGGGCACCTTTTTTGGCTATCACAATCTGGTGGTAGATTTTCGCAGTTTTGCGATCATGGCGGAATTGGGTTATCCAGTGGTCTATGACCTCACTCACTCCTTGCAAAGACCTTCCAGTAAGGACGAGAGCGGAGGAAATCCAGAATATGCCCAGCTCATGGCCCAGGCAGCCATCGCTACAGGTAAGGTCAAGGGACTCTTTGTGGAATGTCATCCCCGCCCCCGGGAGGCTAAGAGCGATGCTGCCACGATGTTGGCCTTGGAGCAGATAGAAGAATTGCTGGAAAGATGCAAAACCATCTATCAAGCGCTGGAAAAGTAAGATGGCAAATTATCTGACCAAACCCAAAAAATGCTCAGTGAGCTGGGAAAGGATCAAGTTACTGATTTTAGATTGCGATGGAGTGCTCACAGATGGGCGCATCATCTATGGAGCTGGAGGCAATGATATCAAGTGCTTTGATGCCAGCGACGGGATGGGCTTGATGCTCTTGCGCCACATAGATTTGCCGGTAGGGGTGATCAGTGGGCGCAAATCCGAAGCTTTGGCACAACGCTGTAAGGACCTCCAGATCAAGTATTTATATCAGGAGATTCCCCGCAAAATAGATTGCGTGAAGCAGCTCTTGGCGGAGCTTTCTCTGAGTTTTGATAATCTGATTTATATGGGTGATGATTGGAATGATCTCCCCTGCATGCGCAGAGCGGCTCTTTCTGTAGCTCCGCATAGCGCTCATCCTGCCATCCAAAAGGTGGCAGACATGGTTACCGCAGGTGATGGTGGACGTGGTGCGGTGCGCGAATTGATCGATTATATCCTGCTCAAAAAAGGCGTGTATGAACGCGCTATTACCGCTTATGTGGATAGCATCTCTTAGGCAAAACGCCAGCCCCGGCAAAGTCTGGAACCTGCTAATCATGATCAGCTTGCTGCTTATGATTGGTTGCTCACAGGATAGTCTCAAACAAGACAGTCAAATGATGCAGCAGGATATTCCCGAAGAAAATGCTCAGCGAGTTAGAGTGATGGAATACAATAATGATCGGCTGGATTATATCATTGAGGCAGCGCGGATGGAACGCTTTACCGATCGCCGCTTGATGTATGGCTATGATGTAACGCTCACTTCCTATGATCCTAAGGGAGAGATAAGTTCGGTGATGAGAGCCGATACCACCATCGTGGATGATGCCAGGAATATCATCTTTGCCAATGGTGATGTGGTATTTAGCAATAACGAGGGCAAGATCAGCACGCAAAAAATGGTTTGGGAACGCAATATGGATGAGATCACGGTGCCCACTCGGGTTAGCTTGACCAGAAATGGCAATGTGCTGCGAGGCAACAGCTTGCGCACTAATACGCGGCTCAGTTTTACCGAAATGGATGTGGTGAGTGCCGAAGGCTATTTTGATGAAGAAGATTTTACTTGGTAGCCTGCTGCTACTATGGGTATTGAGTGCTTTTGCTCAGGCTACTGATAGGGAGCAATTCAGATTGATTCATGCTGATAAGCTGTATCTGAGCAATCTGGAGAAGGGACAGATTCTGCAATTAATCGGTAAGGTAAATTTTTTCTATGGAGATACTGAGTTTAAGAGCGATCACGCCTTGATCCTGGATACACAAAAGGTCGCCCGGCTGAGTGGTCATGTTGTGGTGCAAAACGACTCTCTGCATTTGGTGGCGGATTCATTGGCCTATTACCGCATCCCCGAAGTTCTCAATCTGGGCGGCCGGGCAAGGCTTACGCAACGCTCGCAGGCGGGATTTACGCGTTGGCTGGAAGGGGATCATGCTATATACGATAAAGCTAAAGATACCTTCACCACCTGGAGTGACGTGAAAGGCTATTTTCAGGATGAAAATGCTTTTGTTGAATGCGGTTATGGCTTTTGGGATCGCAGAAATGGTTATGGCTATTTGATCGAGGAGCCCAAAATCCAGGCAGGAACTACGGACACCCTCTATGTGAGTGCAGATAAGATGGAATTTTACGAGCAGGAGCGCAAATTCATCGCTACCTTTAACGTAGCTACGCAAAGCCGGGATTATCAGGCCTACAGCGATTTTTTGATCTACCTTGATAATGAAGAAAAGGCCGTATTCATTGGTCGACCCAATTTTGAAAACTCTTTTGCCACAGCCACGGCGCAAGAGTTTCAGCTCTATTTTGACGACCGCGAGCTGCAACGCATCACCTTGGTGGATAGCTGTGTGGTGCACTTTGCGCAGGAAGAAGGACAAGCTAAGCAAAACTGGGTGAAGGCCAGCAATATCGAGCTGCTTTTGGGGGATGGACAGATTCAGGAATTTTCTGCGGATAGTGAGGTCTCCTATTTCTATTATCAGGAAGAGAATGAAAAGCAGGATTTCTTTATCAATCGCGCCGGTGGGGATAGACTCAAGGCTAAGTTTGACCCAGACAACAAGCTAAAGCTCTTGGATATGGGCGGACGGATCAAGGGAACTTATAAATTTAAGAATGATTCTTGACAGAAAGGCTGTCTCTATTTAGATTATCACCTATGGAATTGCATAAGATCAAAGCGGAAAATCTCGTGAAAATATACGGTAAGCGAACCGTGGTAAATGAACTCAGCCTGGAAATCAATCAGGGTGAAGTAGTGGGAATTCTGGGCCCCAACGGAGCTGGAAAAACTACTACCTTTTATATGATCATCGGCTTAGCCAAGCCCAATAGTGGCAAGGTTTATCTGGATGATACCGATATCACCAAAAAAGCCATGTATAAAAGAGCACGTATGGGTTTGGGCTACCTGGCTCAAGCTCCCTCCATCTTTGCCAAATTGAGTGTGGAAGACAACGTTTTGGCAATCCTGGAGACTTTGAATGTCCCCCACAAGGAACAACGGCAGAGATTGGAAGAAGCGCTCTCTGAACTCAATCTCTTAAAACTTGCCAAACAAAAAGCCTATACGCTTTCCGGCGGAGAACGACGCAAGCTGGAGATAACCCGCGCCTTGGTTACCAATCCCACCTTCATCTTTATGGATGAACCCTTTGCCGGAGTGGATCCCATCGCAGTATCCGACATCCAGGATATCATCGGAAAATTGCGGCAAAAAAACATCGGCGTGATGATAACCGACCACAATGTAATTGAGACTTTGAAAATAGTAAACCGAGCTTATATTATCTATGAAGGTAAGATCATCGTATCCGGAAATTCGATGGAATTGATCAACGATGAAAATGCTAAACGACTATATTTGGGAGAAAGGTTTACCATGAGTCCCTTTGAGCAAAGATTATGAACAGCATGAATCAGCACACTACACTTAAACAAAAACAGGAGCTTGCACTCAAGCCCAAAATGCTGCAATCCCTGAAGATGCTGGCGCTGCCCATTCTCGAGCTGGAGAGTTATATCCGTCACGAGCTGCAGGAAAACCCACTTTTAGAGCTGCGCGAAGAAAAATATGATGAGACCCCGGAGAATGAGTCCGAAGAGACTAACGATGAAAGTACCAAAGAGCTCGACGATGTAGATAGCCAGGAAGAACTCTCCAAGGCTGTGGCTGAAGCAAGACAATTAACCGAAATCCTGGATCAATGGAATGAATATCACTCCAGTAATGAAAGCTCTCGCGAGGATAATGATTGGGATCAGGGCGAGACCCTGATTCGCTATGAAGGTAATAGCAAAGATACTTTTTTGGAACAACTCTACCCCCTCAACCTGCCCGAAAATGAGATAGATTTTATCACCGAATTGGTGGATAGCTGCGATGCCTATGGTTTTTTGGCAGAAGACTATGATCTCGAGCAGGTAGCATCCCGATATGGCATCTCACCCAAACGGGCAAACGAGCTGCATGAGATCGTGCTGCACCTCAGTCCTCAAGGTCTCACCGCCCGCAATATCTCCGAATGCCTCAAGGCACAATTGACTGATGAACAGCTAAATAACCATATCATCTGCGGCATGGTCTGCGATCAATTTGAAAACCTCATCCACCGCCGCTATCAAAAGATTGCCTCACACTTCAACGTTTCGGAAGATACTATCCTGGCCTACCGCGAGCAGATTGCCAAACTCGATCCCAAACCAGGTTTGAGAATTCTTAACAACAATGCGGCTTATGTATACCCGGACGTCACGCTGAAAATGGTAGACGGTGAGTATGTAGTGATCATCAACGACCATATCACACCCAATATCATCATCAGCCCCCGCTATCGCAAAATGATCAATCGCGGCTACTTTGACCGCGAGACCCTTTCCTTTGTGCGAGAACGCGTAAATAGCGCCAAATTCCTGATCAAATCCATCTTTATGCGGATGCGAACTCTGCAGCAAGTATCGCTCTCTATCATCAAGCATCAACACGATTTTTTCTACAACGGCAGCGGGATCATGCAACCGCTCACGTATAGCGCTATTGCTCAGGATCTGGGTAAGAGTGAATCCACTATCAGCCGGGTGGTAAAATATAAGTATGCCGAAACTCCTTATGGCATCTTTGCCTTCAAAGACTTTTTTACGTCCACCGCGGGACGAGATGATAATTACGAAAGCATCTCCCGCCAAAAAGCCAAGAGCTGCATCATCCGCCTGATCGATAGTGAAGATAAAAAGAAACCGCTGTCAGATCAGGAGTTAGTGGATATGCTCAAGCAGGAAGGCCTTAATATCTCACGCCGGATTATCGCCAAATATCGTGATGAACTGGGTATTTTAAATAGCAGATTAAGAAAACTATAGAGGATTAATGCAACAGTATCAAGTGCTGATCATCGGAGGCGGCCCCGGGGGTTATGAAGCCGCTATCCGACTTTCTCAATATAACATATCCGTCGCCGTTATCGAAAAAGCAAGACTGGGTGGAGTGTGTTTGAATTGGGGCTGCATCCCCACCAAAGCTTTGGTTAAAAGCGCAGAAATATTGCGCGAGATCAATGAAGCCCCCAGCTTTGGTCTGCCTACGCTCGATATCAAACCGGATTATGAAGCTATCCTGGCGCGCAAAAACAGGATTGTCGAACAACTGGTGAGTGGGATCGAATTCCTGTATCGCAAACGCCAAATCCCCGTGATAAATCAGGCTGCCGTGTGCATTGGCAAAAGTCAAGCAGGCTATGAAGTAGAAACCGCAGACGGCGCAAAGTACACAGCCGAATTCATCATCATCGCCACGGGCAGCGCCACAAAGAGCCTCCCCAACATCGCACTTGATGAAGAGGATATCCTTAGTTCCTACGGCATTTTGAACATGACAAGCTTGCCCCAAAGCCTGGTCGTAGTGGGCGGGGGCGTAATCGGCTGTGAATTTGCCTCCATCTTCTCCAGTTTTGGTGTGCGAGTTACTATTATTGAGTTTCTCCCCCGCCTGATCGCCCAGGAAGATGAAGAAATTTCCAAACGCCTGGCTCTCGCGCTCAAGAAATCCGGCATCAAAGTGATGACCAATACTGCCGTGGAAAGCATCACCAAAGCCGATGGCGAGCTATTTCTCAAGCTTTCCCATGATAAAGAAATCTCTACCGAGAAAGTATTACTCTCGGTGGGGCGGAGTCCCTCTTTTGAGATCAAGACTATAGGTTTTTCTCTCGCAACTGAAAAGGGAGCGATCCAGATTGATGAGCAAATGCAGACAAGCGAAGCAGGCATCTATGCCATCGGCGATGTAACCGCAAAATTGCCCCTGGCTCATACCGCCAGTAAGCAGGGTCTTATGGCAGTAGAGCATATCACTGCTCATCTCATGCAACGCCCCCTGCCAAAACATACTTTAATATATGAAAACATCCCTCGTTGCACTTTCACAAATCCTGAAATCGGCTCTGTCGGGCTCACGGAAGCTGAAGCAAAAGATAGATATGGCGAGATCAGCGTAGGAAAATTCCCCTTTGCTGCCAGCGGGAAAGCTATGGCTATGTCCGCTACTCAAGGCTTTGTAAAGAGCATTGCCCGCAAAGACAACGGCGTCTTGGTGGGAATGCACATTATGGGACCTCAGGCGGCCGAACTGATAGCTCAGGGGGCGATCATGATCTCACAGCAGATGACAGCAGATTCTATGGAGGATATTGTTTTTGCCCATCCTACTCTTTCTGAAGCAATCATGGAATCCTTGGAAGATCTGCGAGAGCTCTCCATCCACAAAATTTAACAGGAGGATAAAATGCAAATCACGATTACAGCCCGTCATTTCGAACTCACAAAGGCAATCCGGGACTATGTAGAAGACTCTTGTCTGAAACTGAAGAAGTATTTCGAACAAATTATAACCATCCACGTTACGCTGGCTTTGGAAAATAGCCGTAACATCTGCGAAATCTCCTTGCATGCTGGCAAATTTAGTCTGCAATCCCAAGCTGAAGAGATGGATATGTACCTGGCCATCGACAACGCTTTGGATAAGATGGAGGTTCAGATCAAGAAGCTGAAAGACCGGATTACTGACCATCAGAAGCGCGCCCTGAAAGAGCAATTTAGTGGTTTCGCCCGGGCCTCCGACATCGTGGTCAACCAGACTGAACGCATGCGTAAGACCATCAAAACCAAACGCGTGATGACCGAACCCCTGGATATCAGTGAAGCTATTGCGAAAATGGACGATATCAAGGATGATTTCCTGATCTTCAAAAATATCGAAACAGACCGTATCAACGTCCTGGTAAAAAAGGACCGCGAGAATTTCAAGCTCTTTGAACCCTAAATAATTACATTATAATACAGACTGGCAAATCTCTGGCCAGTACAGAAATAAGATGGTCTTTTGCCCCCTCTTCCCGAGAGGAGGGGGCAAACGGCAAAAAGGATATGTATGAAGGAAATTACCGTTAGGGACTTCTTCGATGCTAAAAAGAAGGACCTCGCCCTTTCCCTGGTAACCGAGCCGGATACTCTCTCCAAAAAGATCAATTCTCCGCATGTAAACCGGCCTGGCTTGGCTCTGGCGGGTTATCTGGAGGTGTTTTCCGCAGAGCGGGTGCAGGTCCTGGGTGAAACTGAAGTGCGCTATTTGCAGTCTCTCAAAGAAGAGGATCTCATCTCTCACACCCGCAATATGTTCAAGATGGATATCCCCTGCATTATCATCTCAAAAGGTCTCACCCTCCCTCCGGTGATAGAGTATCTGGCCAATGATCTGAATATCGCCATGCTCTCCAGCCGACTCTCGACCATCAATTTGATCCAGCATCTTAACCGTTATCTGCAAGATATCTTTGCCTTGGAAAAGACTATTCACGCCACCTTGGTAGATGTCTTTGGGCAAGGAGTGCTGATTACCGGTAAGAGTGGCATAGGCAAAAGCGAATGTGCCCTTGATCTGGTGCATAGAGGCCATTCCTTGGTCGGAGATGATCTGATTACTCTTCGCTATCTCGATGATCAATTGGTAGGGAAGCCCGGGCGTGAATTTGGTCACTTCATGGAAATCCGGGGCGTTGGTTTTGTGAATGTAGAGAGGATGTTCGGGACAGAACGGACTCGGCGCACCAAGACCATCGATATGCAGATGGAGCTGATGCCATGGCAAGAAAACATGGATTACGAGCGCATCGGACTGGCCAATAGCTATGTTGAACACTTGGGCGTAAAGATACCTATTATATATCTGCCGGTATCTCCGGGAAAAAGCGTCTCGGTGATAGTAGAAGTGGCTGCCATGAATATGATCCTCAAAAGCGTTGGCTACGACGCCGCTGAAGACTTTAATCGCAAAGTACATGAGGAAATCCGCAAAAAGACCTTGCAAAAGAAGATGGAAGATGATGCGCAAGAGAGTAAAAATAACGAATAAACTGGGTTTGCATGCACGTCCCTCGGCACTCATGGTGCGAGCTGCCACAAAGTATCGCAGTGAGTTTCAGATCGAAAAAGATGGAACCATTGTTAATGGCAAAAGCATCATGGGAGTGATGATGTTGGCAGCAGAGTGTGGCAGCACGATTGAACTGATTGCTGATGGTGTGGATGAAGAGTATCTGATCAATGAAATAGCAGAAATGATCGAGGAAGGTTTTGGTGAGTAAGATGCAGATCCTCAAGGGAATTGGGATTGCCAAAGGCTTGGCCTTGGGTTATGCTACTTACATCAAAACCAGCAAACCCGAGATTCCTTCCCACACGATTGGCAAAGAGGAGTTAGACGCAGAAATTACCAAATTGGAGCAAGCCCTGGACCAGAGTCGGGAAGAATTGAATAGCTTTTTGCAACAGCAAGATGTAAGTGAAAGCGAAAAAGAAATCCTCAGCACTCATTTGGAAATCCTGACCGATCCGGAGCTGATCCAAAACCTCAATTCTGCTATCAACGACGAACTGCACAACGTGGCCAAGGCCATCCATACTACCTTTGAAGAGGCTATCGATTTCTTTCACAGCATGGAAAACGAAATCTTTGCTCAACGGGCTGCTGATTTTGCCGATGTCCGTATGCGCTTGCTCCGCAAAGTAATGAACCATGACCCCAATCCTTTTTCCGAACTCAATACCGATAGCATTCCTATCTTTACTGAGATCAGCCCCAGCGATGTATCTCTGCTTAGCAAACAAGGTGTATGCGCTTATATCGCCGAAAACTGTAGCGCTACCTCGCATGCGGCTATCTTGAGCAGAGCCTTGAATATTGCCTGCGTAGCCCATATCCCAGAGCTGAAAGAAACGGTGCATGAGGGTGATTATCTGATAGTGGATGGCGGAAGCGGAGAGGTGATTCTCAATCCAGATGATGAAGCGCTGGATTTTTATGCTCAAAAGCTGCAAATCCAGGAACTAATCGAGCAAAAACAACTTCAACTAAAAAACACCGAGTGCCAAACCAAGACCGGTGCGCTGATCGATCTCGCCCTAAACATAGGTCTGCCCGAGGAGATTGATCTGGTTTCAAAACTAAATAGCAGCGGAGTAGGCCTCTTCCGCACCGAATTTCTCTTTATCTCGAAAGAGCAATTGCCTTCAGAAGAGGAACAATACCAGATCTATAGCAAGATGGCAGATCAGATAGCTCCTAAAACTCTTACTATCCGCACCTTTGATATGGGAGGAGATAAACTCTCACACCTGATCCCCACAAAACCCGAAGCCAACCCCTATCTGGGAAATCGCGGCATCCGCTTCTCTTTGGCTCATCCAGAGCTCCTGCGTACACAGCTCAAAGCCATTTTACGCGCTGCCAAACATGGCAAAATCTGCATCATGTTTCCCATGATCGTAGATGTGGATGACTTTTTGGAAGCCAAGAGAATCTTCCTTTCCTGTGCTGATGAACTTTATGCAGAAGGCATCAGCTACTCTGCGGAAATCCCGATAGGTACCATGATTGAAATCCCCTCAGCCGCTTTGAGCTCTGACGCTCTGGCCCGGGAATGTGATTTTCTCTCCATCGGCACCAATGACCTGGTGCAATATACTTTGGCAGTGGATCGCAACAACGAATCCGTGAGCAGCTATTATATCCAGCACCACCCCGCTGTACTCAAATTGATCCGTGCCACTTTGGTAAATGCCGCCAAATACAATACCCCCGTATCGATCTGCGGGGAAATGGCCTCTATCCGAGAATACATTCCGCTACTGATCGGCATGGGCGCCACTAATCTCAGTGTAAATGCCTCAGCCTTCTTCGACGTAAAAAGCGTAATCCAGCGCTGTGATGCCAAAGTTAATATGATAGTAAAGAACTTTGATTTTTCTACTTCTTTGCCCAAAGTCGATGAATTGGTATATCGAACTTTAAAACCCTATTACGAAGAAAAAAAGGAGAGCTATAAATGATCCGATTTCAATACCGTAATTTACTCTCAAATCCCTATCTCAATCCAGCCATCCCCGCCTCACGCCTGGTGAATTTTGCCGATAAGGTGGTTTCCGCCCGCCAGCAAATTGAATCTGATCGCAAATCCGGTATCTTGGGATTTTACGATTTGCCGGAGCAGGATATATCCCCTATAATTGATTTTGTGCACAGCCTTGACGATTCTTTTGCGGACATGGTGGTCTTAGGTATTGGTGGCAGTGCTCTGGGCAACAAAGCGCTATACCATGCATTGAAGACGGAGCAAGGGCTCAAAAAGCGCATCTTTGTATATGATAACGTAGATCCTGTGCAGCTTTTTGAGATCTTGGATGCTATCAAGCTGGAAAACACCATCTTCAACGTGATTACTAAAAGCGGCACCACGGCTGAGACCATGGCGGGATACATGATCCTGGTCGATATCTTGAAAAAGAAATTCCCCCAGGATTATCACCGGCGCCTGGTAATAACCACAGACCGGGAAAAGGGCTTCCTGCGGCAAGTAGTGAAAGATCAAAACTATGCCTCCTTTGTAGTTCCAGATAATGTAGGCGGCCGCTTTTCCGTCCTCAGCGATGTAGGGCTGCTCTCTTCCGCTTTTGCCGGCATTGATATCAAAGCGTTACTATCCGGTGCAGCACAAATGCGGGAGCAAAGCGAACAGAGCGACATCATGCAAAATCCCCCTTATTTAAACGGACTTTTACATTTTCTTTATATGCGTGAAGGTAAAAATATCAGCGTGATGATGCCTTACAGCCATTCCCTTTATGACTTTGCCGATTGGTACCGGCAGCTCTGGGCCGAAAGTCTGGGTAAGCGCTACGATCTCCGAGGTCGGGAAATCTATGTGGGACAAACTCCCGTAAAAGCCCTGGGCACTACCGATCAACACTCTCAGATTCAGCTTTATACCGAAGGCCCCAATGACAAGGTTATCACCTTTTTGAGTGTGGAACACTTCCAGCACGACTATGTGATCCCCAATATTCATCCGGACCGAGAAGAAGTGAGCTATCTGGGCGGAAAAAAGCTCTCTGAATTGCTCAATGCTGAGCGTTTGGCCACCGAAATTGCCTTATGCAAGGCGGGCAGACCAAATGCCAATCTTATCTTTCCCGAACTCAATGCTCAAAATCTCGGTGCCGCCATCATGATGTATGAGATGCAAACCGTATTTACCGGTAAGCTCCTGCAGATCAATCCGCTGGATCAACCCGGAGTGGAAGCAGGGAAAATCGCCACCTACGCTTTGATGGGGAAAAATGGATATCAGAAAGAACTGGCTGAGATCAAAAACTATATCGATAATCACACATAAAGCAGGAGAAACCCGGACATGAGCACAGAGTATCACAACTGTTTCGTCTGTGGCAAGGAAAACCCCATCGGACTCAAGATTGATTTTAGCTACGATGAAGCGGGTTCCGCTTTTGCGAAGCTCTCTCTTCCCGCATTGTTCGAAGGATATCCGGGGATGATACATGGTGGGATCCTTTCCACACTTTTAGATGAAGCCATGGGTAAAGCGGTGATTCACTCAGGGAAAACGGCGTACACCGCACAATTAACAGTTAATTATCGTAAGGCTTTGTCCCCCGAAAACCAAGTATCTGTGAAGGCCTGGATACTTCATAGCAAATCACGAACCATCCAGACTGCGGCCCAGATCTATGATGCTAAAACCATCTACGCTGACGCCGAGGCCGTCTTTGTCGTTCCCCGCAAGGCACCATGAAGAATCCCTTGAATTCCCTTTTTACTCCCGACGAACAGCGCATCCTGCTCTTTATCGCAGCCTTTCTGATCCTGGGCTCCACTCTGCAGTTGACTGGATATCAATCCCGGGCTGCGGATAGCGAGCTTTCTGATAGCCTCTTGGTAGCCCTTGCCGAAGATTTGCCTTTACAAATAGATATCCGCACCGCTACGAAAGAGGAATTGATGGCAATCTCCGGCATCGGTGAAAAACGCGCTCAAGACATCCTGGACTATCGCACCAAACATCCCTTCCAAAATGTAAATGAACTGCTGCAGGTAAAAGGTATCGGAGTAAAACTGTATCAGCTCTTCTATCCGGATTTGCTCATCTTCGGAGATTCTCTGGTGGCAGAACCAACAGCCGTAGATTCAATAAGCCCCAATTCAGAACCTCTACCCCCTGTAAATATCAATACCGCAGATATCGCAGAACTCAGCACGCTTTCCGGCATCGGGAAAGTCAAAGCTCAAGCTATCATCGATTATCGGAATGTGCATGGAGCTTTTCAAAGCGCTGAAGAACTCACCAAAGTAAAAGGAATCGGGAGCAAAACCTTAGCCAAAAACCGCTCCCGCATCAAGCTCTGAGGCCTCCAGCTGGATGAGCCCGCAATAGTCACCGCATCTAAAAGCTGCATTGCTGCTAAAATGCATTTTCTAAACAAAGCTATTGACACAAAATGCCATTTTGCTTTATTTGAATTTAAGACCTTAATTATTCGGGAGTAAAATATGAAGATACAAGGATTAACCTGGACCCCTACCATTACTCTGGCAAAGCTTTTTGAAGAGCAAAACCAATTTTTTGACGCTCTTGCTACCTATGAATTAATTGCCCAAAATGATGCTTCTCCTCTCATCAGAGAGAAGATCGAGGCCCTGCATGCCCGGATTTTGAATGATGCATCCAATAACTACGACCCCCGTATTGAAAACCTCTTTACCCCCGAAGAATTGGCATATCTCAAGATTCTCAATCATCAAGGTTTTGAAAATATGGCGCGGGCTGTAGAAAAGCTTGGCGAAGGCATACAGCAAAGTGAACTCGAATTTGAAGAAGACGATATCCTCGCCGAAGAAAGCGAACTCGATGCCCTATCTCAAGTACTGGAAGAGATCGAAAGACAGGCTCAGCTTAATCTGATAGATACAAGTGAAAACTTCGCCGGACTCACGGTTAAGGACCTCCTGATCGCCATCCTCTCCCGCTATGATAAAAACCAACTCCTCAGTGAGATTCAATTCTCTGATTTGGTCAGCCTCTTTGTGGATATGCAAAATTCAAAGTCCTGAGCATGGCAAAACCAGTCCCAAGCTACAATCGCATTTGTGCAAAATGTTTGCGGAAATGTAAGCAATCCCCCAAGGTACACCTGCTATCCTGCCCCAGATTCGAGCCTCAACCCGTGCAGATGAAGATCAAAGTACCAGGATATGGCCTCCCCTTCACAAAAAGAAAATGATCCGTATCATCGCTGGCATTTACAAAAAGCGGAAACTTTACTCCGTACCAGGAAAAAGTACGCGCCCCACCACTAATTACAATCGCGAGATGATCTTTTCCTGCTATCAGGATTTCTCTGATAAACGTGTACTTGATCTTTTTGCCGGCACCGGAGCCTTTGGCTTGGAAGCTCTCTCCAGAGGTGCCGCCTGGGTAGATTTTGTGGAATTTGCCAATCCGGCCATGGGCACTATACTTAATAATATCAAGCTCCTGGGCTGCGAAAATCAATGTCATGTCTATCGTAAAAAAGTGGCAAGCTTCCTAAAGCTCTGCAAGGATAAATACGATATCATCTTTTTAGACCCTCCCTACGATAAAAACCTTATCAATCCTACCATAAACAGCATCCTGACCGCAAATCTGCTCAATCCCGAAGCGGTAATCATCGTGGAACACTCTCCTCGAGAATCCCTGACCAAAGAACACGCGAAGATGGTTTTTAAAAACAAAACCGGAAAAACCTGCTCTTTCTCCTGGCTGAGAGCAAATCCCGACTCATCTCTTTATAGCAATCCTGCTTTGCAATGATTGATAATGCCTTATGAGTCCTATCGGAACGGAGTATTAGATAGTAATAGCGTTGTTAGGCGTTAGACGTTACCCGTTATGCGTTAGACGTTATGCGTTATGCGTTATGCGTTATGCGTTATACGTTATGCGTTATGCGTTAGGCGTTATGCGTTAGACGTTATGCGTTAGGCGTTAGGCGTTAGACGTTACGCGTTACGCGTTAGACGTTAGACGTTATGCGTTAGGCGTTAGGCGTTAGACGTTAGACGTTATGCGTTACGCGTTAGGCGTTAGGCGTTAGACGTTAGACGTTACGCGTTATGCGTTAGACGTTAGACGTCAGGCGTCAGGCGTTATCTTTGAGTCCCATCGGGACGGCATTTTAGATAGCATGCCGTAAGACGCTCTCAACATCCCCGAGTTCCACATCAATTGGCATAAGATGATAGGCGGTGGTTTTAACCACCGTGCTCGATTTCTACATCCAATGGAATAAGATGATTTCCGGTCGACTTTAGTCACCGGCAAAACGCACGTCCAAGCCACAATTCTTCATGTAACACCCAAAACCCAAATCCAGATTTCTTGGGCTATTCCTTCCCATTTATCCGGATCGTAATACTTGCGGAGCTCACGTTCAAATTGTTCCATTTCGGGTGAGCTGCTGGCCATGTTAGTTCTCCTTGCCTTTGCCGGTGGCTAAAGCACACCGGAATTCATCTTATCCTATCACTTTCCTGCACCGCATACTCTTGGGCTCTATCGCTCCACTCCCCCTCTAGATCTCCTTATCCAGATACTGATAGCCCGGGATTTCTGGCAACAGCCCATCTTCAACCGCCCTTTTGACACTGCGGCAGGGCAGATCCTGCTCGATAATCTGAGCTTTGGTAATGGTTTTCAGATCCACCTGAGCA
>JARRCD010000001.1 GCA_029982875.1 Candidatus Cloacimonadota bacterium | reverse complement strand
TTCTCAAAGAAAACAAGGAAAGCGGCTGAAGATGGTTGTGCTTTTGAACAATCTCATCAGCACTTTGTCGCTGCTGTCATAGCGTAGGTTTGACAGCCCCTTCTTTGTGAGTACAGCGCTTGTTTCTCAATCAGATAGCTGCACCATTACGCCTCGCAGGCGCAATGGTGGCGTATTGCTGGAGCAGTACAAAGCAGGAAGACATGGTTTGGTGAACCTCAAGCTTGGTATCCGCAGAGTGGCTTTTTAGGAGAATTGCGAAGGCGCCGGACCCACTGTTTGTCAAACTCCATTTGTAAGTCACTTGAGTCCCTCCTGGCTGAAGCGAAGGAGGGCCTCTTATGATGCTCAGGTTTCGCTGAAATCAGAAAAGGAATACAGCTGTGCGCCTAATATGCAAGTGCATCTTTTTAGTATGTAGCCAAGTTTGGGGTAATTAATACAGTTAGCAAGTCGCAACTTTTATGCTCTTTGGAATGTGGTTTGCATATCATAATTAGGAACAAAACATGAATTTAAAGGTTGGATTATGAAAGCACTTACCCTTGTCATAGGCATGATATTTGCAATCACCGTATTATCTGCTGGAGTGACATTCAGCTATCACCTGAACACCCCGGAATTGATCAAGACAGAGCATGGTATTCAGATAAAACTGGATGGCACTCAGAGTTATGGGAATGTAGGGGATCCGGACCTCCCGTGGTTTGGGTACAAATTGCTACTGCCACTTGGCACAGAAGCCAGTGAAGTAATAGTAAAACGCTATTCTGCAGTGCGTTTTCCCCTGGAGGATATTGTCTATCCCTTACAGCCCCAGTATCCTTTATCACACAAAACTTTGGAGCCTTTAGCCGAGCCCAATGCAGAAATCTATATGTCGGAGAAGGTCTTTCCCCTAAAAGCCGATAGAGGACTTCGGACAGAATACATGAATGGACATCCGGTAGCTTTTGGAGTGTTTTCACCTTTTGAATATGATCCCCAGAATTCAACTTTGCTTTTTTTCTCGGATATCGAGATAGAAATCCAGTATAGCTCCAGCGCTAAGGCAGTATCAGCCTTGAATTTGCTGAAAAAGGATAGTTTTATCGAAAACAGATTGCACCAGAGCGTAGATAATGCCGCGGACATCCCCAGCTATTCACTATATAGAGAGAGTGGATATGAATATCTGATGCTGGTGGATGCCGAAAAAATCTCGCTTTGGCAGCCTTTGGCAAATTATTATGAGAGTAGGGGAATAACGGTTTTGATCCAACCTATAAACCAGATTCTCACTACTATGGAAGGGCAAGATGATCAAGAGAAAATCAGGAATTTCATCATCGCAGCTTATGAGGAGAATCCACTCCGTTATGTGCTGTTGGGCGGAGATACAGATCTTATCCCACATCGCGGCCTGTATGTTTCAATGGGCTACGAAGGCGAAACCGATGAAGACATTCCTGCCGATATGTACTATTCATGTCTGGATGGGAATTGGAATTATGATAACGATCAATACTGGGGCGAAGGTCAGGAAGCAGATTTAGTTCCTGAGCTGGCTTTGGGAAGAATATGTTATAATAGTGATGAAGAGATTTTGAACCAGATCAACAAAATCAGTATGTATCAAATGGCTCCGGTAGAAAATCAGGTGAAGAGCTCACTTTTTGTGGGGGAATGGCTGTGGGACGGCCCTACTTGGGGTGGAGATTACATGGATGAGCTGATTGGAGGCTCGAGTGCTCATGGCTATACAACGGTGGGAGTCCCGACTACCTGGGATATCGATACGCTTTATGACCGCACCAGCGGATATTCTGATGCCTGGGGTAGCATGGACATATTGCCTAT
Source organism: Candidatus Cloacimonadota bacterium (assembly GCA_029982875.1). Classification (GTDB taxonomy): domain Bacteria; phylum Cloacimonadota; class Cloacimonadia; order Cloacimonadales; family Cloacimonadaceae; genus UBA5456. Next base: position 56,797 of record JARRCD010000001.1, on the reverse strand, counting down.
GCTTTCTCAAGGGGCCAATCTGGTGAATCATCAGGGGCACTCAAATACCACCTACAATATGCGAATTTCAAATAATCAGGTTACTGCAAATTCGATCACAAACGATGGTGCGCTGCACAACTTTTCCATCTACTTTACCCAAGGTTGCTATGCTGGCAGCTTTGACAACCGGGACACTAATCCCAATTCTTATACTACAGATTGCATTAGCGAAAAGTTTACCAGCCTGCCCACCGCAGCAGCAGGGATGATCTCCCATTCCCGCTATGGATGGGGAGTACAGGGCTCGACCAATGGCGCCAGTCAATATTTACATCGCGAGTATATCGATGCCATCTTCGGAGAAAATATCCATCAATTGGGTTATACTTTGGTGGATTCAAAAATCGATAACATACCCTTTATAACCGGCAGCGCTGTAATGTATTGGGTTACTTATGAGACTAACCTTTTAGGTTGCCCGCTAACTAATATCTGGTCTGACACTCCCGCTGTGCTATCCGTGAATCTGCCCTCAATCTGGCTGGTGGGGATGACGCAGTATACCATTCAGACCAATGCGCCTAATGCTCAGATCAAGATCAAGCAAGGTGCAGAGATTTTTTATGAAGGCATAAGCGACGCAACCGGGGTATGCGAAGTGAGTCTCAGTGAGGGTCTGATCCCCGGAAACTACAGCTTATATGTAAATGCACCTAATTTCTATCCCTATGCGCATAACTTCTCTGTGACTTCAAGCGAGATGCCCTACATAGTATGCGAAGGTCTAAGCTTCAATGACGATGATGGTATTATCCATACTTCAGAAGTGGTAGATCTCTCGATGACGATAAAGAACCTGGGACTGGTAGACTTGGTGGGAAGTGGGATCATATCTTTGAGCAGCGATTCACCCAATATCGAGATTCTGGATGGTGAATATAGCTTTGAGAGCATTAACGCTTCCGATAGTCTCTGGGCGGAAAATGCTTTTCAAATCCAGGTTACGGGCAATTTTGCCGATGCCACTCAGGCCCCTCTCACTTTTACCGCTAATTTTGGCGAATATGAGACAGCTTCTTATGCGCAGATAGTGCTTGCCGCACCGAATCTGAACTTGGTTAGCTACAGGGTGCAATGCGAAGGTTCTTATGCCATGCCCGGCGATACAGTAGGGATTAGTTTCAGCATCCAAAATACCGGGAGTGGAAATGCCTTTGAGCCTATAATGATGCTATTTTCCAACGATAGCATGGTAAATACCAGCGTCTTTGAGCTGAGTATTCCGGTCCTGGAACATGGCAGCACGGTAGCAGTAGAGAATGCCTTTTCGGTGAGTATATCTGAGCTGGCAGAAACTGGGAACAGATTAGCGGTTAACTATATATTGTCTGCAGAAAACGGCAATGTGGTGGAAGGAAGCTTTCTGATCAATATAGGCATGCAAACTCACGATTTTGAACCGGATTTCCAAGGATGGACACATAGCACTCTTTCTGCCGGTTATATAGATCAATGGCACCGCTCCTCTCAGCGCAACTACACTGCAGCGGGTATGTATTCGATGAAATTTGGTTTTGACGGAAATGCTCAATATGCTTCCAGTGCACATGGCGCCTTGATCTCTCCCGAGTTTGTGCTTACCCCCAATTCCACTTTCAGCTTTTGGCATTGGATGGACGCTGAGGAAAATGAGGATAATCCCAGCCAAGCCTGGGATGGAGGCTTAGTGCAAATGTCTTTGGATGACGGAGAATGGTTTGCCATCGAACCGAGCGGGGGGTATACGCATCATATAGTGGACAATCCTGCTTCTCCTTTCGAGCCCGGAACCGCTGTTTATTCAGGCTCTTTCGGATGGACTGAAGCAGAATTTGATTTGGGAGAATATTCGGGAATAGCCAGATTCCGTTTTGTCTTTGGCAGTGATGGCTATGTGGCCGGAGAAGGCTGGTATATTGACGATGTGCGCTTGCTGCCAGGTCCTACTTCCAGCATTGATCCAATCAGTACTCCAACCGCTATGACTCTGATGCAAAACTACCCCAATCCCTTTAATCCTACCACGCATATCAGTTTTAGTCTGCCTCAGACTCAACACGTGCGTCTAAGCATATACAATATGAGGGGTCAATTGGTAAAAACCCTGGTCAATGAAAAGCTTAAAGCCGGACAAAATACTCTTACCTGGGATGGCAAAGATAACCGTGGCAACCCCGTAGCTACTGGAATCTACAGCTATCGTATACAAAGTAATGGTCAAAGTATTAGCCGGAAGATGATGCTAATGAAATGAAGAAATACCTCATTCTGACCGGAGCGGGAATCAGTGCGGAATCCGGAATTCAAACCTTCCGGGATAGCGGTGGGCTCTGGGCCAATCACCGCGTCGAGGATGTGGCGAGTCCGCAAGGATTTCAGAAGAATCCGAAACTGGTCTGGAACTTCTATAAAGAACGGTTTGCGGAAACCCTTAAGGTAGAGCCCAATCCGGCGCATCTGGCTCTGAGCAAACTGGAAAAAGCCTTACAGGATGATTTTTATCTGATAACGCAAAATGTAGATGGTCTGCACACCCGCGCAGGCAATAAAAGAATATACGAGATGCATGGTCGCTTGAGTTCGGCTTTTTGCACGGGCTGTAGTAAGCGTTATCAGGTTTCAGAGCTTGATCTCGATAGTGATGTGCCGTTGTGCAGTAAGTGTGGCAAAATACTCAGACCGGATGTTGTATGGTTTGAAGAGATACCTTATTATCTCTATGAGATCGAAGCCTTACTCAAATCCTGCGATGTATTTGTGATTCTTGGCACCAGTGGCACCGTGTATCCTGCTGCCGGATTTGTCATGACGGCAAAGCTCTTTGGTGCACATACCATCGCTATCAATCTCAGCAAACCAGACAATCTGAATTTTATCGATGAATTCTATTTAGGTAAATGCGGGGAGCTATTACCCCCCATGGTAGATCGGATCCTGGAGGAATTGTAATGGATGAGGATCTCTTTTTTGAGGCAGACTTTCTATCCGATGACGAAGAAAAGAAGAAGCTGAGCCTCAAAGAAGGCGAATTGCGTGAAGTATCGGTGCTTTTTGCCGATATCAAAGGTTTTACCAGTATCTCAAATCTCTTTGAACCGGAAGTGATCCATGGCAAGATGGATGAGATCATGAAGATCTTTAGCCGCTGCATCAATTTCTATGGTGGCTTTGTGGATAAATATATCGGCGATGGCATCATGGCTCTCTTTGGGGCCAAAAAGGCAACGGAGCAGGACACTCAACGCTGTGTGCTGGCTGCCCTTAAAATGCAGGAACAACTTCAGCTGTATAATAAGCTGCTGGGGCGTGAACCCGGCTTTGAAAACCTGGAATTGGGACTTCGTATCGGGATCAATACCGGTCTGGTATCCGTGGGGAAAGTAGGGCAATCACGCGAAGGTGATTTTACCGTCTATGGCCCCGAGGTAAATCTGGCCAGTCGCATGGAAAGCAATGCGCCTGTAAATCGCATCATGATGCCCAAAGCAACGATGCAATTGGTAGAGCACAGCTTCGATTTTGAAAGTCAGGGGCCGGTCTCGGTCAAAGGTATGCCGGAGCCGGTAGATTGTTATCTGGTATTAGGGCAAAAGACCGAGAGCAAAAGCTTGGCAAAGAGCATCTTCATCGGCCGCGAAGAAGAACTCGGGATTCTGAATGCTGCATATCAAAATTCACAAAAGTCCCTCCAGATTTTGGGCTTGAAAGGAGAGGCGGGCATCGGTAAAAGCCGCGTGGTGCAGGAATTTTGCGGTCAAACTTCCCACGCGCTGATCCTAAGGGGAATATGTTCGTCGATCAGTCCCAGTCCCTTCAATCTCTTTGCTAAAATCTTCGAAAGCTATTTTGCGGTGAGGCACAACGATCCTGTCAAACAAAAGAAAATCCAACTCGAATCTGGCATTGCAGAGCTGGCCCAAAATAGCCCGCAAAAGCAAAAGATCATGGATTGCCTTCCTCTGCTCGGTTTGCTTATGGAAATACGGTATCCGGATCCGAGAATTGAGCAAAAAGGCAAAGATCTACTGGATCACCTGCTCCGAGCTATCGAAACCATTCTGATGGCTATCATCGCTCAAGCGAGCGATAGACAGCAAAATATCATCATGATTTGGGATGATATCCATCTGGTAGATGAGGCAAGTGCTAAAGCGATAGATTTTCTTTTGGACAGATTGCAGACCCAAGCGGCGGCCATTCTCATCCTGGCTTTGTATCGCTTGGATTATCAGATTCTTCCCTCAATAACAGCTTTCCCAAGTTTTGAAGAATTGCAGATCCAAGCACTTAGCCGGGAAAAGATCGATGCCTTGGTAAGTCACTATACGGCCGACCGGACTCTGGCCGATGATACCCTAAAATTGGTTAGAGAGCTTTCCAATGGCAATCCCTTCTTCTTGGAGGAATGGTGCAATTATATCGTGAATCTACCCAAGCAAGACCTGGATGAATATCCTGTGCCAGCGAATTTGTATGCCCTGATTCTGTCCAGACTCGATAATCTGCCGCAGGAGCTTCGCTTGATCTTGCACAAAGCATCGGTGATCGGGCATGAATTCTTTGTGGAAATCCTGCGTGAAGTAGAGAAGAGATTGGATGATCCCGTGGACTTGGATAGCACCTTGAATCGTCTGGAGGAGCACTCTCTGATCATGAGACTGCTGGGTTTTGACTATTCAACCTATTTCTTCAAGCATATCACTACGCGGGAAGTAGCTTACCAGACTCTTTTGCACCAGAATCGAAAAATGCTGCATCAACTCACAGCAGAAGCCATCGAGAGCCTATTTGAAGATCAATTGGAGGAATTTACCTTTGCCTTGGCCGAGCATTATCTCAAAGCAGAAATACCGGATAAAGCAATCCCATATCTCAAGCAAGGTGTGGAACAAGCAGCCCAAGTATTTGACAACAAGCTGGCTCTGAAACTGGGTGAAAAGCTGCTGCCGCTTTTATCCGACAACCAAGAAAAAGCGGCTCTGCTCATCAAGCTGGCCGATATCAGATGGTTAACCGGAGAGTGGGAGATTGCGGAAAAAATCATCTCAGAATCTCAAGTCCTCAGTCCCAAGGATAGTATCCAATTCTGTGAGATCCACCGTTTCAAGGGCGTCGCCGCCTTTTTTAGGGGAGAGTATGACACTGCCAGGCAGGAGTTTGATTTGGGCTATCAGCTTGCTCTCAAACTGGGGGATCAGCTGCAGGTCTGTATTGCCTTGAGCAATCTGGGCATCTGGAATCAGCACCATAAAAAATATGGGGAAGCGCTTAAGTGCCACCGTGAGAGTCTGGCTCTGGCCGAAAAGCTTAAGCAAAACCAGCGTCAAGCCAAGACCCATTCTAATCTCGGGCTTATCTATCTGGAGCAAGAGGATTTTGAAAAAGCCTATCAAGCCTTTGAGCTCAGCCTAAAGATAAGTGAAGAGCATCAATATCTCAAAGATGAATCTATCGCTTTGGGTAATCTGGGATGGGCTTGCCTGCTTCATAAACGCTATGACGAGGCGAAATATTGGCTGGATCGGAAATTGGACCTTGCTACCAGAATGAACGACAAACTGGAGATTATCAAAGCTCTGGGGAATCTGGGAAATATGCATTTTGAGCAAGCCGAATATCAGCAGGCTTTGCAGTTTTATGAACGTAGTCTGGCGCTTAAACGGCAATTGGGCAATAAACGCGAGATAGAAAACAGCTTAAAGGCAATTGAGCAGGTGAAAGCCAAGCTGGGCCAAGCCGACTAAGGCATTTAAATCTTTTGATAGAGGTTGGATACCACGATCATCACCAATCCGATTATCGTAGCCGGATGGATTGGTTCTCCCAAAACTTCTCGGATCAGCAGCATGGACAGGAAGGGTGTGATAAAGATCAGATTGGAGATACTGGCAGTATTTTGCGTGAGTTTCAAAGCTTGTAACCACAAAACAAAGGTGAGCCCCATCTCAAATATCCCTACCCACACTCCATACAATAAGGCATCAAGGATATTCGCTTCCGGTAAGAGCAGCGGGCTTTTACTAAGGATAACGTAGACAGCAATCAGTAAGAAACCTACCAGGAAATTGAAGAATAGCTTGCTGACGTCTCTGCGTGCATCCTTGAGATTGATGATCCAATACAGAGCCCAGATTACTGATGAACCGATGGCAAGCAAGGTTCCCCCCGCATCATCAAAATGCAGCTTCAGGACTTGACCTCGGGTAGAGATCACGATTACTCCGGCAAAGCTGAATAAAAGTGCGAGGAGGTCTTTGAGTCGAAATCGCTGTTTGAGCAGGAGTGCCGAAAGCAGGGTCAGCACGATAGCCCAAGTATAGTTTAGGGCTTGAGCTTCCTGCGCTCGCAATCTGGAATAGGCGCTAAAGAGAACGAGGTAGTACAAGAAGGGATTGAGTAAGCCAGCCGGTAGAGATTTGTAGAGGTTGGGGATTAAACCTTGTTCCTGACTGCCCGGACTAAGCGCGTAAGATATGGCCAAAAACAAGGTGGCTACAAAGGCTGAGGTAAATAAAAGCCCGACTGGAGTAAGGTGCATCAAGCCCAGCTTGAACGCGGTGGAAACACTACTCCAGCAAAGGATTGCCAAGCCGGCAAAGAGGTAGCTGCGCTTTTGAGAGAGGCTCATCAAGGTATAAAAAATAAGCGGGGGCGGATTCTCCCACCCCCGCTTAAGGGAAAGTGTGATAGTTACTGCTTCTCGCGAAGCGCTTGCAGTATTTTCCTGTATGTTTCTCTAAGCGTTTGGTTTTCGGTTTGTGTTGCGCCCAGAATAATGAATTGTACAGCGTTTTCACTGGTGTTATCCCATTGATACCATTGTTGAGCGTAATTGATCAGTTCCTCATACTCTTCCTCGGCATACAAAACTCTGCAGATATCGGCAAAGTCCTTATCATCGTTGCGAAGCTCAAGGAGCTGTTTGAGATAGACCAAGGCGAGTTCATTATCTTCTGCCATAAAAGCTATATTACGTGCATTTTGCAGGATTTCGACATTACCGGGCTCCAATTCCAGAGCTTTCTGAGTATTCTGCATAGCTTTGGTGTAATCTCCCATCTCAAAATAGGCATAGGAGAGATTCATAAGGTTATCGACATCAGCAGGAGCTATGGTTTTAACTTGCTCAAAATAGCGAGCTGCCTCGGTAAAATTGTCTTGATTGAAATAGAAAGCACCGGTTTCAAGGAGGTAATCCAGGTTTTCGGGATCTTTTTCGACCAGAGTAAGGAGGATTTCTTCGGCTTTAGCATCATCTTTCAGTTCTTTTTGATAGATATCTTTCAGGCGAATCATGGGTTCAAAGCGATCCGGTTTAAGTTCACTGGCAAGCTCAAAAATCTCCATTGCCTCTTGGGTATTACCGGCTTCCAAAGCTGCATCTCCGGCACGGAAGATTCTGGTCCAAGCGCCGTCACGTTTGCGGGTCATATCTTTGATATCCAGTTTTTCATCATCAGTGAGGTTTTCAAAGCTATTATATACATCAAGAGCCTTGGTATAAAGTTCAAAAGCTGTTTTGTTATACTCAACCGCCTTATCTGGTAAGGTTTCACCTTTATGCAGGTTGATATCAGCCAGACGACGCAGAGACAGAGCATGATCCGGGTGTTCTTCCAAAACTTTAAGGTAAAATTCTTCGGCTTTTTCAACATTCTGTTGAGCATAATATACACCGGCAGTTTTGGCATTAACATTAGCTTGCGGAGAGAGCTTTTGCCTGGTTTTAAACATACTGCAAGCACCAAGACTCAAGGCCAGAGCCAGCAGGATTATATTGAGTTTTCTCATAGTGATACTCCTGTAGTCATCAATTGTTTACAATAAAAATGGAATGCTGATATCAGTCAAGCCAATTTTCTGTAGCAGTGGGGTATAGCTTTTTTTATGAGTATATATGTTCAAGCATTGCAGAGAGATACAGAATTTGTTTTGGAGCCGGCAGCATTTTATGCTTGACGAATGAGAGCGGATATCGAGCCTTGAGCAAAATAAAACCTTTAATCAATGCCAGTGAGCTTGAAAGGAGAAAAAATGAACTATCAATTCTTAGGTCGCAATGTCTTCGATCTGGACGACTATTCACGCGAAGAGATACTGTATATCCTGGAAGCCGCCAAAGGGATGAAATCTATCAATCTCCGTGAATACAAGAAAATCCCTACCCTGCGAGGTAAAACCATCTGCACTTTATTTGTGGAAAACAGCACCCGGACACGCATGAGCTTTGAACTTGCCGCCAATCGTCTTTCCGCCGATGTCGTTAGTTTCCAAGCCAATGTATCTGCTTTGCAAAAGGGCGAGAGTCTGCAAGATACAGTATATACTCTAAATGCGATGGGCATAGATCTGTATTGCATTCGTCACAGCTCTCCGGGCAGCCCTCAATTGGTGCACAAATACTCTCAGAAACCGGTGATAAACGGCGGAGATGGCAGACATGCACATCCCACTCAGGCCTTGCTCGATATCTATACCATTTGGGAAAAGAAGGGTGATCTCAAGGATCTTAAAGTAACGATTGTAGGCGATATATTACACAGCCGGGTAGTGCGCTCCAATCTGATAGGAATGGGGAAACTGGGTGCCAAAGTAACGGTTTGTGGCCCCAAAACCCTTATGCCCGGCAATATGGAAAGTGTCTATGGGTGTAAGGTGGAATACGATTTGGCGCGAGCCTTGAGCGATGCGGACGTGGTAATGGGACTCAGGATGCAATTGGAACGCATGAGTGAGGGACTTTTCCCAAGTTTGGAAGAATATAGCAAACACTATGTGCTCTCCGGCAGGACCCTCAAATACGCCAAGCCAGATGCCCTGATCATGCACCCTGGACCCATGAATCGAGGCGTGGAGATCTTGCCCGAAATTGCGGATAGTAAACACAGTGTAATCGTGGAACAAGTAGCAAATGGAGTCGCAATCCGCATGGCTCTGATGTTTTTGATCTTAGGTGGCAAAGCCTGAAGGAGAGATGATGAAGACTATTATAAAGAATGCTAAGATCTACCTTGATAACGCCCTGCAAGCCCAGGAGCTGCTGATCGAAAACAAACGCATCAGCAAGATTGCACCCCAGATTACCGAGAAAGCAGATACTGTGATCGATGCTGCCGGAGCCTGTGTTTTCCCCGGGTTCATAGATATTCACGCTCATCTGCGGGATCCTGGCCATACTTACAAAGAGGATATCCAGAGCGGCACCAAAAGCGCTGCCAAAGGTGGCTTCACCTCGATCTGTGCTATGCCGAATACCAATCCCGTGACCGATAACATCGCTTCCGTAGAATATATTCAGCTTAGAGCAAAGGAATTTAGCATTGCCCGGGTCTATGTGATCGGAGCTCTTACCAAGCAAAGCAAAGGGGAGGAAATCAGCGAGATGGCAACCATGAAATCTGGTGGCATTGTAGCAGTTAGCGATGATGGCTATTGTGTGCAAAATGCCAGAATCATGCTATCTTGTTTACGCTATGCTGCCAATTTTGATATCCCCGTCATAATCCATCCCGAAGACTATGCCTTGGCCGGACGTGGGCAGATCAGTTCCGGAAAGGTAGCGACACGTATCGGACTATCCGGGATCCCCGGTTTGGCAGAAGAAGTAATAATCGCTCGTGATATTATGCTGGCAGAAAGTGCGGGAGCCCGGTTACACATTGCCCATATCTCTACTGCCCGTTCCCTGGAATTGGTGCGTCAAGCCAAAGAGCGAGGGCTTCCGGTTACCTGCGAAGTTACGCCGCATCACCTCGTCTTGACGGATGAGGCCTGTCTGGGTTTTGATACCAATACCAAGATGAAGCCACCGCTGCGCAATGAAGCAGACCGTCTGGCCTGTGTGCAAGCTCTGAATGAAGGACTCATTGATTGCATTGCCACAGATCATGCGCCTCATGCGGATTTTGAGAAAGAACGCGAATTTGATCAGGCTCCCTTTGGGATCATCGGTTTTGAGACTGCCTTTGCCGTCTTATACGACAACTTGGTGAAAAGCAAAGCTATTTCGCTTTCCACTTTGGTAAATAAACTCAGTTGTGAACCTGCCCGAATTCTGGACCTGCCTGGAGGGGAGATCAAACTCGGCGCCAAGGCAGACCTTACCATTATCGACCTCAATCAATCCACTACTTTTAGCAAAGAAAACATCCTCTCCAAAAGTAAAAATACGCCCTGGCTGGATCAAACTCTGGCCTCCAGAGTCAAATATACCTTCAAAAGCGGAATGATCACCTATCAGGATTCCTGAATGAATAATCCACAATATCGTCAACGCGCCATTCAGGCTCGGGAAGAGCTCACGGATGATTATTTCATTCTCTGGATTTGGGATGAAGCTTGGGGAGCAGCCGTCCGGCCCGGGCAGTTTTTCGAAATCCGGGCCCTGGCCAGCCTGGAAGATGCTCAAGTGGCAGGCCATATTCCCAAGCTTTTCAAGCCCATCAGCATCTATGACAACCAGGGTGGGCGCATAGGCTTTATGATCAAAAACGTGGGCAAGGGAACCAACGCCTTGTCCAAATTACGTGCCGGTGATATGCTTGAATTGCTCGGTCCTGCCGGCAATGGTTTCCCTGTTTACCGAGGTAAACATGCCTTACTCATCAGCGGAGGAATCGGCTATCCGCCCATGTGGTATCTGCAAAAAGAACTGATCAATCACAATCAAGTATATTGGATGCATGGCGGCGCCACACAGGGTGATACTTTCCCTTGTGATGAGATCTTCACTGAAGATGGCTCCATCGGGAAAAAAGGCAGAGTTTGCGATGGCTTAAAAGAGAATATCGCCAAATATGATATCGACATCGTCTACAGTTGCGGACCCCTGCCCATGCTGGCCGCCGCCACCGCGATCACCCAAGAGCTTGCCATCGAACACTATGCTTCATTGGAAGCCTATATGGCTTGCGGGATTGGGGTGTGTTATGGTTGTGTCATTCCGGTTGGTTCTGCGCTAAACTGGGACTATCTCAGGGTATGCAAAGAGGGTCCGGTTTTCAAGGCTGAGGAGGTGAGATGGGAACTCATCTGAGCGAAATCTTCTCCCAGAGTCTCACCGCCCGTGAGCAGCTTAAAACCAAACTGGGGGTTTTGGAGCTAAATACTCCGCTCACTGTGGCTTCCGGCACCTTCGATCTGGAGAATCTGGAATTCTTTGATCCCTCCTGCTTGGGTGCTTTTGTATGTAAAACTATTACCAAAGAACCGCAAAAAGGAAATCCCCAACCGCGTTTATATGAGACTGAAGCCGGATTGTTAAATTCTATCGGTCTGCAAAATCCCGGCTTGGACCTCTTTATTGCAGAGAAATTACCCAAGTATAGAGAAGTCTTGGAGATGCCCTTGATCGTTAGTTTCTCCGGATCCAGTATTGATGAATTTGCCGAGATCTTGATGAGGCTGGAAGCATGCAGTGGGATCAGTGGTTATGAAGTAAACATCTCTTGTCCGAACGTAGAAAACGAAGGCATAGCCTTTGGAATTTCGGAAGAGATCGTATATAAATTGGTGCAGAGACTCAGCTCGATGACCGAGCGGGAACTCTGTATCAAGCTCAGTCCCAATGTCACAGATATCGCCGCCATAGCTCAAGCTGCAGAAGCCGCCGGAGCCAGCTCAATCGCTTTGATTAATACGCTTTATGGCATGGCAATTGATTACCAGACAGGAGTATCCAGGATCAAAAAAGGGATTGCAGGTTATAGCGGAATCGGGATCAAACCCACAGCTTTGGCGCTTACCTACAAAACCGCTCAAGCAGTCAAGATTCCCATCCTGGCGATGGGAGGAATCTACAGCTGGCAGGATGCCCTCGAATTTATCTGGGCCGGAGCTTCGGCAATTGCTATCGGAACGGCAAACTTCGTCAATCCCCTGTCCGCATTTGAGATCATCATGGGTTTGGGTGAGTATCTTCTGGCCCGGAATCTCAAGTTGCAGGATATCAAAGGTGGCGTGACGATCTAAGCTGAGCCAAAAAAGATCATTCATACGAGGATTAAGACAGCCCGGAATACTTCTGTCTATGCCAGAGCCCGATACAAGGCTTTGATATCCTTGATCTTCTGGACTTTAGCGCTGGATTTAAGCCGGGCAAAGCCAGATACATAGATTTTGCTATAGCCCAGTTTGGTGGCTTCGGACACTCTGGCTTCAAGCTGAGAAACCGGACGCACCTCTCCATTTAGGCCTACTTCACCGATAAATACGGAATTCTCAGGCAAAGGCTTATCCTTCAAGCTGCTGATGATGGCAGCAATGATAGCCAGATCCAGAGAGGGGTCTGCAGAACGGATGCCTCCGGCGAGGTTGATAAAAACATCGTTGCTTCTCAAATATAGCGACAGGTTCTTCTCCAAAATAGCTAAAAGGATGGCAAGCTTTTTTTGCTCCAGACCCACAACTACTCTTTGGGGAGTACCGTAATTTGAGCCGGTGGCAAGAGATTGCACTTCCACGATGAAGCTGCGCGTACCTTCGATGATGCACCCGATAGAAGTCCCAATCTGATCCAGCTCGTTGCTCAAAAAGATCAGATTCGGATTATCTACCTGCATCAATCCCATGTTTGTCATTTCAAAGAGGCCGATCTCATTGGTGGAGCCAAAGCGGTTCTTTACCGCACGCAGGATCTTATATTGATTGCGCGTTTCCCCCTCAAAATAGAGTACCGTATCCACCATGTGCTCCAAGATCTTGGGTCCCGCCACATATCCTTCCTTTGTTACATGCCCCACCATAAAGATCGGGATGCCCAGACTTTTGCTGCATCTAAGCAAACGATTGGTGCTTTCTTTAAGCTGAGTAATGCTCCCCGGGATGGAATCGATGGTGGATAAACTCACAGATTGAATGCTATCTACAATCGCTAAGGCTGGTTTTTCTTCTTCGATGGCTGCGATGATGTGTTCGGTATCATTACTGCATAGCAGGAGGATATTTTCGCTGTTTACTTTGAGCCTGCGGCTACGCATATGGATCTGCGTTGCACTTTCTTCTCCGGAGCAATACAATACTTTTTTCCCACTCTCTCCCAACCACTGCGCCAGTTGCAACATCAATGTGGACTTGCCAATCCCCGGTTCACCCCCAATCAAAATCAGCATACCCGACACAATACCACCACCCAAGACTAAATCCAATTCCTTATTGCCAGTATTTAATCTACTCTCGGTTTTTGCCTTTATGCTGACTAATTTTTCAGGTTTGCGCCGGGGGCCAACTGAAGCTTGGGCATAATTCTTTCCCAGTACTCGGCTGCTTTCTTTCATCGTGCTCCAGCTCCCGCAATTAGGACATTTACCACTCCATTTTGTTGATTCATATCCACAATCGGCACAGACAAAATTACTTGCCATTATCCTCTCCTCGCATAATTCTCTTTGTGACAGAATAGAAATCTGCGATATTGTGGCAAGATTTTTTTGCTGCACTGCCCTTTCAGCTTTCTAAAACTCAATTTGAACTTGAGTTTAAGTCCTGATCAAGTCCTGAACAGGAGAGCATCAGGACTTAATCCCCAATCCAGATTGGGTCAGGGAAACGGTCACGAATGCAGAATCTATCAGTCGGTAAGATACTTTTGTGACGTAAGCTGAATATAAAAAAACAATGCATGCTGCAGAGAATGATATCAATCCCCGGTAAGTATCAGCACAGCAATAATACAGATTATCACAAGGGAACAAGACCTATTGATACGAGTTGCGCGCAACTAAAAAAAATTCTTGTGTCAAAGAACAATTGCTCTATACTATGATTGAAGGAGTAGAAATCATGAAACCCAAAGTAATTGTCTTTGGTACACCAACTTGTTCATGGTGTAAAAAAGTAAAAGAATATCTAAAATCAAATGGCTTTGCCTTCAAAGACGTGGATGTGTCAAAGGATGCGCATGCATTGGCAGATATGATCCGCAAAACCGGACAGCAGGGAGTTCCACAGACTTGGATAGACAATCAACCTGTAGTCGGTTTTGACAAAGCAAAGCTGGACCGTTTGCTGGGAATAAAACGATGATAAAAAGGAGAAAACCATGACAAACTATCCCGAAAAATTCCACGATCTGATCACCCGTTTACAGGTGGTTTTAAGTGAATTTGACTATGCTCAAAAAGCATGCTTACAGGCCGGGCGCATGGAGTGTATGTTGCTCAACCACCTCTACGACACAAAGAAGCCTGCGAATATGAATGAACTGGCGAGAGTTCTGAATGTATCCCATAGCCGGGTAACCCGGATTATGGACAATTTAGTCAATAAGAAGCTGGTTACCCGTCGTCCGAGTGAAGACGATCGCCGCTGCTGGTTTGCCATTATTACCGAAAAAGGTAAAAAGCTTGCCGAGAATAGCCGGAAGACTGTTTTGGATCAGCAGCAGAGCTTGATTGAGAAAATCCCTCAGCAGGAGCTCGATGATGTGTATGAAGCATTCAAAAAATACGTAGAAAAATACGAAGAAGTCCTCAAAGAAACATATATCGATCTCTGATATGGCAGATACAGTAGTCACAAAATGGATAGGAGATTTGAGTTTTGACTCTTTAGTCTCCGGACATCATGTTACGCTCGACAGCGATAGTCAATATGGTGGACATGATGCAGGGCCGCGTCCCAAAGCTTTGCTTTTAACAGCTCTGACGGGTTGTTCTGGCATGGATATCGTATCCATCTTAAACAAGATGAAGGTGGAGGATTATTCCTTGATGATGGAAGCTACTGGAATCCAAACCGAAGAACACCCGAAACACTATCATACTATTACCGTAAGCTTCAAATTTGCCGGAAAGAATCTACCGGAAGATAAGATTGTAAAAGCTGTAAAGCTTACAAATGAGAAGTACTGTGGTGTAAGCGAGATGTTAAGGCAATCGGCAAAGATTATTATCAAAGTCTTTATCAACGATAGTGAGGTAGCTATATGAGATATTTATTGATAGTCATACTTGCCTCGATGGTAGCGGTATTGAGCTGTTCTCCCCCTCCCCAAAATGCGGAGAATAACTCTGATACCCAAACCGAGGTAACTTCCACAGACAATGCAGAAGCTATTCCCGCCTATGAACCTGGAAGCTGGACTGAAGATTGGGAAACTGCTATCTCTGCAGCCCAAGAAATGCAGCGTCCGATTTTGGTAAACTTCACCGGTTCAGATTGGTGCGTATGGTGTATGCGTTTGAAAGATGAAGTCTTTTCTCAGGAGGAATTTCAAAGCTATGCAAAAGACAACTTGATTATGTTGAAGCTTGATTTTCCCCGCGAGATCAAACAAAGTGATGAGCTCAAAAAACAGAATAACGATCTCCTGCAAGAATTCGGTGTGCAAGGTTTTCCTACCATTCTGTTGCTAAATGGCGAGGGAAAAGAAATTGCCCGCACCGGATACCAAAGAGGTGGAGTCAGTAGCTATGTAAAACATTTACAGCAGCTACTTGAGCAGAACTGAGTCTTGCTTGAACTTGGGATAAAGCCGGTTTTCATACCGGCTTTTTATCTGGGCAAAATTTGGTCGTGTTTTTAGGGCAAGAGCCGGTTTGAGCAATTGCGGGAAAAATCTGTTTGACAGTATCCCCCAGTATGATTTATTGCACATCTGATCCTAAATGGAGGATGAAGAATGAGCCTTATCCAATGTATCGATCTGGGGATAGAATTTTCCGGAAAGTACATCCTGAAAGACATCAATTGCACGATCGAACATAATAGCCGCATCGGCTTGATTGGATCAAATGGCAGCGGGAAAACCACGCTGATCAAAATGATCCAAGGAGTTTTGCGTCCTACTGAGGGTAAGGTGATCAAGGCAAAAGGCTGCAAGATCGCCTATCTTGAGCAAAATGCTACCTTGGAACCGGAATTGACTTTAATAGGCTATGCAGAGATGGCGCGCGCGGATATTCGGAATCTCAAACATCGCATGGAGGCTTTATCAACACGGCTGAGAGAGAAAGATGATGATGCCATTCACAAAGAACTCAATGCCGTAATAGAGAAAATGCATCAGGTCGGAGCCTTTGAACATGAAAATGAAATCAGCTTTGTACTCCAATCTTTAGGATTTCCAGAGACGGTGTGGCACAAGCGCATAGGTGATTTTAGCGGGGGAGAACAAACCCGGATCTGTCTGGCATACCTTTTGCTGTGCAGATATGATCTTTTGATCCTGGACGAACCTACTAATCATCTGGATATCGCCATGATCCGATGGCTGGAGAAATATCTTAGCGAAAATACCAAGCCTTACCTGGTTGTCTCTCACGACAGAGTTTTTTTGGATAACATTGCCCGCAGTATCTATGCTATTGAAAACGGCAAACTAAATATTACCAAGGGTAATTATAGTTCATACTATGAAGCCAGACAGATAGCCATGATGAGTCAACAGCGGCAGTTTGAGCGACAACAGCGCTTTATCTCAGAAACAGAGGCTTTTATTCAAAAGAATATGGCCGGGCAAAAAACCAAACAGGCAAAATCGCGTTTGAAAATGCTGGAAAAAATGGAGGTGATAGCAAAACCAAATGCCGGGAAACAGGTGCAACTTAAGATCAAGACCTCTGCCCGCAGTGGCAATGATGTCTATCGCTTCCAGGATGTTAGTTTTGGGATTGGATCTGATTTGCTCTTGGCCCAAGACGTTAATATCGCCGCATATTGGCAGGAGCGCATAGCCGTGATCGGCCCC
The DNA here is from genome assembly GCA_029982875.1 of Candidatus Cloacimonadota bacterium. Classification (GTDB taxonomy): domain Bacteria; phylum Cloacimonadota; class Cloacimonadia; order Cloacimonadales; family Cloacimonadaceae; genus UBA5456. Next base: position 40,089 of record JARRCD010000001.1, on the reverse strand, counting down.
AATGGTTGTGGTAAATCTACCTTGATGAAGCTCCTGATTGGCAAGCATGGCATTCTTTCGGGGCATCTCTATACCGGAGCCAGTCTCAAGGTGGCATATTATGATCAGCATCAGTGCGAATTGGATGAAAACCTCACTGTTATGCAAACGCTATGGAACATAGTTCCCGCTGAGCCCCAGGGTTATGTGTTGAGCTGGCTGGCAAGATTTGGCTTTCGCGGAGATGATGTAGATAAGCAGGTTGCGGTCTTATCCGGAGGCGAAAAATCACGGTTATATCTCAGTGTCTTGATCCACGAAAAGCCCAATCTATTGATCTTGGACGAACCCACCAATCATCTGGATATTTCTATGCACGACGCCCTTTTGGAGGCATTGCAGGATTTTGATGGCACCATCATCTTCGTCTCTCATGATCGTCATTTTATCAGCTCTTTGGCGCATAAATACTGGGTATTTACCAGAAGGATTCAGGGAAATAGCATCATCAATACCATTGAAGAACCGGATCTTGATGCAGAGGCTGCGATAGAACTGGCCTTCAGCGAACCCGAGCTTCCCAAGCACAAACCTGCGACCGCAAAACCCAAAAAACGTAAGACCAATCCCTGGCTTCTGGAACAGATTCAAAACGAGCTCAATGCTTTGCAGGATGAGAAAGTAGAGCGGCTGCGGCGCTTAAATGAGATTCATGGCAGGCTGGCAGATTCCACTACCTATAGTGATAGCTCGATGGTCAAAAAGCTGAATGAAGAAGAGCGCATCATCCAGGCGCGCTGTGCGGATATCGATGAGAAAGTGCTGGGCTTGGAAGATGAATATCTATTGCTGGTGTGTGATGAGTAAACGCATAGGTTTTACCACTACTCTGCCCGTGGAGGTACTCTTGGCGGCGGGTCATATCCCGATTGACCTGAATAACATCTTCCTCTCTCGGGATTCTGAGCAGCTTATTCATGAAGCTGAGCTCAAGGGCTTTCCGCGGAGCTTATGCTCATGGATCAAGGGAAATTACTCCGCCGCTTTGAGCTCCGATCTGGATGAGGTAATCGGGATCGTGCAGGGAGATTGCTCAAATTCCAATTCACTCTTGGAGATGATCGCAGAAGAGGGAATAGCGATCTATAAGTTTTCCTTTCCAGCTCAGCCTGATTACGGCGCTATGGATGCGGAGATATCCCGCCTGGAAGAGCACTTGGGCGTGAGCCGCAAACAAACTCTGGAAGCTAAAGCTTGGCTTGATTCGATTCGCAAAAAACTGGTGGAGATGGATCGTCTCTGCTATGAAGAGCGCAAAGTATCAGGCGGCGATAATCATCTCTGGCTGGTTAATGCCTCAGACTTTCAATCCGATCCTCAGCGCTATGAAAACGAGCTGGATGAATATCTTAAGCGGGCACAATCTGCGAAACCCCTGCCTACCCGGCTTAGATTGGGATATCTGGGGGTGCCACCCATCTTCAGAGATCTGTATGACAATATCTCGAACTTGGGCGGAGATGTGCTCTTTAACGAGATTCAGCGTCAATTCGCTATGCCTTATCTTATCCCGGATATCGTAGAACAATATCTGGTCTATACCTATCCTTATAGTGTGCTGGATAGACTCAAAGACATTAAGCAGGAAATCCGCAGGCGCAGATTGAATGCCATCATTAGCTATACCCAAGCTTTTTGTCATCTCCAGATTGATAATTTGCTGCTCAAAAAGCATATCGATCTTCCTTTTCTCAATCTGGAAGGAGAATTGCCTGAGAAGCTTGATTCCCGCACCATTTTGAGGCTGGAGAGCTTTTTTGAGGTTCATGCATGAAGATCGCACTGGGAATGAGTGGCGGTGTGGATAGCACAATGTGTGCCCTTATGCTACTGGAAGCAGGTCATGAAGTGATAGGCATCACAATGGCCAAATGGACTCCGGATAGTGGTATCAATAGTGCTGATAAACGAGGTTGTTTTGGTCCCTCTGAGCCTCAGGTCCTTAGCGAAGCTACTGCTGCGGCAAAAAGGCTGGGGATAGAACATCACATCATCCCTCTGGAGGATGAATTTGCCTCCGATGTGCTAACCTACTACAGGGATACCTATCTACAAGGTAAAACGCCAAATCCCTGCGTGATTTGCAATAGACAGATCAAATTTGGCGCCTTGCCGCGGAAGGCAGCAGCAATGGGGATCGTGTTTGACCGTTTTGCTACCGGGCATTACGCTCGGATCAGTTATGACGATAAAGCTCAACGCTGGCAATTGCACAAAGCAGCAGATTCCCGGAAAGATCAATCCTACTTCCTCAGTATGCTCTCACAAGAGCAATTAGCTCATAGTCTTTTCCCGCTGGGCTCCATGCTGAAAAGCGAAATCAAAGAATTTGCCCGAAAGCGGGGATATGATTACCTGATCAAAAAGAAGGAAAGTCAGGACTTTTTGGAGAGCAATGATTCCAGTGCACTGTTCAAGGGCTATAACTCCGAGCCCGGTGATTTTGTGAATAGCAAGCTGGAGGTTTTGGGAAAGCATAAGGGTCTCATTCACTATACTATCGGTCAGAGGAAGGGTTTGGAACTGGCAGGATTTCCGGAGGCTCAATATGTGATTGGGATAGATCCGGAGCACAATCGTGTGATAATCGGTCCCCCAAGAGAGCTATTTAAAGATACCCTGTATGCTCATGCTCTAAATTGGGTATCGATCGCTGAGCCTCAAGGCAGGTTTACTTGCTTTGCCAAGATCAGACTGGCCCAGGAACCCCAGGCTTGTACGGTGGAAAGAATGCCGGATGGTAGTTATTATGTGAAGTTCCATACCGCCGTATCCGCCATTACACCTGGACAAGTAATAGCCTTTTATGATTCTGATCGGGTCTTGGGCGCTGGCTTTATTCTCTGATTACTCCCATTCGATGGTGGCTGGGGGTTTGGAGCTGATGTCGTAAACCACACGCGAGATTCCCTTTACTTCATTGCAAATGCGGTTTGCTACCTGCTTGAGAAAGTCAAAGGGCAGCTCAGTGACCTCGGCGGTCATGCCATCAACGCTATTTACCGCCCGGAGTGCGCACACTTGCTCGTAGGTGCGTTCATCTCCCATCACGCCCACGCTATTGATCGGTAGAAGTACGGCAAAAGCTTGCCAGGTGCTATCGTAAAGCTGGTGCTTATGCAATTCGCTGATAAAGATTTCATCTGCCAATTGCAGGAGTTTCACTTGGGCTTCATCGACTTCGCCCAAGATTCTAACTGCTAATCCGGGGCCGGGGAAGGGGTGACGCTTTACGAGCTCTTGCGGCAGATTGAGGGCAACCCCTACCTTGCGCACTTCATCCTTAAAGAGCTCCCGCAGTGGTTCGATGAGCTTCAATTTCATTCTTTTGGGCAAGCCTCCCACATTGTGATGGCTCTTGATCGTAACTGAAGGACCGGCAAAAGAAACGCTTTCTATCACATCTGGATACAAGGTACCCTGTGCCAAAAATCCGGCATCGGGAAATTTTGCCGCTTCTGCCTCAAAGACCTCGATAAAGGTTGCGCCAATTATCTTGCGCTTATCTTCGGGATCGACGATACCCTGCAAGCGGGAGAGAAAGAGGGAAGAGGCGTCTACAAAATCAATCTTGAGGGAGGAGTATGCTTTGAACATCTCCTTCACCCGGTTTGCTTCTTCAAAGCGCATCATTCCCGTATCTACAAAGATGGGGATCAATCTCTCGCCTATAGCTTGATACAGCAAGGCTGCCGCCACCGAAGAATCCACCCCACCGCTAAGCCCGAGAATCACGCGATCATTTCCCACCAATTCCCTGATTCGGCTGATGCTCTCCGAGATAAAAGATCCAGCAGTCCAATCTGCTGTTAGCTTTGCTATATCAAAGAGAAAATTCGTCAGGATTTGTTCGCCGCAGAGGCTGTGGTGTACTTCGGGATGAAATTGCAGGGCATAAATCGGGAGCTTACGATGCTTAAATGCTGCATGATCGGAATTTGAAGTAGCCGCCAAAACCTCCAGTGTCTCTGGTAATTCTTCCACTCTGTCGGCGTGACTCATCCATATTTGAGAGTGCTGCTGGATACCTTTAAACAAGGGACTATCACTTTTGACCAGCAGCTCTGCTCTACCGTATTCTCGTTTTGCAGCGGGAGCTACCTTTGCCTTAAAGTGTTCCGCTATTAATTGCATCCCGTAGCAGATGCCCAAGATTGGTAGTCCTGATTCCCAAATCGCGGGGGAAGGCTTCGGGGCATTCTGATCAGATACGGAAAAAGGGCTACCGGAGAGGATCAAGGCCTTAGGATCCAGAGATTTAATCTGCTCAATGGAGATGTTAAAGGGATGAATCTCGCAATATACTCCAGCTTCCCGGATGCGGCGAGCGATCAATTGGGTATACTGTGAACCAAAATCGAGGATTAGGACGGTATTGTGCATGATCTTTATCTCACAAAGGGGTTGTTCAATTTTTCCATACCGATGGAGCTGCGCGGACCGTGTCCCGGAAAGATCACAGTATCATCAGGCAGGACAAAGAGTTTCCGCTTGATAGAATCGATGATTTGTTCATGGCTTCCACCAGGGAAATCGGTGCGCCCAATACTCAATTCGAATAAAGTATCGCCGGAGATCAAGTACTTATCCACCCAAAGACATATCCCTCCGGGAGTATGACCGGGAGTATGGATTACGGTGATTTGATGACTGCCCAATGCTATGCTATCTCCATCTTTAAGAAGCCTATCTGCAGGAGTGGATAAAATAGGCGATCCCATAAATTCACTGAGGTTCTTTTTATTGTCAATCAGCATCTTAGCATCTGCTTCATGGATCAGTAAGGGGCAGTTAAAAGCTGTCTTGAAATAAGTATTGCCACCGATATGATCTCCATGTCCGTGAGTATTTACAATATAGCGCAGCACCAGCTTTTGTTCCTTTATTTGCTTTTTTAAAGAACTATCCGGAGCAGCGGGATCAACGAGAATTGCGTCCTTGCTTTGATCATCCCACATGAGCCAGGTATTGGTCTGAAAAGCGGGGAGGAGGTGATAAACTTCGATTTTTAACATAGTGCATCCTTGCCTTAGTCATAAGATATTCGTTTTTGTTTGATTAATTCCGGTTTGGCCTTTGTCGCCATATATTCACGGCTGTCGTTATCTGGATATGAAATAGTTACCAAACCAGATTCAGGGGCTTTGGGGTGATAGTACCAAAAGATGGCTATCGCTTGCTGCAGGATCTCCTCCGTGCTATGATTCAGTAAACCTAAAGGACCGGGGTAATCATTAGCTTTGAGGATCGTCAAACCATGGCTAAGTTTTTGCATGTGCATGTTTTCTGCTTCATCTCTACCGATAATCAGCTTGGTATCGTTATCCATGCGAAAATGTCTGCCATAAAGCAAGAGTTCGAGATTTTGGGTTTGGGTTTGATGGTGTTGCATGAGATCTTTGAGGCGCATTGAATAATTTCGGTCTGTGAGCAAACAGCCACCTGCTGGCGCCGGAAATTCGGTAATTCCCAGCTCTTTAGCCAAAGTAATCTGACGGGTGCGCCCTCTTCCGGAAAAATCCAACATATCGTTGATATCCACCCAAGCTTCCCGAATTGGGGTGGTTTCGCGCAGCAATTTCTGGGATAAGGGACGGACGAGGAGATCGCGATATCCGCTCAGTTTTGCTACCCGGTTCATCGCATCGCGCCGTTGACTCATTGGTCTCTGCCCCAATACTTCACCGGATATCAGGTAATGGGCATCGAGTTCGGATAGCATATCTCCCGCCAAGCGAAACATGAGAGCATGACAATCCACACAGGGATTGAGGTTTTTCCCAAAACTGGTTTGAGGGTCCTGCATCATGGTGAGATGTTCGGTTGTGATATCCCGCACGATGATATCGATTTGATTGGCGCGGGCCGATTCCAAAGCTCGTTCAACCGGCATATAAGGCGTGAGGAAGTATACCGGATACACAGTGTATCCGGCTTTTTGCATCCATTTTACGGTCAAGAGGCTATCTAAGCCACCAGAAAACAGAGCAATAGCTTTGTATTGGGATTTTTTACTATTAGTCATCTGTATCTAAGCATTTCGGATGCTACTTTCTGTCAAGACTTTTGCAAATTTGAGGATGACCAAAACCTGCAGATCCTCTGGTCTCGCCTCATTAGAAAATTCTTATCGCTTCAATCTGTTTCTTGCGCTGTTCTAAGGATTGGGGACATATAGCTAATCTTTTAACAGCTTATAACTCATTAAGATAGCTACAGCATTGCGCCTCACAGGCGTAATGGTGGCGTAATGATGGAGCAATACAAGGCAGGTAGGGATCGCATCTTGACGCGTGTTGACCCCAGGCCATGTATCCTACTGCAAACGGTTGCTTTTCTATATTCATAAGCCATTTTGGACCGGACTTGCAGCCGAGTTCATTGTCCGCCCACCTTAAAGTTATTGACAAAAAAATCAATCTTCGTAAGGCTTACATCATGAAAAAGAAAGAACCAGTGGCCATCAGCCAGGAAGAAATCTCAGAGCACACAGAATTGCATCAGAATCAGAATATCATCCCGGTTTTGCAGTCTATCCGGAGCAATTACAAGCCGATTACCAAGCAAAAGGCTATAACGCAAAAATGCCGTTATTATTCCGAGCAAGTAATGGTCAAGGTGGAAACGGGTCGGCTGAAGATAGTGATGCCAAATATGAGATTGACAGCGCTCCCGGGCAAGGAACTACGATCGATAAGCTCTTGTCTGCAGCTTAGAAGCTATCCTGATATCCAAAATGCGTACCGGCAAAATCATAGATATTGAGTGTAAATGCGGATATCGGCTCTTTCGCTACTATAAAGCCGGTAAAGGCCGGTTGATCAAGGTGATGATCTCACGTCTGACCGAGGATTATGTGGGTTTACAAGGCGCTGAAACGCACTCGCGTCCCCAATGTCCGAATTGCCATAAGGAAATTGGCATCATCAGAATGATCCATGGAGAGCCTGCTCTCAAGCTGAATCAAGGCCGCATCCAGCCCATAAGAATCTGAAGTTTTGCCATAAAAAAAACCCATAGCGATTGCCACGGGCTTTTTCGTTATAGTCATTTGATACTATTTCATCAGGATCATTTTCTTGGTTTTGCTATAATCATTACTCTTCATTTTATAGAAATACATACCACTGGCAACTGCGCGACCCTTATCGTCTGTACCATTCCAGGTGAGCTTGTGCAGGCCTTGTCCTAATTCTCCATTAAACAGGGTGTTTACCTTTTGTCCCAAGATATTGTAGATATCTATGCTTACGGGGCCCTTCTGATTCAAAGAAAAGCTGATGGTGGTAGTGGGATTGAAGGGATTGGGATAGTTTCCGCGCAGCTCGGTGATCACGGGATTCACTTCATCCTGATTTGAAACGGGAGTAGCTGAGCCCATGATGGGGATATTGGTAGTGGGAGCATTGGGATCATCCGAGCTGATGATCAGATTTACCGGGAATACCCCTTCTTCTGTGGGACGATATCCAATATTCCACTCCAGAGATTCTCCTGCACCCAAAATATAGCTCCTAATATTTACATATTCCTCAGCCTCCAGCTGCAGTGTATAGGGCTGAGGCACTTGAAGATAGCCTATCATAGATGCGTTGCCGACATTCGATATGGTAAGCGGAAGAGAGGCTTCGCTACCTATTTCCACATTGCCAAAATCGAGACTCAGCGGGTCTACCAGCAGCTCTGGGGAACCGGTCTGAATCTCATCTGCAGGGAAAACAACTTCATCGATCCAAACTCCATCAAGACCGTCGGATACAGAAAAGTCCTTGGAGAATTCCCAGCGGTAGGTATTGGTACCGGCTTGGACCATATAACTCACTTGACTCCAAGCGTCATCAATTCCACTCCATTGATTTTTGAGCTGTTCATTGATGTAGAATTTGAGGTAGTCGTGATTCAACTCAGTGGAGAGCTTCTTCCAAAAAGAGATAATTCCATCGGAGGGATTACTTAAAGTCACAATCAAGGAAGTGCTCTGATTGTGAGAAATAGCAGCACTGCGCACAGCAAAACTCCCACTGTAGCTATCGGTATCTATCGTCCATATCCCGCCTGAGAAGCTCCACGGGAAATCGGTAAATCCATTTTCAAAGCCATCTACAAGGATTCCAACTCTTATGTTGTAGATTTGGTTTTCTGTATAATTGCCGTAGTTTGCCATGGCGATGATCTGTAGCGTGGAGCCAGGTTGGATTTGCGAAGAAAGTGTAACAAAATACATTGCTGTGCCTTCTCCACCCACTTGCAGGGGACTAAAGCTATCCAGAACGGGGGTGATGATGCTTTCGCCGCCATTGATGATAAGTGCTGTCTCGATATCGGGGGTGCCTGCATTGCCGTTGTTGGTAAAGGGAATGCTCAAGATAAAGCTTTCGCCGGGATCGATTCTACCGTTATCATTACCATCCGGATCATCCACAACCAAAGTACCCCATTCGATTTTGGGAGCATTGATGGTCATGGTATAATCATAGATGAATTCTTCGCCATTATCCAGAGTTATGTTTACAGAGAAATCTGCAGCGTATTGATCCGGTACGAAATCCGAAATCTGGATGTCTATACCGGATAGGGTCGAGCCGGTGCTATTTGAGGGAATATCAGCAATAAGCTCGGAATCGTCAAGGACAGAGATGTAGGGATCATCACTAATGATGGCTATGCTAACTCCTTCTGCGGGATCGTTTCCCACATTCTCCATCGCAACATGCACGGTTACCACTTCGTTAAATTCGGGATTGCCGTTGTTGTCATCAGTTACTTGCACATCAGTTACGATTATGTATGCACCATCGGCCGGCAGCACATCCACAGTGCTGATGTGAGTTACTTTATTAAAAGCGGTTACGGTAAGGGTCAGCTCCATCGGTTGATCAGGCAGAATATCTAAATTGATTTGGGCCAAACCGGCATCATCTGCCACGGCTTTGCCATAGATTTCATCGCCAGCACTCAGAGTAAGCCAGGCGCCAGGCTCTGTAGTAACCGTAAGGCTACTCATGCCGATCAATAGCACGGGATTCAGGTCTACAAAGAGCTCATCCGGATTCTTGGTTCTCACCATCAGGGAAGCATCGCCAAAGATATGCCAGTTTTTATATTCATCAATTCCATCGGTGCCGTATATTTCGATCATCTTGGAAGCACCGTTGTAGAATAATCCCCCTATTGTGTATTTAGCCTCGGATACGAGGAGGTCTGTAATCTCATCTTGGGCGCGCATGGGAGGATTCCAGCCCTGATTTACTGAAGAAGCATACATTGCTACTGCTCCGGTAGGATTGCCATTATTTTCGGCTCTCAGCCAAGCTTCGGCAAAACAGGTGTAGCTTACAAAGTTACCATTCACACATGCTACCGATACTATAAAGGGGAGCTCATATTCATTTACCAGGTTATTTACATTGGTATTATTAAAGCCCGTAGCGACCCAGGAAGTGGTTGAACCGTGTCCCACGTAGTTGATGAGACCGCGTCCGGAATTCACGCTGCTGGCTACTTGTGCAGCCGTGGCTCCGAAGTTTTGATATAGCTGATCCACGGTAGTGTAGCCATAATTCAAAAGGTCATCCCGGATATTATCCATGTGCACTTGATCGCTTTCGCCCATATCGCCTTGGCTACCTCCGCCTTCGTTTGAGGCAATACCGATAGCGTTTTCCAGCCAATCTGCTCCATTTTGGATATCGCGCTCATAATGCACAGATCTGGTGATTTGAGTTTGCAATTCTGCCACAGTAGTAGCCGAGAAACGTCCTACATAGATATCCGGATAACTGTCGCTTCCAGCTAAAAGGGCGTAAGAAGGGTCACTCCCGCCTCCGCCATTGACAAGTGTAGGTACTTGGGCGGCATCTCCAAAGATTTGCACAAACATCAAGCCGTCATTCAGGTTGTATTGCCCTTGGATATAACTCTTGATCTCGTTTGCGGTGGGACCTGCTTCGGCAACATCCACTACCGAGATTTCATATCCCTTTTGCCGTTTCCACTGTACCCAAGGCTCATAATGGGTGTCAAACATAGAGTGTTTGATCACCAGGATGCGGCCTTCTTCATCCAAAGATGGATATTTGGCTTGAGCGAAATTCAGGAACATGTTCTGGTAGATATCGGCAAATTCAGGGGCGTAGCTATCTCTTGGTGTACTGAGTGCATTAGTGAGATTCACCCCGTTTTCGCTTACTTGGACGGTGATCTTGGTATAGATTCTCGTAATGCCGGTAGCTGGGTAGTACACAAAAGGCTTGAAATGAATGGTGATCCCCCGAAAATCCCGCAGGATAAAGGGGTCAGTAAGCTCGGTAATCTCTTGGGGATAAGCCCCGGTACTCTGATAAAAATCTGCAAATGTATAAGCTACCGTGCTGGGATCAATATTACGAGTGAGGTTACCCTTGGAAGGGGCGATGGGCATATCGAGCTCGACATACTCACTATTAATAATCTCAAGTTCCATATTGGATTGAGGTGGGATAATCAGACTGGTGGCAAAGATGGGAACTTCGGGATAGCCGGCTTCAAGAGTGACTCCGGCCTGTTTTACACTGGGCAGATACCATGTTTGGTCGTCTATTGTTACCGCTTGCCTGTTAAAAGAGCCTAAGGTAAACTCTACCTGAGCTTGTCCCATATTGCTGCTTAAAAGGTTTATATCATTAGGATAATTACCTATTATAACTTGTTCGGCGTTCAGCGTCAAGGCCAAAGCCAGGATCAGGCTTACTAATATAATGAGTTTCTTCATTATATCCTCCATATATCTCAAATTAAACTTTTTGGGGTTTCATCCCCGCTTATTTCATACATTATATATTTACAAGAAGTATGGGGCTCTTCCGGAAAGAGGAAGTGCCCGATTCTTTATTTCATAAGCATCATCTTCGCGGTTGATTGATAGTCTTTAGTCTGCATCCGGTAGAGATAGATACCGCTGGCCACGGAGGCACCGCGATTATCTTTTCCATCCCACAGGATTTGGTGATTGCCGGCAGACATCTCGTGATTGACCAAGCTCTTGATCAATTGACCTTTGAGGTTGTAGATATTGAGCTTAACCCGAGCACTTTCCTTAAGAGAGAAGCGGATTGAGGTGGTAGGATTAAAGGGATTCGGGAAATTGCCCTTCAAAGCGGTTACGGCAGGATTTACCAAGTCTGCGTTTGAGACGGCAATCAAGGTGATAGGTATGGTGATCATGGGCAGATCGGGATCATTGGTTATGATTATGATCTCGTCATTGATATCCTCTACCAGATCATCTGCAGTAAAGGACAAAGTAAAGACCATGCTTACGCCGGGGGCGACAGAGTAGAAGTAATCATCGGGCAGCTCTTGTCCCATCAGGGAGAGATCAAACTCCGTGGGGATGCTAATGGAACCTTCCAGAGCTGCAGTACCCAGATTACGCAAAACGAATTCCGCTGAAACGGTGGTGTTGGGATATACCTCCGGGAATTCTATTTCCTCTGTAGTTGTATAAGCCATGGGGATTTCACTGTTGCCAATCGCGGGGAATCTGATGTCATCGATCCAGGCGGCATCACTGCCACCGGTAGTATTGATATCTTTTAGGTAAGACCATTTGAAGGTATGAGTTCCAGCGCTTACGGGATAGCTGAATTCGCTCCAATTCAAAGTTCCGCTCCAGGAGGCCATTTCCTCACCATCGATGTAGAACTTGAGTAAGTCATAATTTGCTTCTGAAGACACTTTGCGCCAAAAGCTAAGTTCTCCTTCACTATCCACGTCCATAGTGACTTGCAGGGTGGTGCTGGAATTGTCGCTGATTGCACCACTGCGCACAGAGTTATTGCCGCTGTGTGCTTCGGTAGAGACCACAGTCCAGGGTTGAGAGCTATTATTAACCCAGGGGAAAGTATCGAACCCGCCGGATTCAAAACCTTCCATAACGGCGCCTATTGGGATCAAAACGCTATGATTGATCATTTGAGCGCCCATATTCAAAGCCACACCCAGAGGTATCACCACTCCTTCTTCGATCTCAGTGGCGAGCACAACATCAAAGCTGAGAGGGATATTGCCACCGATATTGATGCCGGGTATCATAAAGGAATTATTAGGCAAACTCGCCATATCGCTGTTTAGAATCAGATCCAAAGTGCCACTTTCCACAGCCATGTGTCCAGAATTTGTGATATTCAAGGTGATGGTGATAGTTTCTCCGCCTTCGAAGATACCGTTGTTATTAGGATCAAAAAAGCTGACCGAATTGATAACTACATCCGGCGCATTGATAGTTAGATTTCTGGTAGAGACCCATTCGTTTTCCCCATCGCTTACCGTGATAATGAATTCAGCGATGTGCTGATCGGGAGTTCCCTGATCGATATGAGCGGTGAAGATAGAGCTTACTGTAAGCTCATCAGCCGGGCTGATATCGGCAATAGTGGTTTCCGGTTCCGAGATATAAATCCAGGGGCTTTCGGTTGCGATGGTTACGCTCAGGTTTTCTGCAGCCATTACGCCCACATTGCTAAAGGTGAGATCCATGGCAATGGTTTCACCAGCTTCGGCGATGCCATTATCATCTGCCACAGTGATCTGACTGACGGTTACATAAGGACCTTCATTGGGGATCACGGCAATATTGGCAATCAGAGGTTTGCGCATGGAGCGGGTTACCACGATTTGAGCGGTGCCTGGTTCATCAAAGGGGGTGATATCCAACTCCAGAGAACCACTTTCGCCGACCAATCCGGCTCCGTGTAATTCAGAATTCATTGAAACTGCCACGTAGCTATAGGGATCGGCAATGATTTCCATGCTATCCCAACCAAGGAAGAAGGTTTCCGGAGGGAGCATAGTGTTTTCCTGCGGGATACCCATATAGGGTGTTAAAGAAGGATCTCCCATGATGGAGTAAATTTCCCAGTAGTAATCGATGCGGGTGCTATTTCCTTGCACGACCGCCAGATTTCCCATTACCACCATGCTGCCGGCGCTGCCAGCCCAATCGGTAAAATCTTCGTTATTTTCGTGGAACACAGCATCATAAGCGCCGAGGGCATCGCCGTCATAGGCAGGAGCAGAGCCTGTGGCACTACCTTTTGCGCCCACACTCCACCAATAGTCTTCATCCCAATAGGTGCTATTGGTGCCGCCGATATAGATGATCCCACCCTTGTTTTCGGCACGCAACCAGGATTCGCCAAAACATACTCCCACGTCAAACTTATTAGTGAGACAGCAGTTCCCCACGACAAAGGAATATTCATTGGTATTTTGCAGAGCATTAACGTCATAGACGTTAAAATTTGGGTCACTCCAGTCGGTGGTACCACCGTGGGCAGTATAATTTACGTAACCGCGTCCTTCAGAAACATTGGCTATGATATTGCCGGCATTAGACCCGGATTGCGGATACATATAGTTATTGCTGGTAATGCTATGGTCGGTGTTATAATAATTCTGGGTAGCGTAATTGATCTGACCATTGCCATGAGTAGAAGCGTAAAAGCTATCCATTCCAGCGATCAATACGGTTTTGCTGAGATACTCATCATCAGGCATGGTATATTGTTCATACATGAGGGTCTTATTTACCTGATTAGTTACTTGGGCAGTGCTCGTGGCAGAAAAACGTCCGTAATACATCTCCGGCATGTAATCCGTGCCTTCAAGGCGGACGTAATGCAGGTCGGTAGGATGGGAGCCATAGGTAGTTGAGCTATTTGTAGCCACCTGGGCTACATCTCCTACGATCAAGAGATAGCTGGGAGCCGGATTCTGCGGGGTGGCGGCATCCCAGAGGTCTTGCATATAGTTTTTGATCGAACTTGTATTGTTGCCAATGCTTTCGATGGTGGTAACAGTTACGTTGTAGCCTTGCTGGGTCTTCCAATCGATAAAGGGTTGCATGGCAGCTTGAAAACTCGCCGGAACTATGATAACATAGCCGATCGGGTATTGCAGCAAGCTGGTTCTACTTGACTGGTAATTCCATACAGCGGAGGAGAGGGAGGCTTCAAACGCCGGAGAATAAGTCTTGGCTTTCAGCTCGGAAGTGGCGTTGTGATCTGCACCTACAAAGCTAATTTCGACTTTTGTTGAAAGCACAATTTCCAGCTCTTTACTACCGGGATTGTAGTTTACAGGGACAAAATCCAGGGCAAAAAGCCTTTCCCCACGTAGCATACCCAGTTCGTGAATCTGGATTACTGCTTCGGAGGTAGCACGGTTACCGTTATAAAAATCTCTATTTACTACGAAGGGTAATTCTAAAGGATTAGCGCTCTTGGAAACGCTCTCTTGAAATGGAATGATGGGGTAGTGTATACCATGTTCACTCAAAGAAACTGAATTCTTTACAGTATCTTTAAGCTGGTATTTTACTTCAGCTCCCAGGGGAACGCTTATTATCTTTCTCAGCAGGGGAAGTTTGGGTTCGCCCACTTTATTTGTGCTGCTGTAGTTTTTTGCCGATATCGCCGTCCATACACCTTCTTTGCTTTGAACCTCAAAGTAATCCAGAGTATCGAGGGCAAATCTCAGCTCAAGCCCATTCGACGTGCTGCGCAAAATCTGAGCTTGCTCGGAAGCGCTTTGTAATTTGATCGATCCCGTATTGGCAGCCAGCATTATTGTCAAGACCCCAAATACAAGCGTTATAAAATGCTTCTTCATATTTTCTCCTAAATTATATAATCAAATGTCACTTCAGATACAGGTTCGTAAATCTCTACCTATATACTATAATATTATAAAGCAAGAATGATACCAAGACGAGAAAAAACCCTGAAAATCCCAAAGATTTAGCCAAAATTGCTGCCATTTTGGAGAGGTTATCCGTTATACACAGCTAAGGTCTCACACAGATTACACAGATTTCACAGATTTTTTTATTTGGAGAGGTTATCCGTTATCCGTTATCCGTTATCCGTTATGCGTTATACACACAGCGAGGGTCTCACACAGATTACACGGATTTCACAGATTTTTTTATTTGGAGAGGTTATCCGTTATCCGTTATGCGTTATGCACACAGCGAGGGTCTCACACAGATTACACGGGTTTCACAGATTTTTTTATTTGGAGAGGTTATCCGTTATGCGTTATGCGTTATCCGTTATGCGTATTACACAGCTAAGGTCTCACACAGATTATACGGATTGCACAGATTTTTTATAAGGAGCGTTCCTACGGAACTCAGGCTTGTCAAGTTTGCACTTGGGGTCGATATTTGTGCGTTTCGCCCCTTATTCATCAACTTAATGCGATAAACTTATTGGCAATAGATCAGGTCTTTGGGAACAGTCTCATCCGCGGCAGCTGTGTTTCTCTTATGGACTTCTTAAGCTCTGGCTCAGGAAGTCCTCAGGAGGCCCTTGGGTGGGGCTTGGGAGGCTGGAGTCGATAAGTCTGTTTGAACTTGGGTTCAAGTCCTGATCAAGTCCTAAAAAGGAGAGCATCAGGAGCTGAGCTCAGCTTAAAAGTAAATCCGCAAGTCAAGCGCCGGATCAGAGGACTACGACTTGAAAAGGATGAACCTCAATTTCCATGATATGCGGCCAGGATGATCTCAGCCTTACCCGCAAGCTGGGGTTTTTGCTCAAGGTGGGGGATGATGATGCTTTGCGCGGAGTGTAGGATAAGTTCTTGCTGTTTGTGTATTACTTTTGCCTCTCCTGATAGGCAGAGCAGGATTCTGGGACCGGCTATTGCGGGCAATTCCATTTCTCCCTCCAGCAAGATGCGGGCAAGCAGAAAATCTTTTACGGGAGCTAAGTAGCCAACCATTTGGTTCTTGATTGGCGGAGCGGTAATGAGCTGGGGAGCATAAGGCTCCAAGCTGATGGTTTGGAGCAGTTCGGCGGGATCAATGTGTTTGGGGCTCAGGCCAGCTCTTAGAACGTTGTCGCTGCAGGCCATGATCTCGATTCCAGCGCCCTTGAGGTATGCATGCACTATTCCAGTGGGGAGGAAAATGGCTTCGTAAGGCTTGAGCTCAATCAGATTCAGATACAAGGGTGCGATAATATTTTTATCATGAGGATACAGTTTCAGTAAGCGTTGCATCCAGAGGATCTCTTTTTCCCATTTGCCTTGCGGTTTGAGTTTTCCGATATGTTCGGTCAATTTTGGAAGGGGTTGGGGATCAAGAATTTCCCGATATAGCCGGGCAAAGTTCTCGCGCTGAGGATTTTTGCGAAATGCCGGATAGTGAGCAAAGAAGGACCCCAAGTGGCAGGATTCAAAGCCATCCACAAGCTCAGTAAATGTCCGGAAACCGCAGAGGGCGTGAAAATCGGTAAGAGCCATGAACAATTCCGGTTTATGATTGTCATCCTGGTAATTGCGGGTGGGATCGGATAGCGGGATACCGAGTTTATTTTCGCGGGCAAAGCCTTGTTCGGCTTGTGTTTTTGAAGGATGCACCTGGATGGAAAGCGCTTGGCTTGCCGCTAATATCTTCAAGAGATAAGGGAAGGAATCCAGCTTTGGGCCGAGCCAGAAGGCAGGCTGCCGTGAGATCAGCATTTGCAGGCTTTCATTCCCTACCATAGCAGGGGCTTTGGGATGCGCGCCATACCAGGCTTCGGCGAGAGGGCCCGGGCTATCGAGCTTTAAAAAATCCTGAATAAAACTGTGTGAGCCCCAGGCGTAGGCTTGTAAGGAAGGCTTGAGATATTGCATCATAACTCCTTAAAATTGAAAATAGATGAAGGGTTGCAGATCGGCACTTTTACTTTGATATAAGATCCAGATCACGGCTGCCATAAGCAAAGATCTTGCCGGCCACGGCATTTTTTGGATAGCGTTTTGATAGAATTTTTCCCAGCTGTCCGGTTGCCAATGCGCCAGGAATCCGATAATGATGAGAAATGCAATTACTTGATAATTATTGAACCAATGCAGCAAAAGCGGGGCATTAAAGGCGGTGGCGATCCTGGTCAGGATCAGCCAGGCGGTCTCAAAATTGCGGCTTCTGAAAAAAATCCAGGCAAAACAGACAAAATGGAAGGTAACAATCACACCGAGAATTTTCATCAATTTGGTATGTGCCAGCTTTAAACTCAACCAAGCTTTGTCCAAGATCAAAGCAACAGCATGCAATGCGCCCCAAAAAACAAAATTCCAGCTGGCACCATGCCACAAACCGCCCAAAAGCATGGTAATCATCAGATTCAGGTATTGTCTGGCTTTGCCTTTACGATTGCCACCTAAAGGGATATAGATGTAGTCTCTCAGCCATGAGGAGAGAGAGATATGCCAGCGCCGCCAAAAATCAGTGATGTTAGAGGCTTTATAGGGGCTATTAAAATTGATGGGCAGGGTGAAACCCAGCAAAGCCGCCACGCCGATAGCGATATCCGAATAGCCGCTAAAATCGCAGTAAATTTGCAGGGCATAAGCATATACACCCATAAGGATTTCCGCTCCCGAAAACAAAGCCGGACTTTCGAATACTCTATCCACAAAATTGATCGAAAGGTAATCTGCAATCACGCCTTTTTTGAGCAAGCCGGCAAAGATCAGGACCAAAGCCCGGGCGATGGTTTCCTCATCCAGTTCCAGTTTTTTGTGAATCTGGGGCATAAAGTATGAAGCGCGCACGATAGGACCAGCCACCAACTGGGGGAAAAAGGATACAAAAAAGGCAAAATCTTTGAAACTGGAGGTGGGTTTTAGCTTCCCGAAATATATGTCCAGAGTATAACTCCAGGTCTGGAAGGTGAAAAAGCTGATCCCGACAGGGAGAAAGATATCCATCATAGGCAGGTTGCCGCCCAAGAGCGAATTGATAGTTCCGATGATGAAATTTGTGTATTTGAAGTAACCCAAACTCCCCAGATTCCAGAGCAAGCTCAGACTCAGCCAAGCTCTGCGTCCCTTTTTGCTTTTTGACTTGTAGATTGCGGCGCCTAAGGCGAAATTTACCAGGGCAGTGGCTAAGAGCAAGAGCACAAAGAGGCCACTGGTTTTGAAATAAAAGTATAGCGATACCAGGAGTAGATACCAGACCCGAATGCGGCTGCGATTTACCACCAAAGGATAGATCAGGCTTACTACGATGAAAAAGAAGAGGAAAAAGACACTGTTAAACAGCAGGGGATTGTTGGGGTCATAAGCGAGTGAATTCAGGATCTGCTCCAGAATATATTTCATATGAGCCCTCTAAGCAAAGCCCAGCGTAAGATAGCAATATATCTGGCTAAGCTCTATTTGCCAATATCTATGCTGGCACACATTTCCTCCCGCAGGAAATCCAGAAATAAAGAGGCTATCTTCTCGGCTCCCCGTCTGGTAAAATGGGTGTAATCTGATCCTGCCAAGGGAGGATTCTGATTAACAAAACCGAGCATGGAGTCGTATCCACCCATTGCTTCATAGACATTCCAAAAAGCACAATCAGTTTCCTGGGCGATCTCGCTTTGTGCTTTTACCAATAAGGGAATATCCGGTGAAGTATGAAACTGAGTACCGGTTTTGATCGCCCGATCGTGCATACTGGCAATGAGGATGGGGACATCAGGCAGTGCAGATTTGAGATGTGCAATGGTGTGGATCATGGCAAGCTTGTAATTCCGGTAATCTTCATTTTCCGGATCTGTGATATTACCTCCATATTGAAGCACGATGAGATCATAGTCAAGCGCTTGGTTAAATGCGGTGAGATAAGCTTTGTGGATGCGTTGGAAATACATCCCAGAGTAACCGCGAATAGGAAAATTATCCACATAGATTCCCTGCGCATCGTCAAAAGAAACACCATAAAGCCTGAGCGAGTCTTCTGCGGCAAATTCCAGGCGCAACCGTTTGCTGGGCTGGGAAGGACTGATATCCATATTTTGCAGCTCTTGGCCAGGTTTTAAGAGTAGCTTTTTGAACTCTCCCGAATCATGAGAAATGCGCACAAAGGAGCTATCTGAGGCATGGCTGAAAAAAAGCCGGATGCGGCGAAAACTATCCGCTCCTCCGGCAATATCTACGGCGCGATACTCGACAAAAGGATCTTCCTCCACATAGTGACGATATGCTTCTTCCGGGCTTTCTTCCACTTTGGGTGCAGCTGTTTTTAGGCTATCGGCCAGGAAAATGCTATCGGCCAAAGAAGCTTCGAGAGGGCGGCTGTCCAGATAGTAGGGACGAGGGATAAAGGTGTATCCAGTGATGCCCAACGAGATATCATATCGATCCGGGGTCATAAAGGAGATGCTTTCCCAGTTCTTGGAGAAATCATGGCGAATGCTTTGTCGGAATCCAGCCACAATAGAGGTGATCGGGACCATGCCCACGCCGTGTCCGCCATAGCGTTTTTGCAGCTCATATCTCAGGGGTGCGGTAATGAGGTCTCCCTCAATGATGGAATCGCTAAAATAGGCAATACGCAGTTGCTGGGGTGCTACTTTAGTGGTGGAATCCTTTTTAACTGGGGCCAGGGGGAGTTCACCGGGACGCACGGGCATGGCTTTGAGTTTGTCCAAAAAGGGATTGAGTGCGATTTGGGCTTGCCTTGGCACTTTTACTTGCACCCGGCTGCTATCTGGGGCAGAGGGTTTGGATAAGGCCGAAAACCAGGGCAGCTTGCGGATGGGGAAGAGATCATTGCTATAGCTGGGAAGCAGCCAAGCCAGAAGACCTGTCAAAACCGCTGCCACAGCAAAGATCAAGGCCGGTTTGAGAAAGTCTTTATTCATAGATGCTTTGTGATCTCGTCCTCACAGGCAAATATGAAGTTTAAAGCTCTTGTTTGATGCGTTTTACTAAGGAGGCAGCATCCATTCCCAAAGAGGCAAAGATCTGTTCTGCCGCTCCCGACGCAGAGTAGTGCGTAGCTCCTATGCGGATCAATTTTGCGCTATGAGCTCCAGCAACCAGAGCTTCGGCAATGCTGCTGCCCAGTCCGCCATTAATGCTGTGATCTTCCAAACTGAAAATGGGTCCCCGCTTGGCAGCCTGTTCTATCAGATCGGCAGCTATGGTCAAGGGACTGGAAATGTATACCAATTGCACAAAGATCCCTTCTTCACGAAGAGTGTCGATAGCTTTGAGCGCTCTACTGGCTGGGGTTCCGGTTACAAACAGGGTGGCTTGATCGCCCACTCTCAGAATATCGGCTTTTCCATAATCATAGCAATATTCTTGGTTATAAAAGATCTCACCTTCCTGATTCCTAATAATGGGGAGTTTTGAACGCCCCATAGCGACAACATAATTTTTGGGTTTATCGATCAACCAGCGGATAATGCGATCGGTTTGATTGGCATCTGCGGGGCAGATAATCCTGGTATCGAAGAGATTGCGGATCAATGCAATATAATCCACGCACTGATGAGTCTTGCCATCTGCGCCCACGTCTATCCCTACATGAGTCACCACGGTTTTCAGGTTTGTGTGGTTGATATCGTTCAAACGCTGCATATTGTATGCTTCATCAATGCCAAAGACGCCGAAATCAGACCAGAAGCATTGCACCCCCATGCTGGAGATAGCTCCGCTCATCACGGCCGCGTGGTGTTCCATGATCCCGCTTTCTAAAAATCTCTCAGGGAAGGCTTGGGCGAATTCGGTGGTCTTTACGCTGCCAGCTAAATCGCAATCCACTACGACGATGGGAGTGGCTTTGTCCTGATTGGTTTTACCAAGATCCGCAATAGCCTTGCCCCAGGCGCTACGGCAGTCACTTTCCTCAGTATACAAGATCGGTTTACCGGGGATAAGATCATACTTTGGATGATAATCCGGGTGGGATTGCTTAGTGGGGGGTTTGAATTCGGCGCGTCTTTTCTGATACTTTGCCAAGTCTGAAGGCATGCCCAGCTCCTTGAGAGCAGCTTCGCATTGCTCTGCAGATAAAGTGGAGCCATGATACTTAGCTTTATTTTCCATAAAGCTTACACCTTTCCCCATCACAGTGTGGGCAAGGATCATCACCGGTTTGCTGGCTTTTTCCACTTCTTCCAGAGTGTAGAGAATCTGGGAAATATCGTGCCCATTCACTTCCATCACCTGCCAACCGTCTGATTCCCAATTTTGGCGGATGTGTTGCGGCATTACCTCGTGAATTGATCCCGAGATCTGAAGTTGATTGTAATCCACAATGGCGGTGAGATTGCGCAAATCATATTTACTGGCGAAACGTCGGGCTTCGGAAAGCTGCCCTTTTTGCTGTTCGCCATCACCCATCAGCACATAAGTGCGGTTTTTAATTCCTTTAATTTTGGCGGATATGGCAAATCCGGTTGCTGCAGATAGTCCCTGTCCCAAGTTTCCTGAACTCCATTCTACACCGGGTACATCGCGTTCGATATGACCTTCAAAGATGCTGCCAAAGAGACGAAATTGGGATATTGCATCCTCCAGGGGAAAGTATCCGCAGATGCCCAAAGTGCTATAAACTGCTGGTGAGATATGCCCAATAGATACTACCATGCGATCCCTTTCTTCCCAAGCGGGATTTTTGGGGTCATGACGCATGGTGTTATAAATGCAGAGCATAATGTCTATGCTGGACATTGAACCGCCGGGATGACCGCTTCCGGATAGAGTAGTCATCTCTAAAATTGCTTGTCTGGCTATTTTTGCCTGTTGACTTATCTTCGGAATAAGATCGATCTTTGTCACTTTATCTTACCTCGTTTTTTCTTACTTTTATGTTTAGGCTTATACATTGTTTTTTCAAATGTACAAACTAAGAAGTCAGACTATTTACTTGCCATTAAGGTCAAGGAAAAAATGCCCTCATTGGGGTAAAACAAGCTTGCAAGGAGGGGCTATAGAGTCTCTTCAGCGGCTGCGTAATGCATAGTTAAAGGCTTATGTCTGCCCGAGATCGCTTTGCCTCATAAAGAAAAGCCGGAATAGCTCCGGCTTTCTGAACATAGCGTAAATTGAGTCTTTATTTCTGATCATCCTCATCATCTTCAGCAGCATCTTCATCATCATCATCTTCATCATCATCATATTCATCTTCTTCTTCATCATCTTCATCTTCATCATCTTCATCTTCTTCTTCATCTTCTTCTTCAGCAGCCAGATCTGCAAAGTGTTCACTAAAAAGTTTGGCGATTTTTTCGTATTCATCGTCTTCTTCGATAATGCTGAGTTCCAATTCGTCATCTACCTCCACAAAGCGCAGGACATCGTATTCCATGCTGCCTACTTCGGACAGAGCGATGTAGTTTGCCCCATCGTGACTGATGATGTCCAAAATCACAAAATCTCTTTGTGTGCCATCTTCCATATCCAGGGTAATGATCCGGGTATTTTCATCTTCACAAGTATCGTCTTCTTCGTGGATGTGTTCATCCGTGTTCAATATATCATTCTTTGTAGTCATAATAAACTCCCTAATTTTTGAGTCATTATTTGAAAAGGGGATAATTTGGCAAGGTAAATATTGGCAAGTTTTTAAAAGGCCTTCTAAAGGCAGGGTGCGGGATGGTATTGGAGCAAGCAACTGAGATGCTGGGGCAGGAAAATAATTGACAAGAATCTTGAGTTTCTGAGTCTTGCCTCAAACAAATATTAAGTACCTATGGAGGTAATATGAGCTACCGCGTGCTCGCGATCAATCCTGGCTCCACATCAACCAAAATCGCTGTCTATGAAGACGACAAAGCCCTTTTTGAAAAGACTCTGCGGCATGATCCGGCAGAACTTGAGCCCTTTGATGATATCATTGAGCAATACGATTTTCGCAAAGTCCTGGTAATGGAGGCGATGAGTGAGAACAACGTGGACTCCCAAAGCCTGAATGCCGTGGTGGGCAGAGGCGGGTTCATCCGCTCTGTAAGCGGCGGTACTATTAAGATTTGTCCCGCAATTCTCAGAGATCTCAAAGATCCCTCTTTGTGGGGCAGGATACATGCTTCGAATCTGGGGGCTTTTATTGCCAATGCTATTGCGGAAGAACTGCACATCCCGGGATTTATCGTGGATCCTGTGGTAGTAGATGAATTTGACGAGATTGCGCGTATATCCGGGATTCCGGAGATTGAGCGGAAGAGTGTTTTCCATGCCTTAAATATACGCTATATCGCCAGACTAATAGCCAAAGAGATGGCAAAAGACATCCAGGAAATCAATCTTATCGGAGTTCATCTGGGTGGTGGTATTTCAGTGGCTGCGATCAAAGAAGGTCGCGTGGTGGACGTGAATAACGCTCTATTGGGGATGGGGCCTTTCTCTCCCCAACGTGCCGGAGCCTTGCCCATCGGCGAATTGATCAATATCGCCTATAGCGGAAAATATACGCATAAGGAATTAACTACGTATCTCAGCAAAACTGCCGGATTGATGGCATATCTGGGTACGGATAGCGGGATCGAGGTCAACAAACGAATACAGGAGGGTGACAAAAAGGCCAAGCTCATCCTCGAAGCTATGTGCTATCAGGTTGCTAAAGAGATTGGGGCGTCTGCCACGGTCTTGGCAGGGAAAGTGGATGGCATCTTCTTTTCCGGAGGTTTGGCATACAATGACTTTATTGTGGAAAACTTAAAGCAGAGATGTGAATTTATCGCCAAGGTCTATCTGTATCCCGGAGAAAAGGAAATGGAAGCCCTTTGTCAAGGCGGACTCCGAGTCTTGCGCGGCCTGGAAGAGGCCATGGAATATCCCTATCCATAAGCCTGTCACATCCTTGGTTCAGAGCTGGGTGCGCGCTCAAAATGTCCAGCACTCTCCTTTCCAGGAAAAAAGATGAAATTTCGCTGCTTGATTGCCTTTATTTTGCTGATCAGCTATACTGCGGTTTTGTCAGCTCTGGATTGGACTGTCTTGATCTATATGGCAGCGGATAATGACCTGGCGAGCTATGCTTTACATAATATCGAACAGATGGAGCAGGCAGAACAAGCGCAAGGGCTTGATCTGGCCGTGCAGGTGGATTTGCCTGATGTAGGGGCAAAACGTTATCTGATTCGGCAACATCCTGAGCCAGGAATTCAGTCTTCTATCATCCAAAACCTGGGGCAGCTGGATAGCGGTGACCCGCAAAGTCTCCAAGACTTCATCAACTGGGGATTTGATCGCTATCCGGCTCAGCGTAAGATGCTTATCCTCTGGTCTCATGCCGATAGCTGGTATAAAAGTCCCAAATACATCGCACCTGATCAGGAAAGTGGTAATGTCATCGGAGTGGCAAATAAAGAGCTGGAGCAGGCCTTGCGGGGGACAGCACATCTGGATATCCTGCTTTTTGATGCCTGTAGTATGCAGAGCATTGAGATAATGTATGAGCTTAAGGATTTGGCAGATATCATCATTGGTTCTGCGGATCTGGTCCCGGTGTATGGCTTTCCCTACGAAACCATGATCCCGCTGATAGAAGGGGATCCTGAGCTTTTGGCAAGCAGGATTCCACAGCTTTATACGGATTCTTATCTCCCCGGAACTCCGAATAATCCCTCCTCGGGTTATTACATCACAACCTGTTCGGCCATCCAAACATCCTCTCTACAGGACTTTTATCTTGCTTTCAGAGCTTTTTCTGCTGAGTTAAGATCCGCGGCACCGCTTTTGGCTCCCTTAAGAGAAGAACTCTTTGAGATGAATAGCGGTTTTGCCGATGTCGATTTATGGCAATTTCTCATCCGCCTGGAACAAGCCGGGATCATGGATGTAAGCGAGCTGAAGACGCTACTCGAAGAGATCATTTTAGCCTCTTCTTATACTCTTCCCTGGATCGAACCTGATCTGAGCAGTATCGCTCTATGGTATCCTGATTTGCGTTTCAATTTCGATGCTGCCTGGCAGACCTATATGCAGCTGGATTTTGCCAAAACCGGATGGCTCAGCTTGGTCAATCTCGCTTTGGGGAAAGATAATACCCCGCCGGCTGCACCGGAATTGATCTGGCAGGATCAGCGCTATGGCAGAGTATATCTCGGGATCAAAAGTCCTCTCGATGTTGATTCACTCAGTTTTCGTCTGGAAACCACTCATGGGGAATACGAAATCAATCCCTCGGCCTATGCTCCAGAATTTGTGTTTGACTTTGCCATCGAGTCAGATGGCAGCTATGCCTTATACGCCATGGACAGAATTGGGAATGAATCCCAGCCTCTGCTTGGTACTTATCAATATCAAATCCCGCAACGCAGTATGCTTGTCCGTCCCAATCCGGTACTCGATGCCCGGCTGGCTTTTCTGGAGTGGTATCTGGATGACAGCAGTGCTGAAAGTCTGACTCTGAATCTATATAATCTCAGGGGGCAAAGGCTTATCTGTCACCACTTTGAGGTGCCTCATCAAAGCCCGGGACTCTTGAAGCTTGACGAACTGCCTGGGTTTACCAAACTCAAGCGCGGAATCTATATTCTGGAACTCAGCAGCGGCGGAAGAAAAATGCAGAAAAAGCTAACTATCTTGCGCTAAAATAAGGCTTTGTAGAGCATGTGGATAAGTTGTGGATAAGTAGTGTGGAAGAAAATAAACATATCTATAACAGACTATTTATCAGTAAGATGGCTAAGGAGGCTTATCCACAAAAGCTTGTGGATAACTCTGTAGCTAACTGAGAATTAAGGAGCTATAAGATAATGCCGAAACCCTGGATTTCCCAACAACGGATTAGCGATTTGGCAAAACTTAAACAAAAGAAACATAGATTGGCACAAGGGCGTGTCGTGGTTGAGGGTTCCCGCCTTATTCGGCAATTAGCTATTTTCGGGATTAGGCCTTACGAGCTATATGTGTTTGGAGACCAGCAGCAGGAATATGGGCAGCTTGTCCAATATAAATTGACTCAGTCACAAATGTCCCGCATATGCAGCAGTGAGCATCCCGCTTCAGTTGCAGCTCTGTATGATCTGCCCCAGGAGTCGGCCGCTCCTTTTCGGCGGGCGCTTTATTTGGATAGAATCTCCGATCCCGGTAATCTGGGGACGATCTTTCGGAGTGCTGAAGCTTTTGGGATGGATGCTATCCTGCTATCCGAGAATTCTTGCGAAGTCTCCAATCCCAAAGTAATTCGAGCTTCAATGGGCGCCGTATATAAGCTTACCTTTCGCTATCTGAGCCCAGAGGAATTGCTGATGGGGAAGGCACGCTTAGTTGCACTGGATATGGGGGGCAGGGTGAGTTTAAGGGACTACGTTCCCAGCGCCGAAGCAGAGATATTCATTTTGGGCAGCGAAGCTCATGGCATAGATGAAGCTTTGCTGAGGGCGGCTCAACAAAGCATTCGCATCGATATGGCAGGTAAGATGGAATCTCTGAATCTGGCGGTAAGCGCAGCCTTACTGTGTTACCAGTTATCGATGCAGGAGCGCTGAAAGGATCACAATGCGCTTAGTGCGATATTGCTAAGAGATCAGCTTTTGCAGGGTTTGCCGGCAGATTTGCTCGCTTTTTTGTAAAGCATCGCTTTCCACATACACCCTGATGATTGGTTCAGTACCGGATTTTCGGATGTGAATCCAGTGGTCATTCTTGCTGCCTTTAATGCCATCTTGGGTATCTATCTCGTAGCCGCTCAAGATATCCTTGGCCTTCAGCATCGCAGCTTCCATCTCTTCTGGTTTCAGGCTGATCTTGTCTTTGACAAAATAGTACTTAGGTAGCTCATTAACGAGCTCAGAAATGCTTTTGCCAGTTTCAGCCAGCAGCCCCAAAATCAATGCCATTCCGGCAGGTGCATCGCGGGTATAATGCACTTCCGGACAGATGATGCCACCATTACCTTCACCACCGATAGGTGATGAGATAGCCTGCATTTTTTTGCCCACGTTGATTTCACCCACCTTGGTCCGATGCACTTTTACGCCATATCGTTTAGCGAGATAATCGCTTAACATCGAGGTGGAGAGATTAACTACCACATCGCCGGGGTTTTTAGGGAGGACAAAGATCTCGCTTAGAGCTACGCTAAGCTCTTCTCCTATGCAATTTCCCTGGTCGGAAACGATTGAGAGTCTATCCACATCGGGATCGGTGGCAAAGCCCAGGTCTGCCTTGTGTTCTTGCACAGCTTGTTCGAGTTGCGATAAGTTCTGATTCAAAGGTTCGGCTGGATGTGCGAAGATGCCGGTAGGTTCACTATTGATGCTGATCACTTCACAGCCGAGTGTCTTGAGCAGAGTCTCTGAGATATGTGCCCCGGCGCCATTTACACTATCGAGGACAACCTTTAGTTTCATGTCTTTGATCTTTTGAATATCAAGATAGGGAATGGCCAGGATCTTATCGATATGTCTTTTGATAGCCTGATTATCCACCGAGAAAGTGCCGATTTCCTGCCATGAGGCCCAGTTAGTTTCCTTATCCAGAGAGGAAAGGAAGGCCGTTGCTTTATCAGGAGCCAAAAACATGCCATCTGCATCCACAAATTTCATAGCATTCCACTGGGGCGGATTGTGGGATGCGGTAATGGCTATTCCACCGATAGCATCGCTATCCTCCACTGCCAAAAGGATGGTGGGGGTGGAGGCTATGCCCAGATAGCATACGTCCAGGCCGATGCTCATCAGAGTACTTGCCACGATGTGCATCATTGCCTCACCAGTGGTGCGGCTATCTCTGCCGACGATGATTTTACCTTTGCCATGTGTACTCATTTGAAACATAGCAAAGCCAGCGACATACTTTTGCACGACAGGCGGGGTAAGGCTTTCGCCAAAGATTCCCCTGACGCCGCTCACACTTGCCATAAGTTTACTCATTATACTCTCCCTATCTTTAAGAAAAGGGATGCGAAAACCGTTGTCTCCGCATCCATGTCCTGCACAGGATATCCTGTATTTAATAGATCTTAGATGCCATATTCAGCGCGGCGGTCGACGATTTCGGCGTTATCCCGCATGTTTTGATACCAGCGGTTCCAGGCTTTGGTTTCAAGGGTTGTGCGGATCTTTTCTTGAGCTTCTTCGTCTTTTTCAAAAGCTTCCAGGTCTGGTTTTTGACGGGATGTGGCCATGATGATATAGCTTCCTTTGGGATCGTGAATCAAATCTGACATTTCGCCTTCTTCCAGAGCGAGAGCGTGATCGGCAAAGACATCCGAGACCCCGATTCCAGGTGCGCTATTTCCGCGTTTGTATTTGGTAAAATCTAATACTTTCCAGCCTTCAGCTTCAGCTTTGTCAAAGTATTCTGCCGGGGAATACTTGGCCACGAATTCATCGGCTTTGATCTTGGCTTGGGCGATCTTTTCCTCGCGTTCAAGTTCGTATTTGATGCGGAGTCTTACTTTTTCGAAGTCTTCGTAATACTCTTTCACGTTGTCTTCTACTTTGGCTAAGATCATGCGGTTTTGCTGGTCCCGAATAATCTCTGAGACCTGTCCAGGTTTGGCTTTGATCATCCATGCCAAGAGCTGGGGATGTTGCCCGATTCCCGGGATATACTGGGCATCGTGTGCCACCCAGTCGCTATCTTTGGGCTCCATTTCGTAAGCTTTAGCCACTTCATCGATGCTCATTTTCTTAAGCATTTCCTGCGCTTCGAGAACTTTATCTTCCAATTCTGCCAAAGTAGTCTGGCTGGCTTCAACCTTAAACAGGATGTGGCTTGCCTCGATCTTGGGCTCGGCGGGATTGCTGCTTACAATTCTATCCACGCGAATGATATGCCAGCCAAAGTCTGTCTTCACCGGTTCGGATATTTCACCAGGTTGCAAGCTAAAAGCTGCTTGCTCAAATTCAGGCACCATGCGTCCTCGGCCAAATTCTCCCAGAGAACCGCCATTTTGGGCTGAGCCTGGATCATCGGAGTATGCCCGAGCCAGTTCGGCAAAATCTTCTCCGGCTAAAATGCGATCTCTGACCTGGATAGCAGAACGCTTCATTTCTGCGTAGTCTTCCTCAGAAGGGCCTTGTTCAAAAGCCAGATATTTGATCCTGGTAGCAGGACCCTTTTTGTATTTATCCTCTTTATGTTCCTCGTAATAAGCTTTGATCTCATCCTCACTGACCTCAACATCGGTGATTTTGTTGTAATCGAAGAACAACATCTTGCCAGTTACAAGATCATTTTCTTTAATATATTCGGTTTTCAGGCTGTCCAGAGTGATTCCCGCTTCGGCCATAATCTTTTCTTGCAAGCGTTTACGGGGCAGGTAACTGCTTACATAATCTTCCATCACCAGAAAGAATTCGGGATTGTTCTTCAGTGCAGAGAGGTATTTACTATTATCAAAGCGACCGTTTGTCTGCAGGGATTCATTTTGCATCAGTTCTTGTGGGGGATTATTCTGCATTTCTGTGAGAATATCACTTTCTGATACCTTGATCTTGTGCTTTTTAATCTGTTTATCCCACAATATGCTATCCACCAGTTCCTGCCAGGCAGAACCTTCCAGAGAGCGACGGAGGTTGTCGTCTATAGGTTGATCGGGGTTATTCTCACTATAGCGGGAATAAACCTCCTGGACTTTGGCTTGATACATTTCCGGGGTGATCTTTTTACCTTCCACTTTACCTAAATACGGTTTGGGAGTTAAAAACTCCACTAATCCCATGGCTCCCATTCCCAGAATGAAAATCACAGCCACGAAATAAATGATGATCTTTTGTTTCTTTCTCAGGTTATCGAGCATTATAGCCTCCACTATTGGATCATAATTTTCTTTAGAGAGTCACTTTTCTTAGATTGTGTTTTTATACAAGGATTATTTTTCATTCTGCCATCTTTCATACTCAAAAAGCAGGCCAGATAATTTGCTAACTATCTCAATATAGATTAGTTAGCCCATCAACAGATTTATAACGTCTTTTTCTGCTTGACAAATTCTTCCTTGATTCAAAAGTGGGCAAACAATATGGCTCTTTTGGGGGCATTAGCTCAGCTGGGAGAGCGCATGACTGGCAGTCATGAGGTCAGCGGTTCGATCCCGCTATGCTCCACCAAATAATCAGCAGCCTGCATCCGTGCAGGCTGCTATTTTAATTTTCACAAGACTGTAACCAGTTTCTGCTTTGCAGGGGGGATAGAGCTGAGCACTATGCTCTGCTGGTTTAGCATTACGAAATCGCTATTTGAGGAATGCAGAACCAATGATCCCGGCTTTTAATATCCGCTAAAAGCCGTTCCTATCATGCCGGCAAAGGTGCTGAAAAACACCATCCACAAGACAATACCGACAGCGATAAAGATCAATTGTGC
This sequence comes from Candidatus Cloacimonadota bacterium, assembly GCA_029982875.1. Lineage (GTDB taxonomy): Bacteria > Cloacimonadota > Cloacimonadia > Cloacimonadales > Cloacimonadaceae > UBA5456. Next base: position 9,978 of record JARRCD010000001.1, on the reverse strand, counting down.
GATAGCCCAGTTTTTCCGATTGGGATTGTCATTTGTGCCTGCAGCCCAAACGATGAGCATGATGAGATTGACAACTGGAATGACCATAAGAATCATAGTAACAATCCAATTTCCTATCGTCATCACGGGAGCAGTATTTGGCATACTGTTCATGTTGATTTGGTTTGAAAAGTCGTGAGTGTCCTGTTCCATTTGGAACCCCCTTAATCGTAATTTGAAACAAGTAAATTCTCTATCAGTAAAGATGTCAAGTTAAACAAAAGCATTGACACCTAAAAGGGAATGAAAATCATGGATCGGTCATGCAAAACTAACGATGAAAATGATATAAATAGATGAGGAAGAAGATGAAAGAATACTCCATGAAGAAGTTACGCAATCTATTGTTAGTCGGAGCCAGCGGAGCTGGGAAGACAACTTTGGCCGAACAAATATTTTTTCAAACCAAGAGTTCAACCCGACTTGGCAAGATTGATGAAGGCAATACCGTGCTTGATTTTGATCCTGAAGAGACAGCCAAAAAGATGTCTCTGGGTCTTTCAATCGGTTACGTGAATCATAAAGATCACAAGGTAAACATCCTTGATGCTCCGGGATATCCGGATTTTGTGGGCGATACTGTTGTCGCTTTGCCTGCTGTCGAAAACGTAGTGATAGTAGCCAATGCCACCGGCGGATATGAAGTAGGCCTGGAGCTCGCTTTGGAACAGGTGGAAGGCAAAGCCAAGGGTAAGATCATTCTGGTAAACAGGATGGATAACGAACATGCGGATTATGACAAGACCTTGGAAGCTATTCATGAAAATACCGATATCAGACCGGTGAGGATTCATCTTCCGATAGGTAAAGAAGGCTCATTTGAGGGCATCGTAGATGTAATCACGCAAAAGGCTATGACGGAATCAGGGGTAGGCGAGATTCCTCCCCATATGAAAGAAGCGGCAGAAGAAGCCCGTATGCTGCTTATGGAAGCGGTAGCCGAGACCAGTGAGGATTTGCTCAATGAGTTTTTGGAGAATATGGAATTAGCACAGGATCACTTGATTCAAGGGCTCAAAAAAGCCATATCCACGGGCGAAATAGTTCCTGCCTTTGTCTGCTCTGCCGGCACCGGTGTGGGAGTGATGGCATTTTTGGAAGGCGTAATCGACTATCTTCCTTCTCCTGCTGATGCTCCCGTTATCGAATTAGTAGAGAATGATGAGAGCAAGGAATTCATTGCCTCAGAAGACGGTGAGCTTTTGGGATATATCTTCAAGCTCTATGCTGATCCCAGTATGGGAGATTTTGCTTACGTAAGGATTTACTCGGGTTCTTTAAAGACCGGAACCGAATTTTATACTCCCGAAAGGGAAGCCAAAGACAAAGCCGGAAACATGTATTATATGTTGGGCAAAAACCGTCATGATTGCTCTGAGATCAGAGCTGGAGAGATCGGGGCTTTGGTAAAGCTGAAAAACGCCCGCGTGATGAGCAGCATTGTTGCGCTCAATGCCCGGCATGCCATCAAACCTGTGGAGCTGCCCTGTGCCACCACCTGGCAGGCTATCAAGGCCGTAAAACAATCCGATGAAGATAAGATCGGATCCAGTTTGCAACGTGTGATTGCCGAAGATCCCACTATCCGCTACGAACTGAATGTGGAAACTCACGAAAACGTGCTTTCCGGGATGGGAGATCAACAGCTGCAACTCGTGCTCAAAAAGCTGAAAAACCGCTACAAAGTGGAAGCTGAGCTCAAAGCTCCCCGTATTCCTTACAAAGAGACTATTACCGCCAGTGCTGAGAGTCAGTATCGCCACAAAAAGCAATCTGGTGGACGTGGTCAATATGGCGAAGTGTATTTCAGGATCAAACCTACGGAGCGGGGCGAAGGATTTAAATTCATCAATTCCATCGTCGGCGGGGTGATCCCTTCAAACTTTATTCCGGCCATCGAAAAGGGCTTGGTGGAGACTATGAGCAAGGGCATCATTGCCGGATACCAGGTAGTAGATGTATCTGTGGAAGTATATTATGGCAGCTATCACGATGTGGATAGCTCTGAAATGGCTTTCAAGATCGCTTCTTCCATGGCGTTCAAGGAAGGATTCAAAAAGTGCAAACCCATCTTGCTGGAGCCGATTCACAATATGGTAATCATTGTTCCCAGTGAATACATGGGCGATGTGATGGGCGATATTTCCACCCGTCGGGGCCGGATTCTGGGCATGGAACAGCATGGTAAAAAGCAGCATCTGGCAGCTCAAATGCCTCTGGCGGAGATGTTTAATTACTATCCTGCTTTAAAGTCTTTTACCCAGGGAAGAGGTCGTTTTACTCAGGAATTTTCTCATTACGAAAGAGTCCCGGAAGATATCACGCAGAAGGTGGTAGCTGCCTGGCAGGATAACGATATTCAGTAAGATAGAGAGGTATGTATGTCCGGACACAATAAGTGGAGCTCGATCAAGCATAAAAAAGGCGCTGCTGATGCCAAGCGCGGTAAAGTATTTACGCGAATTGTAAAAGAGATAATTCTGGCCGCCAAAAATGGGGGAGGAGATCCGGAGACTAATCCCCGTTTACGCACCGCGATATTGACTGCGAAGAACGCTAATATGCCCCGTGAAAATATCGAGCGGGCGATCAAGCGTGGCACCGGTGAGATCGAAGGTGTAAACTACGAAGAGATCACCTACGAAGGCTATGGACACAATGGAGTCGGGATCGTTATAGATGTGATGACCGACAACAAGAACCGCACGGTGGCTGATCTGCGCCATACTTTCGCAAAATACGGCGGGAACTTGGCGGAAACTGGGGCTGTCTCCTGGAATTTTGAAATGAAAGGTTTTTTCAACGTTCCTGTAGCAGGCTTGGACGAAGAAGAATTTTTGATGCAGGCTCTTGAAGCCGGAGCTGAGGATGTGGAAATGGGTGATGAGTATTTTGATATCTATACTTCGCCTACCGAGTTTCACAGCGTTTTGGCAAATATGGAAGATGCTGGTTTCCCCGTGGAGAATGCTGAATTGATCCGTGTGCCCAAAAATACCATCAATGCGGATGATGTGGCGCCGAAGCTGATGAAGCTGATTGATATGCTTGAGGATCTGGATGACGTGCAAAAGGTCTATGCCAACTACGAAATCTCAGACGAGGTAATGGATACATTGGTGCAGGATTAGACTTCCATGATGATTGTGGGGATAGACCCTGGCAGTCGCTATTGCGGTTACGGTCTCATTCAGCTTGAGCACAGAAAAGTAATTGCGGCGGGTTGCGACGTATTCGATGTAAGTCGCGAACCTACTCTGGGAGATAGACTGCGGTTGCTTTATAACTCCATCATGGACATCCTTGGCGAGTATCATCCTGATTGTGCAGCAGTGGAATCGATGTTTTTTCAAAAACATATCAAAAGCGTATTTACCCTGGGACATGCTCGCGGCGTGATCCTGCTGGCTTTGGCTCAAAAAGGCATTCCGGTCACAGAGTATTCTCCCCGGGAAGTTAAGAAAGCAGTGGTGGGTACGGGTGCTGCCAGTAAAACTCAGGTAAGATACATGATCCATCAATTGTATGATCTTAACCCCAAAAACAAACGCGATGACGCTTACGATGCCTTGGCCATTGCGACTACTCACTACAATCGGATTAAGTGGGATAAAGAATTATGATCCATTATATAAAGGGTATCCTTACCCAAAAAAGTCCCGTGAATGCAGTAATCGAAACCATGGGCATGGGCTGGGAACTCAAGATTCCCGTTTCTACTTATGAGACACTTCCCAAAGTGGGGCAGGAATGCTCTTTATACGCTTATCTCAGCTTCTCGCAGGATGACGTCCGGATTTATGGCTTTGCTTCGCTCGCAGAGCGGGAACTCTTCACTCAATTAACCAAAGTCAGTGGGATTGGTCCCAAAATAGCCATTTCCATCCTCTCTACTTTGAGCATTCCTGCCTTTATCAAGAGCATTCTTAATGCGGAAGAAGGGCTGCTGATCAAAGTTCCGGGCATTGGCAAAAAGAGTGCGCAGCGCCTGATAGTAGAACTTAAGGATAATATTCACAAGCTGATGGACTTTGTAGATGAATCTCAGGTAGTGCTGGCCGAAGGAGCTCTGCAGGAAGTAGAGGAGGCGCTTTTGGCTCTGGGCTTCAATCTCGCCGCTATTCAGCGTGAACTCAAGCTCTTAAATGAATCCGAATTGAATCTGCCCACCGAGCAATTGATCAAAGAAGTGATTAAAAGACTCTATCAGAGGGCAAAATGAACTTTCGCTACGAGGCCTATACCACCATCTACAAGGTGCTTAAAAATGGAGATTTTTCGGATACATTACTGCAACAAAGGGCCAAAAAACTGAAAAACTATAATGAAGAGATCAGTCTTTTTTATACCACTGTCAAGGGCGTGATCAAGATGCGGCAAAAGCTGGATTTTATCCTGAGTCATTATACTGAAGCACAAAAGTATAAAAACACCGATCTCAAGATCAAGGTACTGCTCTATTTGGGATTGTATCAGATCATATATCTGGATAAAATTCCCGCCCATGCGGCGGTGAATGAGACGGTTGCGCTGGCAAAATCCATGTTTTCGGAACAGGTGGCAGATTTTGTGAATGCAGTGCTGCGAGCTTATCTCCGAGAAGATAAAACCCAGTATCCCGCAGATCCGGTGCAGAGAATTGCCTATGAACACTCATATCCCCTGGATTTGATTGAAACCTGGATCAAGCTCTTTGGCGAAGAAGATACCGAGTATCTGGCCATGTATTTCAATGAAAACCCAGCTTTGCACATTAGGGTAAACTCCGTAGCTACCACCGGAGAGAAATTGCAAAAATACTTTCAACGCCGAAATATCGAGATCAAACCCTGTCCGGCCAGCAAGATGATGTATACCACACATCAGGCAGCTGCTGTGCTTGAGGATGTAGCCTTTTCGGAAGGTTATTTCTCGGTACAGGATACATCGGCGGCTTTGGTGGCGGAATTGCTGGATCCCAAACCCGAACAATCTGTCTTGGACCTCTTTGCCGCTCCGGGCGGTAAATGTACATATATCTCAGAGCTCATGCAAAACACAGGTGAAGTGATTGCTGTGGATAAGATTCCCAAGAAGATGAAACTCCTTAAACAAGCCGCAGACCGCTTGCAACTGAGCAATATCATCCAGATTACCACTGATGCGCTTAAATACGGTCCTGTCGCTCCTGCTTATGATCGGGTCTTGGTGGATGCTCCCTGCTCCGGTTGGGGTGTATTCTCCCGCAAAGCCGATCTGCGTTGGCAAGCACACAATGATATCCCGAATTTGATAAAACTGCAGGAGAAAGCATTGGAGCACGCGGCGAATTTCGTCAAACCCGGTGGCTATTTGCTCTATTCCACTTGCACCATGAATCCTCAGGAAAATGAGCAGCAAGTGCTGCGGTTTTTGGCCAAGAATGTCAAGTTTGAGCTGGTTCCCGCAGAACGCTATATCCCCAAAACCTATACCGAAAAAGGATTTTTGAAGACTATCCCCTTCAAACATCAGATGGACGGTGCTTTTGCTGCTAAGCTGCAAAAGCTGAAGTGAGGCTGATCGTGAGCAAATTCCGCGTAAAAAAATGGGCTTATATGCTGGGAATCGCAGTTGGGATCATCTTTGTAACGGCCTTTATCTTTGGTCAGATCATTTTTCCTCTCGCCATCGGCAAACCTAAGAAAGTGGAAATTCCCGAGCTGGTCGGAGTCAGTCTGGCGCAGGCAAAACGTATGCTCAATGATCTCAAACTACATGCGGTCGTGGAGGATTCCCTCTACAGCGAAAGCGCAAAGATCGATCAAATCCTGGATCAATCTCCCCAGGCCGGCACCAAGATCAACGAAGATGGCGCAGTACACTTGGTAATCAGTAAAGGTAGCAAGATGGTACAGGTTCCGGATGTGCGAGGTTCAAGTTTTCAGGAAGCCATGGTAATGCTCAGGAATTATGACTTGAGAAGCACAATTGTAGATTCTGTCTATGATGAGAGCATTGATCGCAATGCTGTTTTGACCTCAAATCCCAAACCGGGATCCAAAGTGGAAAAGAAATCGCTGATTCGCCTCATCCTCAGTAAAGGAGCTGAACCCGAACCTGATAGCCTCGAAATTGAGGATTATTACTATCCGGAGTATTGAACTGAAAATCTGATTCTTTTGCTTCCAGCCTCTTTGCGCTTCTACCAATCTTGTTTATCACTCCAGATTAAGTCCAGATCAAGTCCTGAGAGTGAGAGAATCTGGACTCGAACCTGAGTCAAAACCAAGCTCAAAATATGAGCTAATCAGGGGCAGCAAAATGTCCTCGTTTTGTGAGGTTGCATTTTTTTTTGCCGATAAATCTGGGTGGTTTTGCTTTTCTTCCTGATTAATGTAAAAGCACCATCTTGCCGCCTGCAATTTTTCCATCAACCACCTTCGATTTCTGTATTCGTGCGATTGTCTCCACTAATTATTTGAAATAATAGTAAAAACCTGCACAGGGGATATACATTGTGATATCATCGTTTTGTTTGTAAGTAATAGGCAGCTCGATGGATAAGTGGAATCGATCCGAAAACTCAACTTCAAAACCTGGGCCTACACCTATTGCCCAGCGATCGTCTCTTACAAATTTGCTGTCAACAACAGAGTAATATCGCTTCACTTTACGGAAGGTGTAAGACATACCTGTCATCAAATAAAAATTGTAGTTATCAGCAGTAAGCAAGCCCCAGAGATAGTTTCCACCAAAGGTGATGTTCATCTTCCTGGCATTTCGGTAGTCATGATCAGTAAAATCAGAGGAAGTGTAGTTCGGATCTTTTTCCCCGGTTGCATAGGCTGAAAAGGTCAATTGATAAGCGGATGTTTCCCCCCACTTTCTGAAGCTATAGCCATTTCCTGTGGATGCTCCAATATGAATACCCATTGCGCTATTGTATTTATCCATAGCAGACAATTGAGCAAGGACAATGAGGAAGAGGACAATGAACAGCTTTCTTAACATCTGAACTCCTTACTGGTTTTTTCTATATATGAAGGATAGGTATTACTTGTCAAGCAGATTTTTTGATTTGCTACAATTTGCCGTCTATCTCTAAATATTGGGAATAATATCCAGGCCGCTGAATCATAAGTCAAAATATGGAGCTCTGATTATGGACTCTCACTGAAAACTTCAAATTTCATCACCAAGACTTCAAATTTCCAAGTCCAAGAGATGATGAGCCAGACGAGTCGAATGTTCGAAATATGTTAACTTCTTTCAGATCATTTTATTGTGTATATAGCACTGGATTCGGCAAAACCATAGGGAATGTCCAAGTGCTTCAATAAACGGTGGTAGATTTGAAGTTTTGGTGATTAAACTGGGTTGCATGACATGGGAAAGTCCAATTCGAACAAAACAGGTTTATATGTCATATCTTGCTTACCAGTAATGTGATAGCATTAATTGTCCAAGTAGAGCAATTTGAAGTTTTAAGTGAGGGTTTACACTTACCATTTGAGGCAATGCGCAACAGACTGGAACCCTGCTCCTTCGGTTACGCCTCCTCCGCAGGGTTCCAGCCTGTCGCAACAAGGTTACTTTGAAAATATCACTTGACAGGGGAATAAAGATAAAAACAAATGCAACAGGTTGCTTGACCTTATATAGAGTGTAAGAAACGAGGATAGTAAGAATGTCCTCAAATAACTTGAGAAACAATGAGTTGGAATTTACACCAACATTTGAGACTCAACTATTGTTTTCCGAGAGATTGGCTTGTATTATTATTTAGGTGGATGGAAGATGACAACGAATTCCGATAATGTTGTGAGGATAACGAAGCAATGAAAAAGCTTGTATTTGCGGTGTTCAACCTGCTGGTTCTCATCACTCTTGTTTCTTGTGAAATGCCAAACGATATGGGGTTTTTAGCTGAATACCGGGTGGAGGCTTATACTACAAACCGGACTATTAGTCGTCATCTACTCACTTCTAACTTTGAAGCGCTGGGACTGAACCACTACACATCAACGGGTGAGATGATAAAAATTGCTACCGCGCTATTTCAAACAGATCCCAGCTTCAGCTTTTGCAGACAGATAAGTCCTGATTCACTGGTAGTAGATCCGGAGTCTTCAGTTTCTTTCAGCACAGATGGATTGTGGGTATATTTTGCTGCCAATAATGGCATTTATAGAGTTTCTCCCGATGGGACAGAACTTCAGAAAGTGACTGATGACCCTGATCAAATCTATGCAAATCCAAAGATTAGCTTAGATGGCAGATATCTGAGCTGCATCAATATCACCAATAGTCCCAATCGAAAGATATATTTAAAAGACCTGCAAACCGGTTCCATTTACGAGCATTCGTCCGGGACATCAAGTGTGAAAAACGCTGTGTTTCACTCTGAAACCCAGCGCCTGTATTATGTAACAAATACAGGGCTCTATTCTGCCAGCCTGTCAGATAATAATCCAGTCCAGGAAATCCAGTTTTCTCCTGATGGCAGGCTTGATCTCACTTCTGATGATAGGTTTTTAGTAACAAGTAGTACCCAAACCGGGTCTAAGCGTCGTGTTTACTTTTTGAATATGGAGCAGGCTAATCATACTTATATAGATGTTGAAAATTACAGCCTGGCCAAAACTGTACCCGTGATAATCTACAATGGTTTCTATAAAGCAATGTATTATAATTATGAAAGTGGCACCGGGCGAATTGCCTATTCCAGAGAATTGAAAGGAAAAGCTATTAGAGATCTGGGAAAAGTAGCAGTTAGTTGGGATGGCACAAAAGTCTATATGATGGTGTGTTACCCATGAAACCATGCCTTAGAATCATCGGGCTGATGCTCCTGGCAATATTGATAGTTTCTTGCGACATCAAGGATCTGGTCTCACCGGATTTGACTTACAAGGCTTACTACTGTCGCTATGATGCACAGAGAAACAAAACCCTGCTGCTAAGACCTGAAGATGGGATTCTGAGCTATTCTGACAGTCAGATCCATCGCACAAAAGATGGTAAGGTTCTCATTTACAGAGATTACTTCTGGAAAGGAGAACCTGATTTCACTGGCTTTTATCCTATAAGTGGCTATATTCCGACGAATTATACCACCCACATTCCGTATTTTAGCGAAGACGGACGCTATTTGTGGTTCGCTATGTCCGGCTCTATCTATCGTTTCGATTTGAATAATAGCAGCTACGAGAAGATCACTTCCGATCTGGGATTTGCAGTGCATTCTCCCAGGCTGACAGCAGACGGAAATTATCTTGTTATGATCCGCAGCCTATCCGGAACTATCAACCCAGGGTATCCGGTCGTTATGAACCTGAATGACAGCACCTTGGTTCATCTGGATAATGCTGAACCCACTGCTACCCAAGCAGTTTACATCCCTAAGTTTGGCACGGTATACTATGTGAGATACAATGAGACAAACTATTACCAGGGCGAAGGCGCGCTTTACAGCATTAGCATAAATAATGCATTCAACCAGGCTTTGGTCCCAATTGTATGGTACTACAATCTAAACCTGTATCTGAGTAATGATGAACGTTTTATAGTTACCCACAAACCACCGCAAGGGTTCTTGGAAAACGGGCACCTGCTGGTGCGGGATAATAGCTCAATGCTCTGGAGCGAAATTTGCGGAACCGGACAAGCAGCTTTGGCAAGAACGGCAAACGTATTGTATTATACCAAAGATACTAGTATCTATAGATGGGATCTTGAAACCGGGACGCGGGAAAGAATCATTTCCGACACCTTCAAAGGCAAAAAGATAAAAGGATTCTATAGTCTCAGTCCCTCATGGGACGGAACGGACCTGATCTTTACTGCTGAATTGGGGGACTAACCGAAGTTGAGCAAAATTTCTTCTAACGTATTGATATATATGCTCCGATTTTTATTTTGGGCACTAAACTCTACACTTTGACTTTGCGTATGATTTGGTTTTTTGAGACCTTGACT
>JARRCD010000033.1 GCA_029982875.1 Candidatus Cloacimonadota bacterium | reverse complement strand
CGTTATGCGTTATGCGTTATGCGTTATGCGTTATGCGTTATGCGTTATGCGTTATCCGTTATCCGTTATGGGTTATGCGTTATGCGTTATGCTTGAGTTCCGTAGGAACTCAGCCAGACATAAGCGGCAAGATCCCGTTCCCACCGTCTCTACGGAATGACGGAGGTAGGATTAGTAAATGAAGGCAGGCCTTTGTTCGCAATTAGCAGATAGCTTTCCCGGACAAGATGATAGGCGCTACAGCCAGCCCAGTACTCCACGGATAAGATGATAGGCGGTCGGCTTTAGCCACCGTATGCATAGCGATCTGATCATGGAAATAAGATGAATTCCGGTTGACTTTAGTCACCGGCACAAGCATCGCTCATCTACCAGTATCCGGCCATCTCCGCATCTCTACCTCTTATTATCGGGCGCTTCTTCTGCCTGGCATTGCTCCACCATTACGCCACCATTACGCCTGCGAGGCGCAATGCTCAAGCTATGTTATTGGGGAAGAGAGGTTAGTAAGCTATTCAGATCGTGGTTAAAGCAATACGGGCAAGCAGGGTTTCTGCTTGCCCGTATAGTTTATTCTGAAGCGGCAATATTTACAAAGTCGATCAAGATCGCTCAGCTTAGCAATACTGCAGCCTGATCAGCCCGGAGGGTTTTGAGATCTGTGCAACACAGCCGACCTCAAGCCTCCGGAAATTGCTTCTATTTTAGCATCAGGATTTTACGGGTCAGTTGTTCGTTTCCAGCCTGGAGGCGATAGAAATAGAATCCGGAGGAGGTTTCTCTGCCGGTATCGTCTTTACCATCCCAGATCAGCTTGTGGATTCCTTTCCCTTTGATGCCCTGATAGAGGCTGCGCACCTTTTGTCCTTTAACGTTGTAGATATCCAGGCTCACCTGGCTTTCTTTGCCCAAGTTAAAGGAAATAGTGGTGCTGGGATTGAAGGGATTGGGGAAGTTATAAGTCGCCAGCAATCCCCCTTCCTCTTCTGCTGCAGAGATAGCGCTCACTTCCAGACGCAGCGGGATCAGCCAGGGAGTTTCTCCATTGGTGGAATTGTTGGCATTGATATCCAGCTGAAGGATAAGGGGAGAATATTGCAGGTCGACGATACGTTCGCCATTGGGATCGATCAGGCTAAGGCTATATCCGGCGAGCGGTTTTTGAGTTTCCAGGATTCCGATCTCTACCGTGCCGTTGAAGCGTCCATTCTCCAGGAGGTTTTGGATATCGAGCATCAGCTCCCAGCTCCAGAAATTGCCATCATTAGCCTTGATATCGCGGATGTAGTTACCGGCCTGTTGCTGCCAATCGTTATTATCGCTATAGAAATTGATTATACCTACAGGCGCAAAGGGCAGGGGCGGCAAAGCCATCACATCCATAGGGTCATAGCCATCTATAGCAGCTGGGGCAATACCCACCACGGCTTTACCGGCAAAATCCCCGCACTTGGCAGCAAGCAGCAGCTCCCACTCTGGCTCCTGGGGTTTGGTGGAAAAGGCCACAGTTTCTTGGAAATTGGCATGTCGTTCGGTTCCGGGTGAATCCGGATAGCAAAATTTCACCTGAGCTGGAGTAGCGGTTTTTTGGACAAAGAAGGCTTTCCAGGCTCCGATAGAAGTAGTGTCAGCCGCAGCAATGCCAACTGGTTCATAGCCATGAATATCAGGATTGTAGACGATGGCAAAGTTGCTTACTCCCAGCACCTCGATACTGCCATTGGCTGCGCAAATGGGACGATCGTAGGGATTTGCCAACATAAAGTGATCCTGAATCCCGCTTTCGAGATCCAATACATATTCCAAAGTATCCAAGATTCCATACACCGGGACCTCAATAGCTACGGATTGGGGATTGCGGATCCAATAGCCAATGCCAGCGTTTAATTCCTGGGGCACATTAAGATAGTTCTCAGTAAAGCTCAAATGGCCCACTGCGAGTGTTTCCGGTGTATTCAATTGCAAGATCGAGGTGTAATAGGGATGCACATAAAAAGGTGAGAGCGCATCTCCAAGCACATTTACCGGAGTATTTTCTCCCGGAGCCAGGATAATCGGCATTCCCATCATGCTCCAGCCCGGTTCAAAGGTGAAGCTATATTCTTCCATCCATTCTGCCAATTGATAATAATCGTAATCTAAAGCTCCAATGGAATTTGCGATCAGAGGTGATCTCGGCATAGGATAGAAGTTCCCCTCTTCCGGATTTGCAAACAAGGGATCTTCATTGATGTTGTTTTCACCGGGATACTCACCTGCTGCATAGGAGATATTGCTTTGAGTCACGTTGGCCGTGCCGGATTCGATCTCGACGGGTTCTGTGAGTGGAATATCAGATCCAGACCATATCACACTTTGAACCAACGCTGCTGCAGCCCCGCCTGCCAGTTTGAGTCCCTTATTAAAGCCCCAAATCGTACTTTGAGAAATATTGGCATTTCCACCATCGACAATGATGGCACGACCATTGAGATTGGAGGGCATCAGCGTAGAATCTGCAACCGCCTGCTCGGGATGGATCAAGAGTCTGCTGCACGAGCCATTGGTGACATTTTGCAGCACTACGCCCTGCACGTCTTCCCGGCTGGCGCTACTGGTATTGCGGATGCGGATATTGGCCAGCACGGCATTGGAAGAGCCGGCATATTCCTGATTGTCAATCACAAAGCCCTGCACAAAGCCGGCGATGCTATCCTGTTCAGCTTGGACTGAGCTTACACTCCGCAGATAGACTCCTTGGCTTGCGTTACGGCTGGCGCTACTGGTATTGCGGATGCGGATATTGGCCAGCACAGCACTGGAAGAGCCGGCGTATTCCTGATTGTCGAGCACAAAGCCTTGATCGAAACCGGAGATACTATCCTGCTGAGCTTGAACGGTGCCGATATTTCTTAAGTAAATACCCCTGCTTGTGGTGCGGCTGGCGCTACTGGTATTGCGAATGCGGATATTGCTTAAAACAGTATTGGAAGAGCCGGCGTATTCCTGATTATCAATTATCAAGCCTTCGTCATAGCCCTGGATATTATTATGCTCAGCCCGCACATTACTGATATTGCTGAGCTTGATTCCCTGTCCGGGAGCACGGCTGGCCGAGGTGGTATTGCGGATGCGGATATTGGTCAAAACCGGAGTAGCCTGCACAAATTCCGTGCCTGCGGCATCCCAATCAATACCTGTATCATATTCATCAAATTCCGCATCATCCATCTGCAAGGCCACCGCTCCTATGACCTGCAGTCCGGTGCCCAAGGTCCGCGATGCGCTGGTGGTATTGCGGATGCGGATATTACTCAAAACCGGTGAACTGGTGCTGCGGCTCTGGTTATCAAATACTATGCCCAGAGGGTAACCTTCCACCTCAATATCATTGAGGATCATCGTACAGGCACCTTCCAGCCTCAGCCCCGTATCTGCCGCCAAGAGCAAGCTATCGGCATGCACATAGAGATGATTGAGCGTAAAATCTGCATCTATAATATGCAACCCCGTAAGGGCATTGCTAATATTGCAATTGTCAAATAGCTGCGGCGATTGCGTGGAATTGATCAGCACGCCATTCCAGCCTTGGGGCTCAGCTCCCGCAAAGCTTACGCCATTTGCCATGATCCTGCCGTAAACCTCTATCCCGGTATTGGCAGCGAAATTCAATTCCACCCCTTCATCGATGCTCAATACACTCGCTTCGGATATGATCAGATCACCATTGAAGTTGTAGGGTGATCCAGCCAGAGTAAGATGCACATTGGCATTAAAGCTGGCTTCGATAGCGATGGAATAGCTATGACTGTTAGAACCCTTAAAGGCAGTGAGAGTTACATTGTAAACCCCCGGAGTAGTGTATTCGTGGAAAGGATCAGTCTCGGTGCTGCTCCCACCATCGCCAAAATCCCAGAGATAGCTATCCGGCATACCCAAAGACTGATTGTTAAATTGCACCTGCGTGGAATTTGGCGTATTTGTTACCTCTACAGTAAAATAGGCTTGCAAAAAGGTCTGCAGCGTGGTATTTCCAATGCAGATCCCGGCGTGATCCACCAGATTCAGATGCTGCAATTCATGGCTGTGCAAATCCACGCTTGTCAAGAAAGCATTAGCTTCACCGTAGTATCCACTCACATAAGCCTTGCTCTTATCAGTGGCAATTGCCACTACATCCACTCCGTAATATCCGGCTTCGGAATCGGTAGGCAGAGAGTAGCTATGGAGCAATTCCAGCATGCCGCCTTCTTGCACAGAATAAACTGCCAAGACGTCATTTGTGCTGCCATATTGCCCGATCACGGCCGTAGTGCCATCCGGTGAATAGATAGCGGATTGGGCGGCTACCTGCAGTTCGTAAAGCAGCTCGAGGTTACCTTCTTCGCGCAAATCCAGCACATAAGAATCACTATAATAGGAACAAACTATGGCGTAATCTCCGCTGGGATGAATGGCTGTGTTCAGGGGGGCGTCAATCGATACAGAGACCCCGCTATAACTGAGAGTGGCGGTTTCATAATCAAAGTGATAAAGATATACTGCATTATTAGTATAATCATTAACCAGGACCTTGCCATCCGCACTCAGCTCCACACCCTGAGCTTGATGCGGCGATATATCGAGATTTTGCACTGTGGTGCGGGCCTGCAGATCAATCACCGCCAGATGAGTGGCAGTACCACCATCGGCCACCAGGGCATAGCGGTCATCATAACTCAGCGAAATATCCTCTGCACCAAAGCCCAAACTATAAGCCGCAATCACGCTGGGTTGCATCAGATTGCTCAGATCCAAGTGATACACGGTATGATTATAAAAATTTGATACCAAAGCAAATTGTCCATCGGCAGATACTTCCGCATCGAGCAAATCACCTGTGCCCAATTCACCTTCCAAAAAGGGACCATAGGCTTCATCGGTGGCCACATCCACGATGTAGATGCTGGCAGGAGCCCGGTTTACTACCAGGAGGAAATCACCCTGGTGTTCATTGATCTGCACTTCAAAGCTCTGCACGGCAGTAAGGGGAGGCTCGTTATCATCCATGGCGGTAATGGTGATGGTATGCGAACCCATATTGCTGAGCATACCGGTAATCTGCAGATTGATAGCACAGGGATTCCCCGGCGTGATCTGAAAGCTGAAGCCGGATTCAAAATCGTGCTCCACCGTGGCATTTACATAGCTGGAAGTAGCCGAGAGTGCATTGATCTGCAGTTCGGCGCTCTCTCCCACCTCCAAAGTGAGAGGAGCAGAAGGCACCCCCACCAGATATGGCGGGATGATTCCGGTCTGGGCCGAGAAGGTAAAGAGCTGATTATCCAGCCAACTCACTCCGTCATAAGCGCCATGCGGGCCATCGTAATCCATGCCTTCATGGTCAAATCTGCCGATCTGAGCATAGTTTTCACCATCCCCTTTGTTTATGCCCACGGTGGCAGGAGTGCCGCCAAAGCCATTGGAGCCGCCGGAAGCACTGCCGGTGGTCCATTGCATATCACCATAGCTTAAGGCCACGTTATTGCCCAGCCCGATCACCGGGTCTGTGCCATCGGTAAAGATGATCTCAAAGGTATTGAGTTTGTCGATTCCATTGCTATAGTAGCCCACGGCATCCCAGATCACGGTTACACGGTGCTCTTCCACCTTGTACCAGACCTCACCTCCTCCCGCCGGACGGGTATCCACATCGGCCCAAAAGCCTGCCAGCATGGGATATCCAGAAACGGGAAAACCGGTGGAGCTATAGGCGCCATAACGATTGCCAAAGGAGACATTACCGTTGTTATTGATATAAAAAGCACTGTGCATATCTCCATAAAAATCAAAAACAAAGGGCATTGAGATCAAGGATGAAGAACTATCGTCGTTGCCAGACATCGCCAGCTCAAAATCTTCATCAAGCGGAATCAACAAACCCTCGCGCGCCTCGCGTGAATACTTTCGCGGATGAGCATTGGCCGGCTTTGCGGAGGATCTTGGCTCCTGCCCCGCCTGGCCGATCAAGCTCTGTTTGTAAGCACTGTATTCCGGGGAATCCACCGGATACGGGATCTCCTGTGCGGCAAATGCCACTGCCGAGATTATCAGCAGCACGAAAATACATGTTCTTTGCTTCATTTTACTCTCCTAATTCTTTCCAGGCTTGCTTGCCTTCAAAGTATTTGTTCCTGATCTTTGGCCACTATCCAGCGGACGGGCAAAAACGCGATAAAATCTCTTATTTGCCAAAGGATCGATAAAGCTGTTTCCAGTGATGGTGAGAGGTCCCTGCCACTGTTCCGGAAATGCGGCATCAGCCTGCTCGGAATAGTATACCAGATAGCTCTCGGTATTACGGATCGGCTCCCAGGAAAGAATTGCCGCTTCCCGCCCATCGTCTATCATCAGCTGGACTCGCACCGGTTGCAACCGGGATAGATAAGAGATCTCAGAGCGGCGGGATTCACCTAAAGCATAGACCGCGGTTACATAAAATCCCGCATTGTCATAATCGGCCTCCGTAATCGCATAATTGCTTTCCACACTATCCAAAAGCAGATATGATCCCAGGTCCTCAGGACTCTCAGAGTAATAGAGATTGTAGCTCTCAGGCGGACCTGTTAGCGGTTCATCCCACGTAAATTCCACATAAAAACCGTCGGATTCAACTAATAGATTCGAGGGCGGATACAGAGTGGAGATCACCACCGCCTCCGATATGGCCGAGCCGGTAGCCCGTACTCCCTCTGCCAAACCTATCGCTGCCATAATGATCAGCAAGGTAATTAGCTTCTTCATATTTTAACTCCTTTTTATTTTCTAAACTTTGTTATATAGCCACGTCATCCTGACGTGTGCAGCTATAAAACGACAAGATGCCGTTTCCACTTTTATCACACTCTCCCGCATGCTGTCGGGTGGCAAGATGCTCTGGCCACAAAAGCCGCAGGCCTTTCCAGCCTCCGCTGCTTCTGCCAAGCTGGAGCCGGGCAGCCCAGTAAGCTGTTGCCAAGCTCGTTAACACTGCCAAAAAATTCCGGCGCGCAGGGGGAATAATCCCCCTGCACCCCCACTCTGTCGTAAACTCATTGTGCTCCCGCCGTTTTGCGTAACTTGCAAAAGGCAAGAAGGACAAAAAACACAAATCAAGGGGAAACCCTGAGGCAGCGGAAGCCAATACCGCCGTTCGTGCCCGCCGCACTAATGTCGAAACGAAACGAAACGGTGCAGACGTCGGCATAGTAGTCCCAGCCACCGCCGCGTATCACACGGTCGGAACCGCTATCTGCTCCCGTAGGATTTGTTTGTGAACCACTGGGATAGCTGCCAGAGATGTCCCATACCCATTCATAGACATTGCCACTCATGTCAAAAGTGCCAAGCTCGTTGGGGGCTTTTTCTCCAACATCGTGAGTTCCGAAATCTGGATGTGATAAGCCACCTGGCAATTCATAGCCTGCATTGCTTCTATACCAGGCCACCTCACCAATCGTGTTGCTGCCACTATAGTAATAGCTCTGGCTCTGGTTACCGCCCTTGGCGGCAAACATCCACTCCATCTCAGTGGGCAAGCGGTAGCCATTGGCACTCCAATTGCAACTTACGTTAGTGTGATTGCTACTGTTGCTATTCCAGCCCGCAGGCCAATCATCCGGATCAGTGCCGTAGCTGCTGTAACTGTAACAAGGCGTAAGGCCTTCCATTGTGCTGCGACGGTTGCAATACTCAATCGCATTAAACCAGGTTACCCACTCCACCGGACGGTTGGGATGGCCACTAAAGTGTGAGGGATTCGTCCCCATCACAGCTTCATAGCCGGCCTGCGTAACTTCGTATTTATCGATATAGAAAGAGGATAGGGTTACAAAGTAATCTGTGGGGTTGCCATAGCTATCTGTAGGGTTGAAAGTCCCGCCTTCCACAAAGACGAAGTTCTCGGGTATATTCCCAACACCATCATCGGCAGTGATTCGGAAGCGGAAGTTATTGCCATAAAGCAGATTGGGGTGTTCCACTGCGGCATCCCAAACGATGTGCTTCTCGGTGCCGGAAAGGATGCCCGCACCGATATCGCTCCCCGGCAGGATCTCTTCACAGGATAAATCCCAGGTCATGCCATCATCCGCCGAAACTTCCATACTGATGGTCAGGGCATCGCCATCGGCATCATAGACGTCATAAAAGATATCGACCTGCATGCTGTCATCGTCTCTTTGCGCCGCGTGCACATTGGACACGATGGGAGCTTGCTGAGCTGCTTGGGATAGTTCATTGGAGAAAGCAGCTATCGAAAGCTGAGTGCCATAGCGGGCTTTTACCGCCCATTTATAGGTGCCCTCAGGGAGAGCTTCCCACCCGGGATCAAAGAACATCGTATCCATAACCGCTGCTTCCACCAAAGTCCACGAGGCCTCGTCCGTTTCCTGGCCGGGGCTCAATCTGTATATCTGATAGGAATCCGGCTGTCCCGCCAAAGGTGCCTGCCACATCAGGTGCAGCTCCTGGTTTTCTTCTTCAGCTTGCACAAAGCGGGGAGGATAATAGTCCGGGGCGGGAGCATACCACTGCAGGTAGGGATAGCCACCATTGAGCTCATGCTCCAGGTCCGCGGCCCAGGTTCCATTGAAATCCCAGTTATCATAGGTATTCAGGGCATAGGGATAAGTCATTTCAGCGGAAGACCTGCCCATGCCAAATACGCTGCTCTGCATGCCGGAGGTCTGGGTATCCCAATAGCAGTCTTCTGCCGAGCTATCTGCGGTATTAAAGCCTACCAAACCACCGGTATGGCTATTGCCCTCAACTGCTCCGGTGCTGTAACAAGCGGTAAGGGCTGCGCCATCGGTCTCTCCGATGAGCCCACCCACAAAGGAATCGCCGCTTACAGTGCTGTGGCTGTAGCAGGATTGGATGCTTATCGTATTTGCCGCCGAGCCGGTGAGACCACCGACATAATCCCCGGTGGCACTTGCCGAACCACTACTAAATGAACTTTGGATCGTAGAGTTATACAAAGTGGAACCGACCAGGCCGCCCACAAAACTGCCGCCGCTCACGGTTGCCATTGCGGCACAATTGCTGATCTGCGAAGAATCCATTCTGCCGATGAGACCGCCGATGCTACCACCTTCGGCCTCCACCCAGCCTTCCGCATGACAGTTTACAATGCTGCTGTTATAGGCGCGGCCAATGATGATGCCGCACCAATTGATCCCATAAACAGCAGAACTATTTACAGTAAGATTGCTGATGGTGGCGCCATCGAGCACCCCAAACAAACCCAGAGCGCTTTCAGAGCCACGGGATATACTCATCTGGCTTATGCTGTAGCTATCACCGTCATACTCTCCGCTGAAGCGAAGCGCGTCAGAACCGATGGGTAGCCAGCCTTCGCCCTCATTCCATGCAGATAGGCCCAAATCTATATCTGCTATCTGAATGAAGTGCGCATCCAGGTAATTGCGCACATTGTTCAAGTGCTCTGCAGTGGCCACCTGGTAAGGATCGGCTTCACTGCCACTGCCGCCGGCAAATTCGCTGTATTCTCCGGTCGTAAAGCTCCACATTCCGCTCCAGATTTCGGTATCTCCGGAGCTGGCTTTGATCCGCCAGAAGTATTCAGAATATGGCTCCAGAGTAATATCAAAGCTGTAGAGCGCATCTTCTTCCTGATAGCCCATGCCGGCGTAATATAGCTCATCCGGGGCGCTCCCGAGATAAACTTCATAATTCGCTACCTCGGAGCCATAATTCGCCTGCCAGGATAATCCGGCGTTGGGTGCTACATCGACCGCAGCCCGCTCAGGATCGGGATAGCAGGGAGCAAGAGGCTCGTAGCTATTGGTAGTATAGGGTAGACCCCAGCTCTGAGTGAGCAACATAGATTCGTAAGAGAGGGGGTTGTTATAGAGATACAGATAATCAAGATTGCTCAGAGTGGATAAGGGGCTGAGATCGCTGATCTGGTTGTAACCAAGCCACAGATCCTGCAGATTACTCAGAGTGGACAAGGGGCTGAGATCGCTGATCTGATTGTTATGGAGATACAGATACTGCAGATTGCTCAGAGTGGACAAGGGGCTGAGATCGCTGATTTGGTTGTATTTAAGCCACAGCTCCTGCAGATTACTCAGATTGGACAAGGGACTGAGATCGCTGATCTGGTTGCTCACGAGTTCCAGATACTGCAGATTGCTCAGAGTGGACAAGGGGCTGAGATCACTGATCTGGTTGTAACCAAGATCCAACCAATAAAGATTGCTCAGAGTGGATAAGGGGCTGAGATCGCTGATCTGGTTGTCACTGAGACCCAGCTCCTGCAGATTGCTCAGAGTGGACAAGGGATTGAGATCGCTGATCTGGTTGAACCAGAGATCCAGCTCCTGCAGATTGCTCAGAGTGGATAAGGGACTGAGATCGCTGATCTGGTTTTCATAGAGATACAGAACCTGCAGATTACTCAGAGTGGATAAGGGACTGAGATCGCTGATCTGGTTGACACCGAGATACAGATGCTGCAGATTGTCCAGAGTGGACAAGGGGCTAAGATCGCTGATCTGGTTGTTATAGAGATGCAGATACTGCAGATTGCTCAGATACTGCGCACCTTCGATGCTGATTATATTGTAGGAATCAGCATAAAGATCACCATACAGCGACTCCAGGTCCTGCACGGTGGGTTGATAGTCTGCGGGCTGTCCTAAAGCGTCATTGATCGCCCTCCGGAAATTATCATCGGGGATATAAGCCGGAGTGCCGGTTACCGTGATGCTGACCGGAATAATCAGTTCCGGTTCATTCACGGCATTGGAAGAGATCACAATCTGATACTCATAAGTGCCGGAAAGGCTGCCATAGCTATCGATACTAAGCAGACAATAGAGGGTGGAATCCGGCGGCACCAGGCCATAATCCGGATCAAGGGCAAGCATCAGCTCGCGCTCCCGATTACTGCTACTCTCGCTGGAAGCAGGGGCGGGCAAGGGCCGGCTTTGGTGCTGAGGCCGGCGCTCGTGCCGTTGCTCTGCGGAGTATCTTGCCGCCGAGATGATTTCGGCTGAAACTTGGGGACGAGATTCCGAATTGCGCATTATCCGCTCATTCAGATCGATAATTGTGCTGCTATATTCCAGAATGCTGCCGCCTGTATTGCTGATGCTCAATTGCAGTTCGTCCGTTTCATCCACAGGCAAACTGTGGTCTATGCTAAGGGGTTCCACGGCGATCATGGCTGCTTGCGGGATCTGCGCTTCCACCACATTGGAGGGCTCGGATTCGCCACTGGCATAGACTGCGGTGACATAGTAGCTATAGCTCTGCCCGGGAGCAAGCTCATGATCCTCAAAGAAAGCTTCAGAGCTTTGGGCATAGAGCTCCTCATTGCGATAGATATTGTATGAAAGCGGATTGCCCTGGGTGGGTGCCTGCCAGCTCAGCTCGAGCCAGCCTTCATCATGATGGTATTGCCAGACCAGCCCGGTAGGCGGATAGCAATAGCATTGCCCCATAAAGCGGAAGGTTGTGCGGGGGAAGAGTGCAATCCAGGAGCCTTCAGTACTGAGGGTTTGCGGATTCAGAGGCTCGGTATCGCTATGATAGCTACGGCTGCAGGAGGTTGGTGAGCTTTGACACAAAAAGTAGTTTGTAGAGTCATAGTACAAGTTATCCAAGGGACGCTCCACCAGCATCACCAGGTTACCGGATTGGTAAGAAAAGGGAGTATCCAGATCGATAGAGATGGGATTTTGCCCCTGAGGATAATCTACCAAACCGTCAAAGACCAATTGCATATCACTGGCGGGAATCCAGCCGGCAGAAAGGCTATCCCGCGCAGTTTCGCCTAACCAGACCTTGGTGGGCATGGCAAGCAGATCCTCCGAAAAATCGTTGTAAAACTCCAGATTGAAGATCAGGCCATTAAAACTAAGCTCCTGAGCTTTGAAAATGCTTTCAGAAATGCTATATTTCCAGAAGAAATCCAGGGGGAGGCGGTCGGTTTGATCTCCGGCTCCGATGCTGGCTTCGAAATATTCAGCAAAGACCTGAACTTCGATTTGCTCGCTTTGGTTATTATCCAGATTGCTGTCTGCGGCATATGCGATGGCGGCGTAAATTGAACCCTCATAAGAGGTAAGGGGGGTCCAGACGAGGGATAGGGTCATAGTCTCACCACTCTGGATTGGCTCCGGAAACGCACTTGCCAAAAGATTTGCCTCTTGATCAAAGAGCTGGATCGCATAGCCTTGAGCGGACTGATTGCCCAGATTCTCTATCTCCAGCTCATAAAGCGCCGGCAGGCCCACACCCAGATATCCGGGGCCCTGTAAAGAGATAAGAGCCAGATCGTCAATACCTACAAAAGTATATTCCCAGCTCAGATAGGGATACAGCTCGTTATACTCCGCATCCCAATTCCAAGTTTCAGCAAAATCCCAATCCACAAAACTATCAGCGCTAAAGGGGTAGGTGAGGTCCTGAGTGTTTCTGCCTTCACCACCGGCAGAGCTATCCTGCCCGCTGCTTTCGATATTCCAATAGCTGGAGCTGGTGCTGCCCAAGATGTTGCGGCCGAGTAGACCTCCCGTGAAAGAAGCTCCATCTACACTGCCGATGCTATAGCACTCAGCGATAGTTCCAAAAGTATCGTTTTCGCCCACCAATCCGCCTACCGAGCTATCGGCAATTACTGCGGCGGTGGAATAGCTTTGCGAAAGCTCTGCCCCACCCAGGATGCCCACGGCGCCACCGGCTGCCACATTACCCGAGACAGCTCCGGTGCTGAGGCATGAGCTTACTACGGCATTGCCTTTTACATATCCGCACAAGCCGCCGCTGGCAAATAATCCGCTAACACTCGCATCTGCGCGGCATTGATTGAGCGTGGAATTCAGCTCCAGCGAACCGATCAGGCCGCCGGTATTGGAGATGCCATTGACGGTAGCTTCAATCCTGCAATCATAAATCTGGCTTTGCTCGGCACAACCGGCCACAGCGCCCACATAATCCTGCCCTGTCACCTGCGCATTCAGCAAGGTTATACTTTTGAGGCTTGCATTGCTGATATAGCCAAAGAGTCCTTGATAATCGGCCTGGTTTTGCGCAATATATAAAGCGCTGATAGCAAAACCCGCCCCGTCATAAGAACCGGTAAAGGGAAGATCCCAAGTCCCGATAGCCTGCCAACCGCCGCCGCTATTGAAGGGCGCCAGGTCCAGATCAATATCCGCGGTTTGGATAAAAGAGGCAGCGGGATATTGTCTTACTTGATCCAGGTCTGCCGCACTGGCTATCAGATATGGTGATTCTTCAGTGCCCAATCCACCGGAAAACTGTGCCCAGAGTGGGAACACGGCGATAAATACGAAAACTAATAGTGCTAATGTGATCCTAAGCTGTGAATTGCTCATTTTTTACTCCTTTTAATCGTAAGCATATTTACCAAAATCCTGCATAGTCAACCAGGCTGAAGCATCGGTGCTGCTGCTGGGAAAACCCCGCCCGAGCTCATCCTGATACTTACTATGCTTAATAATAAAACTATCCATAATTCAGATCTCGTTGATCGCAATAATCCTGATAAAACAGCGCTGGTATACAAGCGGTAAAACGATGCGGGAATCCGGCGTTTCAAAAGTATCGAGCAAGTGGATCCCGGCGGGGTCCTGGGAGAGCAGCACCCGATATCTGATCCCGGTGATGGGCAGATTATTGATATCGCTCTGCACCATGCTCCACCGTAAACTCAGGCTGCCATCCGAAAGAATCTGCCAGGCGGTGAATTGGGGCATCTGCGGGACAGAGGGTAAAACCAAAATCCTGAGCGTATCCAAAATGGAGGGATTGATGCCATCATCCAGCTGCAAGGTGATCTGGGTCTCTCCCTTGAAGGCAGGCTCCGGGATCAACTCGACTGCGCCAAGAGAATCAACCGGCTGGATTGTGATATGCTCTGCCGGATAAAAACTGAGACTCACCTCATCGCGATCGGCATCAAAGACCTGCCCTGACCAATTCCAGATGGCAGATTGATTTTGCGTCAGCTCCAGATAAGATACTCCCTGATAAAGGGGAGGACTATTTGTGCTATCCCGCATAATACTTACCTCTACGCTCAAGGAATCTCCCGTAGGGCCATAAGCATAAAGGGTGGACGAAGTCTGGCCAATCCAACCGGGACGCGGATATACATGCCAGAGGGCAGAATCCTCACTGGTTTCCAGACTCTGGATCAGATCAGGATTTGCCAAGCAACCATAGCTGAGCTCCCCATTGCTTAAGGCAAAGTATTCATTTAGGTCAAAGCTCCGTTCCTGATTGTCGGAAAATAGCAAATCCGGCAGCTCCTGCGTCTGGTAAGGAAGATATTCATTGTAAAGCAATTCTATACTAAAATAGGTGTAGCCGGCATAGCTACTATAGCTGTAGCTGCTTTGCGCCCGCATGTCTATGCTGTTTTCGCCAAAATGCAGCACCGGCTGATAGTAAGGGGGGATATTAGCAGTAAGCTGCCAACTAAGAGTATACTGCGGGGTGTAAGGATTTTGCGCCCGCACACAGCTATTCCAGATCTTGTTTGCGGGCTGCAAGGAACGGATGTCGGTGAGATAATTGCCATTATCATCCCCCCAATCCTCATGCACAAAGTAACATATCACATATTGACTGCCCAGGGAAGGGAAGGTGAAGCTCATATCATTTTGATTGTCATAGCCGTCTTCAGCTTCCTCCCTTTCTCCCATGCTCATGCTGGAGCCCAGAAGATTACCCTCGCTGTCCTGGTTCTGAATCCTGATATTAAACCCCCAATTGGCCTCCAATCGGGAAGTCCATAAAAGTACTGCAACGGCAGTAAGAACCAAGACTTTTAACTTCATCGGCTATCCTACGTTTCCTTAGATTTTGAATCCAAATCACTTTAAAGCAGGTTTTGTGAATTGGGAAAGAATGTCAAGAAAAAAGATGACTGGGGGAAAATTCCTGCCATTAAAGAAGCACAACCCCGATGCTGCTATGCGGATAGATGCAAGCAAAACAAGGCCCACAAGACTTTATGGGTTGAGCGCAAGATAGCGTTGCTCCCGTGGGAGGCAGGTACAAAAGCGATTGCGTTTGATGGGGATTCGGCTTAAGCTATCTATAAAACTTCATAAAGGGGACGCCAATGAAGATCACGATTTGGAGCTGGAATATAAATGGGCTTCGGGCAATCATGAAAAAGGATTTTATCAAGACGATCAGAGCGAGTGATGCGGATATCATTGCTCTGCAAGAGACAAAATTGCAAGCACATCAGATACCGCCGGAGATCCTTGATTTGGAGGAATATTACAGCTATTGGTCTCATGCCGTGCGTCCTGGTTATTCCGGAACCGTTATTCTGACCAAGCTCAAACCCTTAAGTTTTGAGCAGACCTTTGGCGTGGCAGAATTTGATAACGAGGGCAGGATCAATATTGCGGAATATGAGAAATTCTTCCTGTTCAATATCTATTTTCCCAATGGGCAAAAGGATGATGAACGCCTGGCCTACAAATTGCGCTTTTATGATAAGGCTCTTGAGGTAATGGAAGCTTACCGGGCCAGGGGTAAAGCGGTCTTAGTGGCGGGAGATTACAATACAGCACACAAGGAGATTGATCTTGCGCATCCTCAAGCCAATGAAAATAGCTCAGGCTTTTTACCCATTGAGCGGGCCTGGCTGGATAAGATAGTAGAAATGGGCTGGGTCGATACTTTTCGGGATTTTGATACTTCGCCAGAGCAGTATTCCTGGTGGAGCTATCGCACCGCCGCACGTCCCCGCAACATCGGCTGGAGGATAGACTACTTCTTTGTAAACAAAGAGCACCGTAATCTGGTGACCAATGCCGGCATCCGGCAGGACATCATGGGTTCAGACCACTGTCCGGTATTCGTGGAGCTTACTTTACCTTAATCGGGATCCCTTCCGGGTAATAACCTCCATCAAAACCAAAGCAGAGCTGATATTCCCCCGTGCCCGCCAAAAAGGGCACCAAGAGATCAAAACTGCTTTGCGATTTCCATTCCAGCTTAAGCGGTTGCGCCCCTACCATTTCCTGTTTATCAGAAATCTTGTAGGCCTTTTGCGGATCCGGATAAATCAGAGTGCAGTTCAGACGCTCCCGCGGTTGAGGCGCAAGATAATCAAAACTGAGGCGGTATTTTTTACTTTGATCCAAACTCTGAGGTAGACGGGAGCGCATCTTTACCAGCGGAGTGGCAAAATTCTGCGTGGCATACATAGTACTGCCGCTAATGGTCAGACCTACGCCCAGATGAGTATATTCCGGATTCAGGATATTCTCCCGATGACTGGGCGAATTCATCCAGCCCGTAACTACTTCCCGCGGCGTAAAGACTTTAGTGCTATTGGTGAATTTACCCAGATTCTCGCCAATAGAACTCACTACCAAACCGGGATAATATCGTTTTTGTCTTTGTGCTACTTCAAAACCTTGGTGATCCTTATGGGCAAAGAAACTCCGTTGCAGCATATTCCGGGAATGGTAACGGGCAAGATCCGCCAAACCTTCATCGTAACTCAGCAGGGGCAAAGAGTATTTCGCTCTCTGCTGGTTAGTCAAGCGCCAGACTTCGTGCTCAAATTCCTGCACAGTCATGGTCCTGCTTTGGGCATACAAGCCGGCAACTACCGCAAACATAACCAATAACAAGATGATTACCTTTTTCATAGTCTCTCCTTTATTCTAAAAAACCAAGCTTAAATTCATTTTTTCATCTTCAAATCTGAGTTTGAGTTGGGATTTTTGGGCTTCAAAATCTGATAGATGCGCATCCACATAGGCATCCAAAACACTCAGTGCAGCAGTGATACCAATCCACCAGATATCACTGGTGCGCCGCTCTTTATACTCCTCAGCCTGATCCAGATTGTGTTGCACGGTGAACGGATCGCTGCTGGCTTGAGCTTTTTCTCGATAGTCATCGACCTTGGCATCATGGTAAAAAGCAGTCCCGATCAAATAGCTTTGCAAGCCTATCACCAGCCCCGCTTTGAGATAGGCATGGTTGTAGATCTGCCCCCCTCCCGGGATGAAGGCAGAATAAAGCATGGCATGAGTAGGATTTGTGGCGGAAAGAGCCAGACACCACAAAAAGGGAATTACCAAGAGTTTCTTCAAGCCGGGTACCTCGTCATTCTTTTTTTACAATATTCTGATACTGCCTTCCGGTGTCAAGAAGAAATGGAGCAGGCCTCCCCCGTCCCGTCATTCCGGCAATCGGAACAAGCCGTAGTTTTAGCGGAGCTTTGTGGAGGCGATGCGGAATCCAGTCTGAAAATATTGCGCTTGCCGGTGACTAAAGTCGACCGGAAGTCATCTTAGCCACTCACCGACACTCGGGACATAGTAGGGCTGATAATAATATTTGATTAATGTTCAAGGCAGGTTATCCTATTTCTATAAGTATTTAAGGAGTGAGGTGTGATAAAATTACCTGCTTATACCCTGAAGGTAAGGAGCCAAAATACTATTAGCCAAGGCCCGGCTCTATCCATAGCGGATGAACATCCCATCCGCTATTCGCAGCTTGAAGATAAGTTCCGGGAAGATTATCAAGCAAAAAGCCTGCTCAAAAAAAAACACCCCCGCAGAAGCTACAAGCTTTCTGTATCACGAGGAGAAAAAAAATGACTATTGCCAATATTCTGGAACACCTGCAGAGTATTGTTCCGCTTGCTCTGGCGCAAGAATGGGATAACGTCGGGCTGCTGATTGGAGAGCCGCAACGACAGGTAAATGGCATCCTGATCAGCCTGGATGCCAGCGCCAATGCCGTAGACTATGCGCTTCAGCATGGCTATGACCTGATCCTGAGCCACCATCCCTTGATCTTCCGTCCCCTGCAAAGCATCACCAATCCGGTGATTTTAAAGATGATTGAAACTCGCATAGCTTTGATCAGTATGCATACAAATTTTGATGCCGCCTGGGGTGGGGTAAACCATGCCTTAGCCGAGGCTTTGGATTTGGAAGTTTTGCAGAGTTTGGGTGATGAGGCAGCTGGTGATATCGGTTTGTTATGCAAATACGATACTCCCCAAAGCCTATCCGGGATTGCATTGGATGTAAAGGCCAAGTTACAGGTGCCGGCGGTCAAACTCTGGACTGCTGCCCAAAGTATGCAAAAGAGGATCACCCGCATTGCGATCTGCGGTGGCGCTGGGGCTTCCGTATTGCCACAAGCTCAAGCGCAGGCCGAACTTCTGATAACGGGAGATATTTCCTATCACAGCTTCTTGGATAGTGCGATTCCCATTCTCGATGCGGGACATTTTTATACCGAATATCCGGCCCTCAAAAATCTGCAAAAGATGCTCCAATATACCGGGATCAAAAACGAAATCCTGCCCCGCACTTGGCACGAGTGGACTCAAGCTATGCACTATCTCTAAAGCGGGAGATTGAGCCCTATTCACAAAGCTGTAAAGCTTAGCTGGAGCTGTATTTAAGCAGGATTCAGAGCATGGGAATCATCTTTCATGTCAGGGCTCGGCCAGGCTTTTTACTATCTGCACAATCTGTTCCGGTCTTTCCACCAGATAGTCCGGATCCTCGCTGCTCAGGAGGTCGGTGGTATGAAATCCCCAGCTTACCGAGATGATACGGATTCCGCTTTTTCTTGCCGCCACGATATCGCGGACCTCATCGCCTACATAGATTACGTCTTCCTTCTTTAAAGAATGCTTTTTAATTTGTTTACGGATGCTGCTGTGCTTTTTCAGTATGCCGGAAGTGCCCTCGATCCAGGTAAAATAGTTTAAATTATGCTGAGCTAAAAAATGCCGCACATTTTCCTGCGTATTGGAGGTAAGCAGTGCAGTAGGGCATTGGATTAAAGAGAGTTCCTGCAGCATTTCGGGAATCTGGGGCACAGGTTCCAATTCATGGATCAGATGCCGGTATTCACTTAGCGCCAGAGTGATGGCTTTGGGTACCTTGTAAAAAGGGACCTTGAGCATTTTTAAGGCCTTGGGAATGCTCATGGTTCGGGCTTGGGCAAATTGGGCGGCGGTGATGGGTTCTATGCCCAGGCCGGGAGCGAGATTATTGGCAATGCGCATACCCAGATGGATGGAATCGGCGATGGTGCCATCAAAATCAAATAGTAAGAGAGGATACTTCAATTTCTCTGCTCCAAGACAAAAGCATAGGCCTGATTTTTGCTGATATGGCATTGCTCACTGATAATGGCGGCTAAATCTTTACTGCTCATATCCAGGTGCAGTTTCAGAAGCTTCAGCGCTCCTGCTTCATCAAATTGTTGCACTTGTTCACGGCAACCTTCGATAACGATTACAAATTCTCCTTTTTCGGTGATCTCATAATGCTCCACCAGATCCGATATCTCTTTGCGAATACACTCTTCATGCAGCTTGGAGATCTCTCGGACAATAGCAACCCGGCGGGGAGACAGCGCTTTTGCCAGCTCGGTAAGAGTAGCCTTGAGATGGTGCACACTCTCATAGAGCAGAGTGGGGTAAGGATAATTTCTGATCTGCTGGATAGCCTGAGTGCGCAGCTTGGCTTGGACTGGCAAAAATCCCACAAACTGAAAGGCAGAAGTATCAAAACCGGAGATAGACAGGGCTGGAATCAAAGCTGTAGCACCGGGCAAGGCCTGCACGGCATAATCACGCTGAATGGCCTTGGCGACAAAGCCTTGGGCAGGATCGGATATAGTCGGAGAGCCGGCATCCGAAACTATCGCAATGTCTGCGCCCAAATCCAGCTGCGCAAAGAGACGCTCTTCCCGGCTGCGTTCGTTGAATTTGTGAAAACTCAAGAGTCGGGGACACGGGATCTGGTAATGCTTCAGCAAAAAGGAGGTTTTACGGGTATCTTCACAGGCTATCAGACTCACCGCCGACAAAATGTCTATAGCACGAAGGGTGATATCTCTGAGATTTCCGATAGGTACCGGAACCAGGAATATCACCCCTTTACGCATAATAAGGTCTTACTTGATGAGTTCCAGCTCTTTGCCAATCTTGATAAAGGCTGAGATCGTCTTATCCAG
>JARRCD010000032.1 GCA_029982875.1 Candidatus Cloacimonadota bacterium | reverse complement strand
GGTTGAGAGGGTTGAGAAGGTTGAGAGGGTTGAGAGGGTTGAGAAGGTTGAGAGGGTTGAGAGGGTTGAGAGGATTGAGAGGGTTGAGAGGGTTGAGAGGGTTTAGAGGGTTGAGAGGGTTGAGAAGGTTGAGAGGGTTGAGAGGATTGAGAGGGTTTAGAGGGTTTAGTGCCATCGGCGCATAACGCATAACCCATGACGCATAACGGCTAACCCCTCAACATAAAAAAAATCTGTGAAATCAGTGAAATCTGTGTGAGACCATAGCTGCGCCCATAACGGATAACGCATAACGGATAACGCATAACCCCCTCAACATAAAAGAAAATCTGTGCAATCCGTGAAATCTGTGTGAGACCGTGAAATCTGTGTGAGACCCACTATTTTATGATCATAATGAAGCCATATATCTTGAGCAACGGAGAGAAAAAGCGAAAAAAATAAATTTGCGCTTGACAGGAAATGGGCTATTATTACTTTAGCACTCAAAAGAACAGACTGCTAAAAATGATTTTCGCAGATTTAAAAGATATGGAGGAAAACGAAATGGCAAAACAAATGCAGTATGCACACGAAGCTCGCACTTCGCTAAAGTGCGGGGTGGACAAACTGGCAGATGCCGTTAAAGTCACCCTTGGACCCAAGGGCAGAAACGTGGTATTGGACAAGAAATATGGTTCACCGACCATTACTAATGATGGTGTAACCATAGCCAAAGAGATTGAATTGGAAGATGCATTTGAGAACATGGGAGCGCAGCTTTGCAAAGAAGTGGCGGAAAAGACTCATGATAATGCAGGAGATGGAACTACAACAGCCACTCTTTTGGCACAGGCTATCATTGAAGAAGGCCTCAAGCATGTGACGGCCGGTGTGAATCCGATGTACCTCAAACGCGGTTTGGAAAAAGCCAGCAAGGTGATAGTGGAAAAGATTCAAGAATATTCAAAGACGATCAAGAGCAGTTCTGAGATAGCTCAGATAGCTACCATCAGCGCAAATAACGATCCCGAGATTGGCGCTCTGATTGCGGAAGCAATGGATAGCGTGGGCAAAGAAGGGATCATCAATATCGAAGAAGCCAAGTCTATCGATACAGGTCTGGAAAAAGTGGAAGGCATGCAATTTGACCGAGGCTATATCTCTCCTTATTTTGTGAGCAATCCCGACAAGATGACGGCGGAATTGGAAGAGCCTTTTATCCTGCTTTATGACAAGAAGATCAGCGTGATGAAAGACCTGCTTCCGATCCTGCAGGAAGTATCACAGACCGGCAAACCGATGTTGATCATTGCCGAAGATATCGAAGGTGAAGCGTTGGCCACACTTGTGGTAAATAAACTGCGTGGCATCCTGAATATCGTAGCGGTAAAAGCTCCGGGATTTGGGGATCGTCGTAAAGCCATGATGGAAGATATCGCAATTTTGACGGGAGCTACCCTGATCTCTGAAGATATGGGTCGCAAGCTTGATAGCTGCACGATGTCCGATCTGGGACGTGCCAAGAAGGTTCTGGTAGAAAAAGAAAATACCACCATCCGCGAAGGCGCTGGCAACCAGGATGATGTCAATGGCAGGATCAAGCAGATCAAAGCTCAGATAGCGGAAACAACTTCTGATTATGACAAAGAGAAATTGCAGGAACGTTTGGCAAAGCTTTCCAGCGGCGTAGCGGTCTTGCGCATTGGTGCTGCCACTGAAACCGAGATGAAAGAAAAGAAAGCCCGCGTGGATGATGCCCTGCACGCAACCCGCGCTGCGGTGGAAGAAGGAATCGTTCCTGGCGGTGGAGTAACCCTCATCCAAGCCGCCAAAGCACTGAAAGAAATGAAAGGACTCTCCCATGAAGAAAAAATGGCTGTGGAGATTATGGCAAAGGCTTTGGAAAAACCAGTCTACCAGATCGCCCATAATGCCGGAGAAGAAGGAGCCGTGGTAGTGGAGAAAGTGAAAGGATACAAAGATATCCACATGGGATTCAACGCTGCCAATGGTAAATATGAAAACCTCTTTGAAGCTGGTATCATCGATCCCGCCAAAGTGGTTCGCTGTGCAGTGCAAAATGCAGCTTCGATAGCAGCCCTATTTTTGACTACCGAGTGCATTATAACCGATATCCCTGAGCCTGAGCCACCTGCTCCTATGCCCAATCCCGGCATGGGCGGCATGTACTAAAAGCCAGACTCTTGCATAAATATAAGCCTCCCATTTCTGGGGGGCTTTTTTGTAGGTGATCCGCACAGCGAGGGTCTCACACAGATTTCACGGATTGCACAGATTTTTTTTTATGTTGAGGGGTTATGCGTTATGCGTTATGCGTTATCCGTTATGCGTTATGCGCGCAGCGAGGGTCTCTCACAGATTTCACGGATTGCACAGATTTTTTTTATGTTGAGGGGGTTATGCGTTATGCGTTATGCGTTATCCGTTATCCGTTATCCGTTATCCGTTATGCGTTATGCGTTATGCGCGCAGCGAGGGTCTCTCACAGATTTCACGGATTGCACAGATTTTTTTTTTATGTTGAGGGGGTTATGCGTTATGCGTTATCCGTTATCCGTTACGCGTTATGCGTTATCCGTTATCCGTTATCCCCGAGTCCCATCGGAACTCATAGGGTATAGGCAATCAATTGTTATGCCATCTAAAATGGCGTCCTTCCGGAACTCGGGCTTGCCAAGTCTGGACTTGGGGTCGATATTTGTGCGTTTTGCCCGCTTTGTCGTCAACTTAATGTAATAATTTAATGGCCATAGATCAGGTCTTTGCGAACAGTCTCAAGCTGTGCTATGTATGGAGGGAAATAACCCGTTTAAGCATCTTTAAGCAATGTTTAAGCATGGATTCTCAGGAGGGGTAGGGTGAGTTAAAGTATATATAATACAATAATATAAAAATATATAATAATGAAAATATACTAAATAAGCACTTTAACTCTATAGAGCCCTTTTGTTCACTTTTTGGGGATTCCCCCTTGCTTAAATTGCGAATTGCTGAATTAGGAATTTTGGGGTGCATTGCTCAGGAATCTCCTCCCTCATCCTGAGCATACAATTCATCTGTAAGTTGAAAATCTACCTTTTCGCATTTTAAGCAGTAAGGAGCCCGCAGTTCACATTATGGGCAAGGTTCCTTCCTGCTTAAACTGTGAATTTGCTGAATTTCAAGTCTATCTCTGGCTTCCCCGGCATATGCCACTTCCTTCCATAAATAAAGGTCAAAGGCTCCATTTTAGAGCCTTTAACATATCCGACTTCCAGAACAGACAACACCCCCCTCCTTCCTTCCTGAATCCCATTGAGGGCGAGTCCGGGAGACTGGCAACAGGCGGCGATGGATCAAAGCGTTCACGTCACCCTGACCGGCATCAGGGGATTGATAGCTCCGGTTTTGGGTTTTACCTTACTCAATATTTTGGGGATAAATTCGGTTTTCTTTTTGGCTGCAGGATTTTTGGGGAGGGGCCTCATTAATGAGTCTGCGGGATTACAAACGATTCCAACACCGTGTGGTTGAGATAGTACCGGATTGATAACAGCCGTGCGTGAGATGGGTTAACATCCTTTTTGTAAGATGATTCGCTGGATTTGCTTGACAGAAAAGCAGGACTTTTCAAGATAAGCTTTAATGAGTATAGAGGAAGTAAATATGAAAAAGAGACTTTTGATCGCTACAGGCGGGGGAGATTGCCCTGGTCTTAATGCAGTGATACGAGCCGTGGTAAAACGAGCTTCTCAGGAGCATAATTGGGAAGTTTTGGGTTCGATCGATGCTTTTGACGGGGTGTTAAGAGATCCCATGCATATAGTTGAGCTAAGTCCCGATAAAGTGTCCGGGATCCATGTCTTGGGAGGCACAATCATCGGAACCACAAATAAGGGAGGTCCCTTTGCCTGGCCGGTGAAAAATGCCGATGGCAGCTGGGATACAGTGGACCGCAGTAAAGATTTTATGGATAGGCTACGCTATCAAAATATAGATGCCGTCATCAATATCGGCGGAGATGGATCGCAGCGGATATCTCAAGGACTTTTTGAGCTTGGTTGTCCGATTATTGGTGTTCCCAAGACCATAGATAACGATCTTTCAGATACCGATTTTACCTTTGGATTTCAGACTGCCGTGGATGTGGCGACAGATGCCGTGGATAAGCTGGTTACGACTGCCGCCAGCCATCATCGCGTGCTGATTCTGGAAGTGATGGGCAGATATGCCGGATGGATTGCCTTGCATGCGGCGATAGCAGGTGGGGCAGAGGTTTGCCTGATTCCGGAAATCCCCTATGATATAGAAAAAGTCCTGCAGATCGTGAATGAGCGGGTAGATTGTGGCAGAGGATTTGCCAATATAGTGATTGCCGAAGGAGCTACTCCCATTCATGGGGGGATGTCTTACACAAAAAATGATACACCCGGAGCGATGGAGATTCGTCTGGGAGGAGCGGGTATGCGGCTGTCCAATGAGCTGCGCGAAGCAGGGTGTCCGATTGAGATCAGAGAAACGATTTTGGGGCATCTGCAAAGAGGGGGTTCCCCCAATGCCTTTGACCGCATTCTGGCCTCGCAATTTGGAGTAAAGGCATTCGAATTGGTTTTGGAAAAGAAATGGGGACACATGGTTGCCTATCGGCACCCAAATATCATAGCAGTTCCGATCTGTGACGCTATTAAGGAATACAACTTGGTGGATCCGGAAGGGAATATGGTAAAAACTGCCCGGGGTCTGGGAATTTCGATGGGAGATTAACAAAATACATAGATGGAGGCAATTATGCCAAAAGTACTGATTGCTACAGAGAAACCATTTGCAGCTGAAGCAGCCGCAAAGATCAAAGCCGAATTAGAAACGGCAAAGTATGACTATTCATTTTTGGAATCCTACCAGGATGTGAAGGACTTGCATAAGGCAGTAGCCGATGTAGATGCCTTGATCATCCGTAGTGACAAAGTGAATGAGGATGTCCTCAATGCGGCTAAGAATCTCAAGATAGTGGTGCGAGCGGGAGCAGGTTATGATAATGTGGATCTCAAAGCTGCCACCGCCCACGATGTGGTAGTAATGAATACCCCCGGTCAAAATTCCAATGCCGTGGCTGAATTGACCATAGGGTTGATGATCTATATGGCGCGGGGAAAATTTAATGGCAAGAGCGGTACCGAATTAGCCGGTAAGAAGCTGGTGCTTTTTGGCTATGGCCATATTGCCAGGCTCGTGGCTAAAATGGCGCAGGGGATAGGGATGGAAGTATACGCCTATGATCCTTATCTGACCAATGAGATCATGACTAAAAACAAGGTGAAGCCCCTGAGCAAAGTGAAAGATATCTTTAGCACCGGAGACTTTGTATCTCTGCACATTCCGGCCAATAGTGAAACTAAAAAATCCATCAATTGGGAATTGCTTTCTCTTTTGCCCGATAACGCGATCTTGGTCAATACAGCCCGCAAAGAAGTGATCGATGAAGACGCCCTGCTAAAGGCTTTTGCGGGGAAAAAGGGATTTCGCTATGTGAGTGATGTCGCCCCTGATAACCTGGCAGAGATCAATAAGCAATATGCAGATCGCATTTTCTGTACCCCCAAAAAGATGGGAGCTCAAACCGCCGAAGCCAATATCAATGCAGGTATTGCTGCAGCCAGACAGATAATCGCATATCTGGAAAAAGGCGATAAGACCTTTAAGGTGAACTAAGGATATCTTCATCCCTGCGATTTACGCATAGATTCGAATAGCCCTGTCTGCTTTGAGCAGGGCGGGCTGATAATGATAGTAGCTGCGAATGGCTAACAATAGATTGACGCAGATTCTATACGATGCTGGCTGGAACGCGGCCAGGACGCAGATTTCTGCGCTAAAAGAAAGATTTTCCTTGTCTTTTTTTTACTGTCCCAAATAAAGGGCACAAAGAGAATATTATTGAGGATCAGACCATGAAGTTATCAGAAAGAGCTCAAAATGTACAGGCCTCGCCGATCCGCAAGCTGATGCCTTACGCTCAAACTGCCAAGAAAAGAGGAATCAAGGTATATCACCTTAATATCGGGCAACCGGATATCCCCACCCCGCCCGAAATGATCAATGAATATCACAAGTTTTCTGATCAAGTCCTGGCTTATGGCCCTTCTCAGGGACTGGAAGTATATCAAGAGAACCTGATATTATATTACAAGAAACATGGCATCAACCTGGAAACAAAAGATATCATAGTTACCACGGCTGGGAGTGAAGCCATCACCTTTGCCATGATAGTGGTCGCCAATGCAGGCGATGAGATCATCGTTCCGGAACCTTTTTATACCAATTATAACGGCTTTGCCACCATGGCATCGATCAAGCTGCGAGCAATCACTACCCATGCCGAAGATGGCTTTGCCTTACCGGATGACTCTGCTTTTGAGGCCTTGATCTCAGATAAGACCAAGGCCATCATGCTGTGCAATCCGGGGAATCCCACGGGAGCGGTTTATAGCAAAGCTGAACTTACACGCATAGCCAATATATGCAGAAAACACGAGCTCTTCCTGATCTCGGATGAAGTGTATCGTGAATTCATCTATGATGGCTTGAGCCATAGCAGCGTGTTATCGTTGCCCGACTTTGACGATAATGCGATAATGGTGGATAGTGTATCCAAGCGCTATTCTGCCTGCGGGGCACGGATCGGATGCATCATCTCCAGGAATCGCGCGGTGATGGAAGCTACCCTCAAATTTGCGCAGGCCCGGCTCTGTCCGCCAACTGTCGATCAATTGGCAGCCAATGCCTGTATCTTCCTGCCAGATTCATATTTTTCCGGCATCGTGGCAGAATACCAAGCCCGTAGAGATCTGGTCTATAACGAGCTCTGCGCTATGGAAGGCGTAATGTGCAAAAAACCCGCCGGAGCCTTTTATATCATAGCAAAATTGCCCATCGCTGATGCCGAGGATTTTGTAATCTGGATGCTCACAGAGTTTGCGATTGATGGCGAAACCGTGATGTCTGCTCCCGCGCAGGGCTTTTATGCTACGGATGGATTGGGTAAAGATGAGCTGAGATTGGCATATATCCTGAATCAGCAAGATTTGAAAAAGGCGATGTATATCTTTGGTGAAGGCCTGAAAGCTTATCAGAAAATCCATTGAATCATGAATGATTATATCCTGGCGCGTCACATTTTGGAAGGTTTGGTTCATAACCTGAACAATCATCTCAATCTGATCCTGGGATATTCGCAAAGACTGGAAAAGGCCCATCCAGAGCTTAAAGAGAGCATTAAGATCTATGATGCTGGGATCAAAATTGACGATACGCTCAAAAACCTGATTCATCATTTAGGCAGCAAAGCTTTGGCTTTTGAGCAGGAGCTATATCTGAATAAGTGGTTGGATCAGGAGCTGGAATATCTGCAGCATGATCTTAATATCAAGCATCACGTTTGCATTGAGCGAGAGGATCAAGAAAGCAGCAAATTGCTGAAGATTTCACCGCTGTATCTTTCTTTATGGTATGAAGCCGTGCTTTTGAAACTCAGCAGCTATACGGATTCGCTCAGACTGAAAACCGGCATCTGTGAAAAAGAGAAACTATCCTGCCTCTATATCAAACCGGATATGCAGCTTTCCCGCGCGCAGATTCAGGATTTGTGTGTAGCGCCCAAGTGTGAGCTTTTGGGAATGGAAGCAGTTCCGATCCAGAGCGCCTGGGATAGTCAGGAGAAAGCGCTCATGGGACTATTGTTATGAGAGAAAAGCACAGCATCCTGGTAGTGGATGACTCCGTAGAAAGCCTCGATCTGATCAGCTCTCAATTGCTGGGTGAATATCAGGTAACCACAGTTACCAGCCTCCGGGAAGCACGGCAACGGCTGGAAGCGGCAAGATATCATATTGCGATGGTGGACTTGGTCTTACCTGGCGAGAGTGGCTTGGATTTGATCGGCGAAATCACTGCCAAATATCCATATACGGCGGTAATAGCGGTAAGCGGGCAAGCCTCAATCGAGACTGCCGTGCAAGCTATGAAACTGGGCGCAAGCGAATTCATCGAAAAGCCTATCCGGAATCTGGATTTGATCAATATCCTGGTGGAAAAGACCTTGCAGGCTCAATGGCTGATTTCGGAAAACAAGCGCTTGAATGCCATGATTCATAAGGATCTGGAGACGGATCTGATTATTGGCAATAGTGCCCCGATTCAAAGCTTGATCCAAAAGGTAAAGAAGATTGCCGCTTTGGATACACTCGCTCTGATCACCGGTGAAACTGGAGTGGGGAAGACTGTCTTTGCCGAATTGATTCATCGCAATAGCCCGCGCCGTCAACGTAAATTTGTAGCTGTGAATTGCGGGAGTCTGACCGAGACTTTGTTGGAAAGCTTACTTTTTGGTCACAAAAAAGGCTCGTTCACAGATGCTCACCGGGATAAGATAGGTTACTTTCAGGAAGCTAATGGCGGCACGCTCTTTCTGGACGAGATAACCGAGACTTCGCTGGCCTTTCAGGTGAAACTGCTTAAGGTGCTGGAAAGCGGAATATTTCGTGCCGTAGGATCAGATAGTGACATCATGAGCGATGTGCGCATTATCGCTGCTACAAATAAGGATATCAAGGCCATGGTAGCGAACGGTAGCTTTCGGGAAGACCTCTACTATCGGCTGAATGTAATCAATCTGCATATTCCTCCCTTGCGGGAAAGACGGGATGATATCAGGATTCTTGCCAGTTCCTTTGTGCAGGAATTTTGCCATAAATATAAAAAGGATGAACTCAAGATCTCTCCGGGAGTGATGTCTTTGTTGTTAAACTACGAATGGAAGGGTAATATCCGCGAATTGCGCAATGCCTTGGAGCATGCGGTGATCTTGGCGGAGAACAAAGTGATCCAACCTGAAGATCTGCCCGAAACCATAGTGGGAGAAACCCAAGATCATGATATTAAATATGATATCGGGGATCAAAATTGGGCTACAGCCAAAGCAGATTTTAGTAGATACTATATCAAAAACCTATTGAAGAAAACGAACGGGAACATTCTTCAGGCAGCTGCACTTGCCGGGATCACCCGCGAAAACTTCTATAAAAAGTGCACGAAACTCGGTATAGATTGGCGCGACTACCGCAAATCTGGTGAAAATGAAAATGGTGGTGAGAGATGAAAACAAAGTGGAAGATTTCCCCGTATCTGTATTTATTGCCTGCCTTGGTGATAGTAATAGCATTTCGATTGATCCCGATTGTGATGAGTTTTATCATTTCCTTTTTTGATTGGTCGCTACAGGGGACCGGAAGATTCATCGGACTGGAAAATTACCAGAATATGATTCATGATCCCGTCTTTTGGCAATCCATGGGCAATACCTTGTGGCTGGTGATCATTCAGGTTCCGGCATCTATCATCTTTTCGCTGTTCTTTGCCGTATTGCTTAATCGGATAAAATACCTCAAGGGCTTATTCCGGACTGTTTATTTTATGCCCTTTGTTACTTCCCTGGTGGCAGTCTCGATAGTATGGAAATTGATTTTTAACGAGCAAACCGGCTTGATGAATACTTTTCTGGGTTATGTAGGAATCTCACCCCAAGGCTGGCTGTCTGAATCCAGAGGGATATTTTACCTCATGTTTCAGGATATCGGGATCAATCTTCCGAGATATTTGCACGGTCCTTCTCAGGCGCTCTTTGCCATCATCATCATGACGGTTTGGAAGGGACTGGGATACAATACCATCATCTATCTGGCCGGATTGCAAAATATTTCCAAGGTATATTATGAGGCAGCGGAGATTGATGGAGCCAGTAAATCCAAACAGTTTTGGCATATCACCGTGCCTTTGATCTCACCTACTACTTTTTATGTATTGTTAATGACTACTATAGTAAGCTTCCAAACCTTTGCTCAGATCTACTTAATGACAGATAAGGGAGGCCCACTGAATACCACCAAGCTGATTGTGTATTACATCTATGAGAAAGGCTTTGACCTTCTGGAGATGGGTTATGCGTCGGCTGTGGCGCTCACCCTCTTTATCTTGATTTTAGGGCTAACCATCCTCCAGCGCCGCTTGGAAAGACACGTAACTTATTAAAGGGGTTTACAATGGATAGAATAAGAAGCACAATCACCTACCTGATCCTGACCATATTTGGACTTACCATGATAATACCCTTTATCTGGATGATCTCAACCGCGCTGATGACTCAATCCGAATTTAATAAGCAAGAGACTCTCTTTATCCCCAAAGAAGAGTACTATGTCTGGAATAATGAGGGAGTAAAAGAGAGAATTCTTTTGGTAATGGAAGAAGGCGATACCAGCGTGATCCATTTATTGGATGAAGAGCTCAATATCAAAGAGGAATATAAAAAGGTTCCTTCTGCTCAAATTGAGCTTGTGCGCAAGAAACCGAGCTTGCATTTTTCAAACTTTGTCAAAGCCTTCAAGAAGGTTCCCTTTGGATTGTATTTTTATAATACTATCTATGTGAGTTTCTTGAGCCTGATAGGGGTATTGTTTACGGGTTTGCTGGCTGCTTACGCTTTTTCCAGGATGGAATTTCGGGGACGAGATTTCTTCTTTTACCTGTTTTTATCCATGATGATGGTGCCACAACCGATCTACATGATATCATCTTATATTTTACTGGATAAGCTTAACTGGTTGGATACCTATAATGCCCTGATCATCCCCTGGACTGCGAATATCTTCACTATCTTTCTATTTAGACAGCACTTTAAGGCCTTGCCCAAGGAACTCTTTGACGCTGCAGCTATCGATGGCTGCTCGGTATTTGGGATGCTCTGGCGCATAGTGATTCCTCTATCCAAACCGATTATTGCCACTGCTTCGGTATTCTCTCTTATCAGCAGCTGGAATAGTTTTATGTGGCCTCTGGTAATGATCAACCGGCCTGAACTCAGAGTGTTGCAGGTCGGGCTGAGTTATTTCAATCAAGAGGCTTCCACCCAGACAACCTTGTTGATGGCGGCATCTACCTTTAGCATCATTCCAATCTTGATACTATTTTTCTTCGCTCAAAAGCAGATTATTGCCAGTTATGCCAAGACTGGCTTAAAGGATTAAACAGGAGATTAGATGGCAAAGAATAGCGAAATTAAAAAACAACTTACTAAAGCCAAACCAAAGCAATACGAAAAACCTGAACCCAAAATACGCAGAGACGACTCTGTGATACGGCCTCAAGCCATTGTTCCTCAGAATTACAACAGAATTCTGGCTGGGGTACTCTTTGCCCTTACTTTGGTGGTCTATGTCACTACTCAAGCCCGCACGATGAGTTTTTGGGATAGTGGAGAATATGCTACCTGCATCAGCATCCTGGGAGTGCCTCACCCTCCCGGTAATCCTTTTTATATTCTGTTCGGACGCGCCATGGTGGCATTGTTTGGATGGTTAGTCCCACATAGCGTAATCGCGGCCTTTATATCTTGCCTCAGCTCTGCTTTTGCCGTAATGTTTACCTATCTTATTACCGTGAAGCTGGTGAGCATGCTCAAGGTACAAGCTTGGGAAGCGATGTTTGCGGGAGCGGTGGCAGCCCTGTATGCCGCTTTTTCCTTCACATTTTGGATGAATGCCATTGAAGCTGAGGTATACTCGGGCTTAGTATTTTTTGTGAATTTGATCCTCTGGCTTACCCTGATCTGGGTGGAGAAAAGCCATGATTACGATCATCAAAACATCCTGCTTTTTATCGTATATCTCTTCTTTTTGGGCTTTTGCGTGCATCAAACTGCCTTGCAAATTGCTCCCGCGGTGCTGTTTATCGTGGTATATCCCTTGCTTCGGGAAGGGCGTACCAAAGAGAACTTTTGGCTGAAAGTAATAGGATATACCATCGCTATCCTGGCGGGATACTTCATATTTGGTGCGATCGGGAACAGCATGAACCTGGACGATTTTGACAAATGGGGCTTTGGCCTTGTAGCCTTGATCATCTTGGCTTATGAGCTGAGAGATGTCTTTAGCAAGCAGTATTGGTTGATGTCCATTGGGTTGGTGTTTTTAGGCTTGTCGAGCCATATCTATCTGATGGTCCGTGCGGCAGATCGACCCTTTATCAATGAAGGGCATCCCAGTACGATTTCCTCATTTTGGGATTATATCATGCGCAAACAGTATGGAAATACCAGTTTTGTGGTTCGTCGGGGTTCCTTTTTGGGAGATCAAATGAATCACCACTTCCTGCGCTATTTTGGCATGCAGTGGTTCCCCCAAGGGATCCTGGCTCCGATCGTAAATATGGGGCAGGAATTGGGCAAAGGGATCGGGAATCTCTTTATTTTTCTCATTGGTATAGCCGGCGCTTATTTCCAAAGAATGCGTAATCGTCATAGCTTCAACTACTTTTTTGTGGTGATCCTGCTTACTACTATTATAATGGTCTTTGTGATGAATCTTTCCAATGCGGAAGTGAGGGATCGTGACTATTTCTTTGTAGTAGGGTATAATATGTGGGCTATCTGGCTGGGGATAGGTTCTCTGGCGGTGATCTCGCTGTTGAGGAAAAAAGCAGTCAAATACGCCCTGGCGGCCTTGCTGATCTTGCTGCCCATCGGCAATATGATCTCTCAGTATCACGTCCATGATCGCTCCAATGAATTTATCGCACTGGATTATGGGTTGAACTTTTTGAACTCCTTAGAAGAGAATGCCATCATCTTTACCAATGGAGATAACGACACCTTCCCGCTTTGGTATGCCCAAGCAGTAGCGGATCCTTTTGCCCAAGAACATATCTATCCGGCGCAGGATGTGATGCCCTCAGCGAAGGCACAAGAAGCGATTCAGCGTGCTATGGAGTATAAAAATAGCTGCTTGAAGGGAATTCGCAAGGATGTATCCGTGGCAAATCTCTCCCTTTTAAATACTCCTTGGTATATCCGTCAACTCAGAGATAAAGAAGGAATTCTGTTTTCCTATCCGGATGATAAAATAGATGATTTGACAATTTCGAGATTGCAAAACAGCTTGGAAGTGCGCGGAACTCCAGCCTCAGGCGGATTCATTCTCAGCTTGGAAGAAACACCGGCCTGGCGTCCCAATGAATCTTTTTACAGAATCTCGGATCTGGCGGTCATGCAGATCATCAAGGATAACTTTGGCCATCGCCCGATCTACTTCGCCGTTACCTGCGAGAGCTATATCGGCTTTGAAGACTATACGCGAAATGAGGGCATGGTAGCCAGATTGGTTAGCACAAGGGCGAAAGATCAAGAAAACATCCCCAGACTGTTAAAGAACATCGATGAAGTCTATGATTACAGATCCATCGATGATGCCAGAGTATTTAAGGATGAAAACATGCGCAGGCTGGTGCTGAATTACGGCTCGGGCTTTGTGCGTGCAGCCAGCCATTTTGCGGAACAAGGAGATTTTGAAAGAGCTGCATCCTATATCGAAAGAGGCAGAATCTTTATCGATGATGAGATCAAACTCACCGAGTTTTATACCACTTTCTACAGCGGCAACAAGGACTGGGAAAAACTGGATAGATTTGTAGATGATGTGATATTCAAGCATCCTGAAGGCTGGCGCATCTACATCAGTTATGTGCTCGCTTATCTGATGGAAAACCATACCGAAGAGAGCTTGCCCTTCATTGAAAAGGGACTCTTATCCTATCCGAGTCAGAGCTATTTTGCCGATGTCGCCCTTTACTATGCTGAAGAATATAACCAAGTTGAGCCTGTGCAGGAACTGCTGTATAGAGTGAGATCCCGCTTAAATTATGATCTTAGTGAGCATATCAGGACCCTTGATTCTTTGGCAAACCGATCTCAAGCAAGGAGTTAAGCACCTTGACTGAAAAGATCTTAACCGTCCTGATCGGCGGGAAAGCCGGCGAAGGAGTCAAAAAAGCTGCCCAAGTAATTGCTGATATGGCTGCCAAGCTGGGTAACTATACCTTTCAGGTTGATGATTATCAATCACTCATCAAAGGCGGACACAATTTCAGTGTAGTTAGCATTTCAGCGGGCAAGCTATGCAATGCCTACAAAAAAGCGGATCTGATTATAAGTTTTGATCAGCGGAGCGTTTTACGACATCAAGAAGATGGTTCTGAAGATGCACTTCACTTTTGCAATGAGGGAGACGCCCAGGGCTCCAGCGCGATCCCGCTTCCTCTGGCCAAACTCAAGCAGCAAAGCTATCCTGATGGCGGCACTATGTCTATCGCTGCCATTGCCATCTTTGCTGCGGTCGGTAATATTAATTATGACTTTATGCTTCAGAGTATAGCTGAGGGTTACCACGGTAATAGCGCGGGGAATACCGCTTTCGCTGAGGCGGTATACAAGCTCTTTTCTCCACAGGAGATGCAGGTAAACTATCATATCTCAAAGCATAGGATGGTCCCTCAAAGCACCTTTAGCGGAAATCAACTGATTGCCCTTGGCGCTTGGGCAGCAGGCATGGATTGCTACTATGGATATCCCATGACTCCAGCATCGCCTCTCCTGCATTATCTGGCAAAGCAAAGTGATAAGTTAAAAGTATTGGCAATGCAGGTGGAAAGCGAATTGGCTGCGATCAATATGGCTATAGGGTCTGTTTTTGCGGGCAAACGCTCTATGGTAGGAAGTTCTGGAGGTGGATTTGCTTTGATGCAGGAAGGCTTTGCGCTGGCAGGTATGGTGGAAGCGCCACTCCTGTGTGTGTTATCTTCCCGACCTGGTCCCGCTACCGGAGTCTCTACTTATACTGCTCAGGAAGATTTATATTTTGCCCTCAATCAAGGTCACGGAGAATTCCCCCGGATAGTGGCTTCTCCGGATTGCTTTGAACGTGCATTTAGTCTTGCTGCTGAGTTGCTGGATCTGGTCTGGGAATGCCAAAGCCCAGCCATTCTGCTAACGGAGAAACACCTTAGTGAAAGTAGGAGCAATATTGATTTACCTATCGATGATATT
The DNA here is from genome assembly GCA_029982875.1 of Candidatus Cloacimonadota bacterium. Taxonomy (GTDB): domain Bacteria; phylum Cloacimonadota; class Cloacimonadia; order Cloacimonadales; family Cloacimonadaceae; genus UBA5456. The sequence continues at coordinate 5,205 of JARRCD010000032.1, read as the reverse complement.
CCGGAAGCTACGCAAACTATTCCTACAGGTCAAAAACCTTACCAAAGATATGAAATCACCGAATCCGGAATATCTCCGCTAAAATTCCCCGGAACTCAAAACTGCGCTGAGGATGACGTGATCAAATGGAATAGCAACGAGCATCTGGAAAGCGGTGTGCGCACTGATGAAGCCCCAGCTATAGTTGCTATGCGGGATAAACGCAAGAGAAAATATGAGACCATAGCAAAAGCTACTTCAAGATACCAACGGGTTGCGATCTATGGAAGCGGGCAAAGTGTGGTTTTTGCTTATGGATCCACGGCTATGGAGCTGAGAGAAGCTCAAAAATATCATGCCTTTACTCTGGTTGTTCCCATTTACCTGGAGCCCTTCCCTGGGGAAGAACTGGCAAGCTATGCGGGTCAGGAAGTGATCGTGGCCGAACACTCATCTCAGGCTCACTTTGCTGAATTCTTGAAGAACAAATTGAAGGTAAAGGTAAAAGCCACCATTCTGCGCTATGACGGGCGACATTTTGGTACAGATGAACTCGTGCAAGCTATTAAGGAGGCAGAAAATGCGTAATCTAACCAGCTCAAAAGAGAATACCTGGTGTGTGGGTTGTGGAAATTTCGGGCTCTTTGCTTCCGTTAAAGAGGCTATTCAAAAGCTGCAGGACGAGGGGCACAACCTGCAGGATATCGTAATGACATCCGGAATAGGTTGTCATGGAAAAATCTTTGACTATCTCAATATCTCTGGGATATATGGTTTGCATGGCAGATCTCTGGCTTTAGCTCAAGGCATCAAATTGGCTAATCCTGCCTTGGACGTCATCGCCTTTGGCGGGGATGGGGATAGTTTTAGTGAAGGCTTGGAACACACTCTGTTTGCAGCCAAACGAAATATGGATATCACTTTTATCTTGCACAACAATGGCAATTACGGACTAACAACGGGTCAGGCGTCTCCGCTATCGCCAGTAGGATTTAGAGGCGTTTCCACCCCTAAAGGCAATGTAGAAATACCATTTGTCCCTGTGACCCTGATGATGGAAGCAGGAGCTACCTTTGTTGCGCGCAGTTATACGGCTAAGATCGCTCATCTTGCCGACACCATATATCAAGCGGTCAAGCATCGGGGATTTTCCTTTGTAGAAGTGCTCCAACCCTGCGTTAGTTACAATAATACTTACGAGCTGTACAATGAGCGCTGCCGCCCATTTTCCGAACTCCCTCAGTCTGATGAGGAGGCCAGAAGATTGGCGTTGGCTGAGGATGAGATTCACTTGGGGATTTTCCGCAGGACCGAGCGCTTATGCTATCATGATGCCATAAATAACCCTGTCGAGAGCTTATCTCGAGCTCAAAGAAGCGCGTTCCTGCAAAGTTAACATGAAGAAGCGAAGTCTGATCCAGATTTTGTGCTTTATTCTGGCTACAGCAATCCTTGTATTCGGTATCATGGTAGGGAAAAATCCCATCCATAATTTATGTCCCTATGCCGTAATCTGCTTTGGTTTGCTGAGGGGCAATATCATCAATCTCAGCTTAGGTTTAGCTGCTCTGGGCATCCTTTTAGGCATTATATTTATGATAATATCCCTGTTTTGGGGGAGAGTCTATTGTGGATCTATCTGCCCTTTGGGGAGTTATCAGGAATGGATTTATGCAGCTCTTAGAAAACCTGGTCAGAAACAGCTTCCCCGGTATTATGAGGGCATTTTGAGCAAAACCAAATACCTGATCTTACTAATCACTATCTTGCTCGTTATCACCGGATTTGCTTGGATATATATTCAGTTTTGCCCCTTATATGCTTTGTCGAGATTACCTTCCGTAGCCATCGGTGGCCTGCTCACCCTCGGCCTTATCACCCTTGGTCCTCTCTTTTTTGAGCGATTTTGGTGCAGATATCTTTGTCCGTATGCAGCTTTGTTAAATATAGCTCAGAAAGTGGGGCAGCTCTTTTCTATTCCCCGGCACAAAGTTCAGCGCAATCTGGAACGCTGTAATGATTGTGGGTTGTGTAGTTTAAATTGTTCCATGAATCTTGATATTTTATCTGACGAATATGTCCAGTCTGAGGATTGTATCCACTGTCTGCGTTGTGCTCGAGTATGCCCCAAACCAGGAACAATCACAGTAAAGAAGGAAAGATGAATAGGTTTTTGCAGATCGTTCTTATTCTATTACTCTTAATTATAGCAATTTTTCAAGTATTGGCGGCGCGAGGAATCTTCCCTCATCATGTCAAACAGGAAGTGTGTCCTGTCGAAGCAATTACTATGGTGAATGGCAAAGCAGTAATCGATACGATCAAGTGCATTGGCTGTGTCAGGTGTGTAGATGGTTTTATGGCTATGACTCAGTTGGAGATGTCTTCCCCAATCCCCGCCGAGGCAGATTCTGCTCATAGCCCAGAAACAGCAACTACACTGCCAGCCAAGCAAGCGGAAAAAACTGAAGGCCGCATTTCATCAGAATCGTTTTCTAAGGAAATAGCGATGATAACTCGTGATACCATTCCAAAGCAAAAGGCCATCCCTGAATCTGTTGCAGCAGAAATCATGAATAAAGATTCAGAGGTAAAAGAGCAATACTATGTAGTAGATCGTAAGATTTGTATCGCCTGCAATATGTGTTTGAGGAAATGTCCTGAAAACGCCATTACATACTTCGCGGGCAAAGCTTATATTGATTCATTAAAGTGCACCAATTGCGGCATCTGCACCGGACTTGAACCTTCAATATTCAGAGGCTGTCCGGTAGCTGCCATCCATCCCAATAATCTATAAACCTTGCTCTATTCGATCTGATCTCGTATTTTGACTGGCTCCTCGAAAATAGATTGAAGCAGGGAGTTCTATTCCGGAATAGGTTTATGAGTAGCCGCATGATTTATCCCCCGCATCTATATGAGAGAGACCTTCTTACCTTCGCCAAAGGATTGCTCTGGGTAGATCAAATCAATCTGACCGAACGCCATAGTATGATCAGGGTTGTGCTCTTCTGAAGAAGGCTGAAATCACATCCCCAAGCATCTTGAGCAGTAAGAGTTTAGTTAGCAAAGAAGCCCTGTATTCTATCCTTCCGCCCTGGATAGTGGCATCATGCCTTCGTTTATCCTTTCAGCATCAGGGAGTTATCTTCGACTTTGCCAATTTGCTATGCACATAATCCTTTATCCGCTTTCTTTCCCAAGCTTGAAGACCAATGACGTAGCTAAGATATAGATAGAGTATAACGCTGAGCAGGGAATACAGTAGCAAGCGAAAGAGGTTATCGGGATAGGATAGATGGTAGAGCAAAACGGCAAAACAAAAAGTAATTATACTGATCAGGATGGTTTTGATAACAACTTTTTGCAGATATTCTTTGATAGTGATCCCCGCAAAACGGCAAGTTTTGGGTATATTGAAACTGAAAGCCAAAATCACATTGGGAATCAAGGTGCCCAAGGCCACGCCGATGATAGCGGAATCTGAGATCACGATACCCATATTTGTAAGGATCTGGGGCACAATGTGAATGAGCAAAATACTAAGTCCCAGATTTAACATAGCTTCGCTGACGGCGACAAGGGTAAGAATCTTGTGCTCATTTGCCATCAGCATTACAGACACAGAAGAAGAACGGAAAAAGAGCAGAATATACATTGAGATCAAAAGGATTATGGCACAAATCAACCCGGCCGGATGATCCAGCTTGAGCCAGATATTGAGAAGCGGTTTTACATATACCAATAGCGGAATAAGCAGCATTGAGGAAATGATACCCATGAGGCGGTTGCTTTGCAGCATCAATTGATTCATTTTGGATTTGTTGCCCGCAGCAAAGAGGGTGGCAGTGACAGGCCCTACATTATCAAGGAATTGGGCGGATAATCTTTGAAATGTACTTGCCAGGCGAATCGAGATTTGATATATCGCGACCAGAGCAACGGAACCAAAGATCGAAATTACCAATTGATCAGTTTTGAGGATAATGAGGTTTGAAAAAGTAATGAGATAGGCAAAGAGGGAAAAACTCATCACTTCGCGCAAGAGAGTGGGATCAAAGAAGTGCAAGCGGATGCGAAATTGGGGAATCAGACGATGCGCAGCATACATCATAGAAAGGCTGGCCAAGAAATTGGTGCCCAAAGCCACAAAGACCATCCCGATAAGATTGATCTTGAGATGGATCATAATGGCCATACCGATAAAATTCAGGATCATAAATGTAACCTGGATTACATTGCGGATGTGCAGCTTCTGCAAGCCCCGTAGAATCTCGGTGAAAAACCCAAAGGGAAAGCAGATTGCGGAACCAATCCCAAACATAATCAGCACCTTTTGGAAATAGGCAATATTACTGCTATCAATGCCAAAGAGTCTGTGAATATAAAAGCTGAGAACGACCGAGAATGCCACGATCAGAACTGCAAAGCACACATAGCAAAAGAATACGGTGCTCACCACCCGATTGTATTTGTCCCAATCAGCACTTACACTGCATTCACTGGTATGTTTTTGCACCGCAGTGCCAAAGCCAAAATCGAGTAACAAGGAATATCCAAAGATAGACCATAACAACGCCCAAAACCCGTATTCTTCTCTGGATAAGCCCAAAAAGAGAATGCGGGTTAGGAAGATGGTAACGATTATCGAGATAAACATCTTGCCATAGTTTGACAGGGTGTTTATCAATATTCGCTTGCGCACACCAAGATGGTCAGTATGATCGCGTTTCAAAAGTATAGATTGCGCTTATGGCTTTTTCTTGAGCAGGAAGAGTACTTTACGACTCTGGGACAGATCAAGATCAAGTCCCTCACTACTAATCTTTGAAACTTTACCATGACCATAGGCTGATAGTCGGGCGGGGTCTATTCCTCTTTCGATCAAGTACTCTTTTACGGCATTAGCGCGGTTAAAAGTAAGTTTGAGATTGTATTCTTCGGAAGCACGCGTGTCGGCAAAGCCGTAAATATCAAGATAAAAATCCGGGTATTCATTTAGAATGCGGATCAAATCCTGCAATTTCTCTTCCTCTGAAGCCTGGATATTATATTGATCAGTTTCAAAATATATAGCAGGCAAGCTTAAGCTCTGAATCTTAGTGACTTCCTTTTCAATGTATACAGTATCGACTTCGGTCTGCACTATGACTTCAGGTTTGGGTTTTTCAGGGGGCTTGAATTCACTTTCCTTATTGCGCTCATAATCAGGCGGGAAGTGGT